>NZ_JACGVN010000030.1:0-50046 GCF_014077245.1 Colwellia sp. BRX8-9
TAATACTGCTTAGCTAATTCGCCAACTTGATGACCACCATCAGCAAGGGCTGCTAAGAATGGGTCATCAAGCATGGTATTTGGGTATTCTTTTTTACCGGTATAGAAAAGCTTGGTTGGGCATTCAGTTGCCATTTTGAAACGAGATTTAGTTAAGTAACGAGGTTTAGTCATTTAATTTTTCCTTAAATATTTATTATGATTGAATTATAAGCACTAACTAATCCAAAAAGTGTCTGGCTTATTTTTCTCCTGTCATTTCAAATGGGCTTTTAGATATCGTTTCAATGTTGTCACTACAGTCATCCAAATAAATTGAATAATTTCGTTTTGCTCGCCTTATCATCTCACTTCTTAAACAATCGGGTTCAAGCACTTCAATAGAGTCTGCAAACTGTCCTAGAAAATTAGCGAAGTAAAAGGGATCCGGCTTGTCATTGTTAAAATGTTTACCAAGCATTATCTCTATTTCAATAATCCAAGAATGCTCATCTTCCTGATCTATTATTTTCATAGCTTTTCCGTGCCCAATCTGCACTCGAGAAAAGTAATTTTTCACCCACGTGTGAACCCGTGCCTTTAGGGTATGTTTTGATTCAAAATAATCTGGTGACTTTTGTATATATTCCTTTGAACTACAAACGGCTACATTTTTCAATCTAGTAATTTCAAAAAATTTCAATTCATTCTCTTCATGCATCAAGCACAACACTACTACTTGATGGTTTAAATAGGTGATTTTTTGAGGAGATAAGGTTAATTTTTTGGGGATATTATGAATAGAGTCATACTGAGCAGTAAATGCAATTTCATTTTCTAAACAATCAAATATAAAGGCATACTGTTTATCACAATCAGCTTCAATGGGTGTTATTGCGAACCCCGCAGGGTGAAAATCTAGCTTACGCTTAGCTGCATTTAATTTATCCCTAAAAACACCTTTTTTTCTTAGTAGTTTTTCAGAGTGGCGAAAATCATATCGTAGTTCATCAATATACTTAGGTGGTAAAAACTCTGATAGTTGTTCTTGTACAAAGTTAATTGCCATGGCCCTTGCTTCACTACTAAATTCAGGAATTAATTCATCAAGCACTAAATTTTTAGCATTTTCATCTTGCCAGTAATAATACGTTTTCTTACCTCCTGTAAAAGCAATAACTAGAAGAGGCTCATCTTTTTCTGATAAATAGTTTTTACTAAGCTCTTCAATTTCACGACGTATCCCCTTTATAAATGCAGCGTTTAAAGTATGCTTGGTTTGTAAACTTTTTAAAATATACTCAAAATCAACTTGGTTTGATTGACCTACTTTTATCAATTCGACTAACTGTTTTTTATATTCATTATATTTTCCAGACATAAAACTTCCTTATATAGCATGATTATTATTAGATAAAATTGATTTCTTCTTTAAGTAAGTCTCAACCTTTGAATAAGTAACAATTGATAAAACAATCCCTATACCACTACCTAATGCCGAGCACAGATAAGTCAGCATAAATTCATCACTCATTACAAACACTTTGATATAAAGCATGTTAGACAAAGAAATGAACCATGCTAAAGAAAATGCCCCAATACAATTTTTATCACGAACTAACTGAGAGTTTATACCCAACATGTAAACCGTTAATAACGAACCAAAAAACACCGTAATATATTCCATCGCAGCCTCAACAATAATGATTTATATGTTCATTGTAAACACGACCCCAGACATTACCTGTCTAATATAGAAAATAGAGTACAAAGTTAGTGACTATTGGCACTAGTTACCAATAATGACTGAAATTCTAATATTTCTTTTAATGACAAGGAAAGTTCCTCTTTTAGCGAATCATCAGCTTTATCAAATGATGCTAAAGTTGCCTCTAAAAGTCCATTGATAAGCTCTTGAGTGAGAAACAGTTCACGTTCAGATAACTGATAAGATGACTCACTTAATTTTTTAATTACGGCCTTGATTTCACCAAAGAGTGTTTTGTCTTGCAACATATCAGGAGTAACCCAAAGGCTTAGCATGTTAATTACATTTGTATTCCCTATATCGTTAGTCATAGCACTTTTCATATTAAAACCCCTTAGTTCAATTTACTGTTGTTTTTATGGCGGGTAATATCACGCTTGGTCTTTTTATCCATATTTTTAGCAAAGGCGTCATCTAAGTTAATATCAAGCTGGTTTGCTAAACAAACGACGATAAACAATACATCAACTAACTCATCAGCAATGGCAGTTTTAATACATTCTGGTTCTTCGTCTTTTTTAAAACTTTGCTCTCCGTATGCTCTACCAATTAATCGAGCGACTTCTCCAACTTCTTCACTCAAATTAGAAAGATTAGTCAATTCATTAAAATAACCTTTTCCTATCTCTTCAATCCAAGCATCAACCTGTTGTTGAATATGTGTAAAATGATTAGCGTTATTATTTCGTAGTATTAAATGTTTATGATCTGCACAAAAACTCCCCTTATTGAGTTCATGTCGTTTAGTATCTCTTTTGGTTTTTTTGTCCATGTTTTTAATAAATGAGTCATCTAGATTTATGCCTAGTTGATTACTAAGGCATATCAAAATAAACAATACATCTGATAACTCATCAGAAATCTCAGTTTTAATACATTCAGGCTTTTCGCCCTTTTTAAAGCTTTGCTCTCCATATTCTCTGCCAATTAAGCGAGCGACCTCCCCCGTTTCTTCAATTAAGTTTGAAAGATTAGTAAGTTCACTAAAATACCGAATCCCTATACTATTGATCCAACTGTCTACTTGTTGTTGTATAGGGGTTAAATGATTAACAGTTTTAAATTTCATGTAAAAGTTCTCTATAAGTTGAATAACAAATGTGTTGTCATCTGATTAATTAAATGACCTGAACTAACGTAACAATTCATTTAATGTCATGGGGTTATGTTGTTTAATATAAATTGTATCTTGATGCTTTTTAAGCACCTGTGAAAATTTATGACAAAAGTATTCAAAGCATTGATTAGGTACACCCTGTGCTTTCATAATTTTAACTTGCTGTTCATTCATATTGACAACGGTTGCCTGATAAACAAAACGTTGTGTATTCATTGTTGAATGTACGCCTGTTTCTACCGTGCAATTGCTTATTATCAGCGTATGCATGCCAGATACACTGTTGAGCACTCCCGTAGTGGCAAGCAATACATTAACTTCGCTTTGATATTCAGGTTTAATGCCATATAACATGTAATCTTCAGGTACTTGATTATTGACTGTATTCATAAGTGCCTATTCGTTGTTATAAACTAACTAATTTAAAATAATCATACGCATCACTAAGACGCTTTGCGTCTTAGTCTTCGAATTCCGCGATACCTCTCTAAACCAATTAATTCACGAGAAATTAATGGTAATCTATTTTCTAACTCATATTGCCTTACTAAGTCGCCCCAATAACATTTATCGTAATCAGCTTGTTTGTTACCTGAAAAATTTTCACTAATAAATTTATATAAATGGAATTCATATTCATTGTAAGAGCTTAGTGTTTTATATTCAGCAGGTAAACGAGACTTCAAGGCAATGATATCTTTATTCAAATCAATCAAATTTACATTTTTATGTTTTTTATTAACTTTAAGAGCTAAGTCAAATCTCAATTGGCTTAACCTTCTAGGTAAGTCATATTTGATTTCGTAGCACTCAACTGCTGCCACCCATGTAAGGTATTCAAATTCTTCCAGCTTGCTCTCAGTTAGCTCTTGTTCTAACAAGTCTTCCCCACTAAAGACATTCAAGTGCTGAACAATGACTTTGTATAAATGTTTCTCATATTCTTCAACATTGTTAATTTGCTTATCTTCGGCTCTAACCTTAAAAAAACTCAGTATTTCTGCTCTAGCTACATCATTTGAAATTTGCATATTGCCACCTTTTGTTTAATAAATTAGCTTTATAAATACTGCTATTTGTAAACATTCAGAACATTGAATAAAAATGTGCTGAAAATAAGGCATGCGGAACAAAGTAAAGGATATAACTTAGCAAAACATGTGACGGTCTGTTGCTAATACTCAAAGCAAGTTTATGCATTTCGGCTTCTGATAACTCTTTCCAACTGTATACTTCTGCAATATGAAGCACTCGTATTTCTTCGGCCCTGTCTTCCCACATTTCATACCACTCTTTAATACTGAAACACAAAAAAATCAAAAGACTAATAATCGCTCCAGACTTAACACTTTCCAAAGGCGAAAATGCAAACAAAATTATTCCCATTACCATACAACCATAACAAGCGAAAAAATTCACAACCCAATGTAACATTGGCGCAAGCTGTAGTTCTGCTTGTGGTATTTTATTGCTACGCCTTTCGATTGCACCAAGACTTTCCAATACTTTAACTGCGTAGATTGTTTGAATTACTTTATTCATGCTGCTCTCCTAATTACTTGTTTATATCAAATAAATCGACAAAACATATGTGATGAATCCATACACAAGTCGAATTGATAAAGTCATCATAAGGATAAAGCGGACATTATGTGTCTGTGCTCGCCTTGTGTTTTGATGAACTACAATAAAAATTGGATGGGACTGAAACTTAAGTACCTTAAAAGCAAGCTAGTACTTATTTATGTTTCTGTATTTGTTAATATAAATTTCTTAAGATAAACGTAGAAAGACCAAAGGTAAGTCGAACATAATTGAATTTAAATTCACAAACAATTTACTTGGCACGATTATGAGTTCTTCTTGGTGTAATATTAATAAACAGATAAGAAAACTTAAAAAACAGGATAAACCATATGAAAAATAGTGAAGAGGTTATGCAGCTATACGCTAAAACTATGTTTTCTGTAGTCGAAAAATTTGAATTTCCACGATCATTTGCCATCATTACAGCTCATAACCCAGAAGGTGCTATTAGCAATGCTAATATTAATAGCTTATATGACGCAGGTCTTAGGAAACATTTAACTGATAACAAACAGACTCTGCTTTTAGGTAGCTCTTCTCTAAAAGACGAGAATATAAAAAAATCCCACCCTATTATTGGTTGTTCGCCTGATATGTTCCATCAAGAAATAAGTTATGTTATTAATGTATCTAAAGAAGCCGCTTTTGAAATTGCCGATATATTCAATCAAAATGCTTTTTTCTGGGTAGATAGCGGTCAATTAAGCATTGTTCCTGTTAAGTTAAAGGGAGTCGATGAATTGAGTATTGGAAAGTTTGAATCACGTTTAATCTCTGCCATTAAATAATTACATCTATTGTGACAACAAAACTTGTCTAACCGTATTTATAAATAGACGGCGTTTGAACAACGAAAAACACCGTAACCAACCAGTTAGTTCAAATTGAATTCCTCCCAATGCACTTATTACTTTATTACAAATATTATTGATTCCTTTTCCATGAAATCTAGGATGAATTCGTGATTGAATGCTTTTTCCATTGAGTTCTTTTTCTAATCTCAATCGTAATTCATTATTATTTCCACCTGTATAGGCAACTTTACCTTGCCCTACACAACCGTGGATAGTTATAACTAATTCTGAGCGTAATGCTAAAGCCAAGGCTTCTTGGTCATCAAATAACTCACTAGTTATATGTAAATCCCAATTATTCTTTAACTTTTCCCCATTAAAGCAATAATATTAAAGTCTCTCCCGGCAATAGCCTTAACTATATTACTTGTCCCTGGCTCTATTCTTCCACCATGTATCGCCATAATGGTGATAGGTGAGCCTATATCCTGAACTTCCACTGAAAATTTATCTTCGTTCATTGATAGCTCTAAAAAAACTGTCATACTTATCACCAGTTCTGTGACGTGTTTTATTTATTATTGTTTTAAAAATTGAATTGATAATACAAACTCCTACTCATTAATATCATTAGCCGCCACCATAATTACTGCAGAGACTCTTAGCTTACCTTTTTTACACTGACATATTTTTCACCTTCTCCTGTGTCCCAAATTAGAACTGTTTCCTTTATTTTATTTCTCCCTAATGTTGAGCTAATGTCAATGCAACCAAGGATTGATGATTTAACTCTTAAACTTATGTGAGCTAATAAATCGCAATCTTGAAGTGCATCCAATCGATCTACTTTTATTCCAGTATTAGGCTGTATATTTTTATATTCATCTCCTTGATCCGTCAAACCAGTTATACCATCGCCATCATTAGTGCTACACCCACCATTAGTAATGACAATTGAATCAAGGATTTCATCAGATCCGTTCACTAGATAGAGTGATTCGTTCTTACGCGTTAGCCATAATAAAGGTTTTCTTAATTCTGACTTTCTCGGAGCCATCGCCCCACCATACTTACTTTTTCGTTGGTCTAAAGGGAGCCAAAAAAACTTATTCTCAATAACTTTATTTTGATTCTTCATGCTATTTATTTCCCTATGTGTAATTCAAACTTTAACCACTATTAAATACTCAACTAAAGCAGCTAAATTAAAACGATTTTGATCTTCTACAAATGAAGAAATGTACAATAAGCTTTCTATTCATCTAATGTTGAAAGTTCCGGTGGTGTCATCAAACGTATAGCCATAACAAACTACCGAAAGTGTGGACGTTTATTCTTTTGCAGCCGAGTAGATAAAGCCTGTAATATGACGTGATAAGTCATCATCTAATGACGCCAACTTTTTATTGAACAAATTCTCTAGTTGTTTATTCTTTTCATCTATAGGAAGTCTCTGAATAATTTCAGGTACCTCTTCTCGAAGCAACCCTTTTAACCAGCCTTGATGAAATAGTGGCCTAATACAATCTAGTCGAGGATAAATTAACTGAATAAATGGCGTAGGATTTGGAGTAATTGTTTTTTTTCTCTCTGCTATTTTTTCGCTTAATTCAGCCATATCTAAACTTAACTTTAAGCATATAGCTTTAATAAACTCATTATGAGTTTTTTGAGGTTGCTCCAAAAACTCATTCAACCTTCTCAAACCTTTTGCAGTGTTTATATAACCTACCTGCTCTACTAAGTTGAGTTTAGTTACACCAAGTGAGTGAAGTTTTTGTTCAAACCATTGTTTAAATTCATTCATATCAAATTCACTTATTAAAATAGGTTAAATAAATTTTACTTTTTGACTGCTGAATTGCTCTTGATGACAAACTCATAACAAAGAAGGTTTCATCATCAACAAACGGAATTAGAACACTTCCTATTTTTTCAAACCATTCCAGTGTTAGATTTTTCTCAACAGCCTCAATATTGCAAGTCATGGCGGTAGGAGTTTTACCTAGATCTTTTACAGATAAAAATGAACTCAAATCGTCAGCATTGTTCATATCAACAATATCTAACTTCAAGCTACTACTCATTTTTAAACAAGAAACGTAATCGGCATAATCATGGCCAACAAGGTTTGCTAAAAACCACGATGAAGTTAGTGCATATAACAGTTCACTAAGTTGCTCTTTATTGAGCAAGCTTACCTTAAAAGCATCATCATCTCGGGTAATAACAATATCATCTGCCTCTACTTTTATTACATAAACAGCACTATGAAAATTCAACTCACCTTCTTCCACTAAAATGAGCTTTCCTCCATTAACATTCAACGTTGTTAATTGGTCGCAACTTTTTAGAACATATTCAGTAACCTGCTTATTGCAACTCTTGGCGACACCAATATAAACAGTTAAGCCTGTATCTTCTTGCATTTTAAGTTACCCTTTCTCAGTTATAGCGACAGGCTTTGAGTTAGAAAGCATTAATTTGGCTTTTAACCTTTCTATTGCAACGTAAATTTTCGATTGTTGACCTGGTTCAACAAACTCTGACACAACAAATTTTCTATCAATACTAATCTCAATAAGCTTAAGTGAATTCAAGTCTAAAACATATCTCATAATCCTAACCTCTTCAATAAAAGTTAATACATAAAAAACTTGTCAACTCATTATGAAATAACGCATTATCAATAAATCAACATTCAATGGGAATAGCTAATAACATGACAGCCAATATTTATCGTAGTCTTTCAAAAGAGTCATATTCACCAGATTTAAAACATCATAAAAAAACTAAACGTGCTCCTAGCAATGTACCTTACCTGGTTGATAATATCTGGGAATGGTTACGCCCTGATACCATGCCTACTCGTCGCCTAACGGTGTGCGCATCTCCCTTTAAAGAGCTGGCGCTAAAGTATGCAACGTCTAATGATTTACTTTGTACTATTAGGTTTGCTGGTAAAGCAAACGTTGTTCAAATTACACAGTACCAAGATGCGAAACTTCACCCAGATGTTAAAAAAATCCCTCGCACTATTACCAAATATTTTGGACAAAATTGGCTTGATAGCGACCTAACGAATAAACAAACTTACGGGCAACTCTTTATTCCATTATTAAGTAGCGAAGAAGTCTCTAGTATTTTAAATACGCCTGAACTACTTGATTTAAAAGAACAGCTCACTAAAACCTCTACCTTTTGGCAGGATGTGAATCACGTTAATGGTGATTATCAATTAACCGATGGCGAACTGTTCTTTTACGCTGATGACGGTTACTACCTAGATGTTAAAGATAAATAACCGAATATATTTACAGTTAACTCACCACTAACTGTAAATAAATGCCTAAATCACAGTCTTGCTCCATTGCAACATGTCGAATATAAATTTTTGTATGCTCAGGTGCCTTTTCAAATAGATTTTTCCAATCGAAGAATCCACAACCCATACCAATAAAATCCTGGTGTTTTAAGAAAGCTTTTGTTTCTTCAACATGTTGGTTGATGTCATAAAAACGACCTTCGGGAACTATCTCAAGTAACGAGGGGAGTTGGCTTTCAAAGCCTGTGATTTTGCTTGCTAATATAGGCTTTAAAAAGACTTCATGACGCTTTGATGAAAATACTTGGTGTTTAGGTCGAAGTTGCTCAGCTAACTGAAGAAGTTGTTCATGATTTTCAGTAATAAAGCTTTTCGCTAAATCAAAAACTTTCGCTTTGTATGTTTTACTTATTTGCTGTAGTAAAAGGGACCGTTGAATAGATTTTTCATAATCACTGATTCTCTCATGATGAAACCTAAGGCGAGACATTGGCTCCATACTTTGGGTTAAGTTTTCAATACCAAATGCAGCTAAGTTTTTACTATTAGTATTAACGTAACCAACACTCATCGGATGCAGTTCATCAGTTTCACGAGTTTTAATACTTTTACAATGTTCGGTTAATTTATATATCCAATTGAGATACTTCTCTTTAGAAAAACGTTCTTTTATAAGAGTGAAAGTACCTGCTACAGAGAGGATTTGAATAGACCACAGCAATAAATCTTCTGGAGAACGACCACCACCTGATATACCTAACAGAATAACAGAGGCCAACTTTTCTTCAAATAAAGGCGTTAGTGTTTCATCGTCTATGTGGTGGTTAAGTGCGATAGCAAGCAGTGCAAGATGAAGAACGGTAGGTTTACGGACAAAATCATTACGAGCATCACGTGGCATTCTTAAATTTGGCTCATTAATTAACGCCGTAGCACTGTATTTAACAGGGTTTAGCTTAACCATTTCATTCAATGGCTTAAGTACTTTCATCAAGTGAATAGCTGCTCGATCATTTTGGCCTTGCACAAACCAATCAACCGTACTGTTTACAGCTTCTTCCCAATCTTTTATTACTTTTAGTAATTGCTCAATATCAAGCTTACTATCCGATACAGGCATTAAGTAATGCTGTTCAGGATATTCTAGATTAGCATTAAGTATAACTTCTGGTAATTTCTCTCTTTGTTCCTCTGTCCATTCATCATCACCACAAAAATATTCTAGTATTACTTGTTCCATTATTTTCTCACTTTTTAGCTGTTTAAGTTATGCGCCCGCAAGTTGTGTGTAAATCAGCGCGTATTTCATACAGTGCCACTTAGTAGCACCGTCATACTTTACCATCAAATTAATTTCTGTCAACAAATAATGCTATTAAATGGCACTGTTTTATTTCATATACTTTAAAAAGTGATTACAATATGGATATAAGTGACTCTGGAAGTTGATAAAATGAAAGATACAATTAAAGAACGATTAAAATTTTTAGAGTTGTGTTTACTATTATTAGGCGAATTCAGAAAGAACTATCTTCATTTATTCTTCGGTATAAAAAGAGCACAACAGACAAAAGACATAAAAGCCTATGAAGAGGAATGTATAGGGAATATTAGATATTGTGATAAGTTGAAACGATTTTTACCTACCGACGTATTTGAACCTAAATTATTACCTACCGAATCTCACGAACTTCTTGCTTATCAAAAACACGTAGAAGACCTTATTGCAAGTAAAGGTGAAGAAAGCCCCTTTCATCAAATTGAATATATTTCTCAACCTTTCTTAACAGCACCAAACATTAAACTATGGGGACAACTCAACAGAGCTATAACAGGAAAGCTGGTGTTGAGCATTAAATATTCTGGCTTAAGAAAGAAGGAGGCTTCATACAACATTCAACCATTGGCTTTAATTCACAATGGCTTTCGCTGGCACGTTAGAGCTTATGTTGTTGGAGAAGAACGATATAGAGACTTTGTCTTAAGTCGAATGAATAAGTATCAAATTTCCGAGCTAGAATATTGCAGTGCAGGTTTACTAGAGAATGATGAAAAGTGGAATAACACTGTAGAATTGGTATTTAAGCCACATCCTCAATTAACACCTAAACAAGTCCAATCAGTAGAAGAAGACTATGGCATGATAGATGGTAGTAAAACTGTTGAATGTAAAGTGTGTAACATTCAACATTTACTGAAACTAACTCGTACAGGGTTAGATGATGAGCAACGAGAAGCTCATTTGTTTCCACTAATTTTAGATTACAAAAATAGCCCAAAATTAATAGATATTTTAAATAAACTAAAAAGCAAAAAACTTATATAACATAAACTTAATCAAATAAAAAATGAAAAACCTTCGGTTGGTCACTAAGAACAATGTTTATGGTCAATTTAATTTTGTTATCAACAAATTGAATTGCCGCAGATAAAATTTTTTTAACAATTATATCTATATTGGGGTGTTCGACAGTAATGATGTGTTGACCGATAGTCTCAGCTGATCCACCGAAAAATTCATACTTTGACAGGTAGTCATAACAGGAAGATGCCGCGTCTTTAATTTCATAGTAGGCATTGATGATTATTTTAGCCCTTTCAGCGGGGCTGATAATAGTTATTTTTCCGGCTTCGTCAACAAAACCTCGATTCCAAACTTTGATGATAATGATAACGCCTGTTCCATCCTACAACTTGGACTTGTGAAAAGATTGTTACCAATCTTTTTGTTCTACTTTATTCAGAATTTGTTTGAGCTTTAACGATTTAGTACACAACTCAACTTCTTTACTATTATAAATAAAACTATCAATTCACTTATAGTTAATACGAGCACTAACTTCAGTGAGTATTTTATCCAAAACCTGACCGTCCAATCTTTCCTTTCATGCTCACAGTATACATCCATGACCTTATTAATAATCTGAAAATTTAATAAATATTTTCGGCTATGTCAGCCTGAGAAATCACCTATGCATCAGGTAGTACAATATCTAATAGACGTTATTGGTCACATAAAAAAAATAATATTCATTCAGTATTAACAATCATTTTTAATTAAAACCCTGATTATTTTTAATATGAAATTATATTCGGCTATGTCAGCCCGAATAAAACACCTCTGGACCATGCAAAAACAAAGTATCAGGCACTATCAGGCACATAAAAAAACTAAAATTGATTTTTTACATTTAAATTTTTAGAATGTAATTGTTTCCAACTATTTAGTCTGAAAAACACCTACCCATTAAACCTATATGTTATTAAATACTATTAACTAGTTATAAAAAACTCTACCGTCTATGCATATTTAAAAATATTGATTAAAATCAGCTTAAAAATAAACAGACAGAGCAACGACAACATACCGACAACATACCGACAACAACAATAAACTTAAAAAACAACATCTTAAAGAACAAACTTTAGCTTATTCTGCTTGCATATTCAAAGTTTTCACGTATAATTTTACTGGAATCAAAAACTGAATGAATCAACAAAGCCAGCCACTTTTTAATCAAGTCGGTAGGAGCTAAAATTTTTGCATCATGCATAATTTTGATTTTGTTAGTTTTAATAAAGGTATCTCAAACCATAAAAATGAGAAAACAACAATTTTTAGTGTGATGCTAAAAATACAACATTGAGCATCAACGATGCTCTAACACGCAATTTAAAGTGCAATGTTCATATTGACTTTATCATTGCAACAAACTGTTAATTCAGTAAAACAGCTAATAATTTAACCATTAATTATATTTATTGTTAACTTGAATCTTAAAATTCAAGATTTCAATTTATATATATTTCCTCAATTTAAGTAGTATTAATTAATATGCTAATAGCTATTAATTAATGTATTTTTAATTGAAACTAGCAATTACATGCAGAACTAAAAGCAGGTATTTCATTATGCTTGCTGTGTATATTGATGTTTTTATCGATCTATAAAATTCTCTTTTTTGAATTTTTATCTTATATACCCTTACTTTTCTCAGAGTAAAACTTAGCTATTTCTAGCTAAAATCTTCGCGCTATGCGCTATCAAAAATCACGAATAACAAAAAAGCTTTCTTTAATTATCTAGATATTAGCAATATCTCAGAATTATCTATCGTGAATTTAATGCGACTTGATCAACGATAAACTTCATTGATCGATCTTCTTTATTAAGAGAGAAATAAATTAGATACATCTTACAAAATAAAATATAAATAATGAGGCAAACGATGAAGAAAAATAGAGTATTAAAATATAAAGCTGAAATTACTTTTCTTTTATCAAAAAAGCATAAGTACAGCAATATTGCAATGTTGTTAAGAGTTAAAAAAAGGATCAATATCGATGGTAATTATCTTAGAAAAATTGTTAATTCAATTAATATTTCATCAATTAAACTAACAATGGATATAGATAAAGAAGCCGCACTTCATCATGAAATCAACGCGGTTCTAGAATTGGCCCGAACAAGACGTAAGCGTGCTAGCTATAGATCAAAGCTAGATCCTATTAGAGATCAATTATTATCAGTATTTATATCATGTGAAAATTATCAACAAGCATATATCTTCGCTAAATCAAAGAACATCAACATCTCATACAGCACAGTAAGAAATTATATAAATAAGTACTTTAAGGAAATAAACATTGGGAACTCGTAACTCACAAATAGATAACTTTATCTCTCGACAATGTAAACGAGCACATAAAAATAAAATTATTGGTTCTATCGGCACAGCTCAAGATAGTATGTCTTCAATGTACCAATTTGCCGACTTTGTTAATGAAAATTCATTTTTAATTAACGTCATTGATGATTCATTTTCATCACTTAAAAATTTATTAATGAATGTTGACTTTGAATTAGCAAATGAATTCATAAACTACAGAGTAAGCATGGAACTTTCTAAGGCTACAGTCGAAAGAGACTGCCAAGTGCTTAATTTTTGGCTCGCGTATATAAGTAAATGCACTAAGCCACAACCTAAGTTATTAGTAAAAAACTATAAAAATGTAACTATAATCCCTAGATTTACTCGGACATATACTACAGAACAAATTGATTTAGTTTGTTCACACATCACCGATAGAAATTCTTTTTCAGTGCGTATTTGTCAAGTTTCTAATATACGAGTACATGAACTTCTCACATTACGTAAATTAGAAGAGCAAGCGGCGAGTATTAGAGTATTAAGTAACATTAAATTACAAGCTCAAAAATTTAAATTTTTAGGTTTCTCAAGCGAATTTGTTTTGTATTCTGTGGTAGGCAAAGGTGGATTGATTCGAGAAATCGCGATTCCTTCAAAAATGGTGGAACAGCTGGAATCATTTAAGCTAGAAACTCCATCTGAAAAAACAGATCGTGGTATTAATTACATACAGCATTATGATTTAGCGTTTGGTAAAGCACTCTCAAGCTCCTTTTCCTCTGCATCAAAACGGTGGCTTGGCTGGTCAACAGGAATTCATAGTTTACGTCATGATTATGCTAAATTTCGCCTAAAAACATTGTTTAGATTATTGAAAGATTATGAGCTTGCAAAGCATGTTGTTTCGCAAGAGCTGGGACACTTTCGCCCAGATATAACTGATACTTATCTTTACTAACCCTTATAATTGCTATTCAATTATTTTTCAGTTTAGTATGGACGTATTAGCGATAATTGTACTTAGTTACAACAAGATAATACGTCCCAAAATTTATCCACTGTTCATATCAAATTGTTATTTGATCATTGATGAACTGCTTTAAAGAGCGACCGTTTAGCTTACCAATACAAATATTTGTTCCCAATCGAAGCTCGAAAACTGTACTGTATTGATCAGTGATATAAAGATCCTCAAGTGCAGGAAACATTTCAACGTTACTTTTATTCGTGAAAGTTATAATGTCACAACGTTTATAAGTCTCTGTACAACCCATCACTTTTATCAAATCACGCGTTTTGTTAATTTCTTTTACTAGTCTGTAGCCATACTCTCGATTCAATTTCACTTTAGTTTTGTTCTGTATAAATAAAGAGTTGAATTTTTTCATAATAAGATTAATCCTTTTTCTGTTAATGTATCTACTTTAATTTTCCGATAAGCTTATTTATTCTTTTGAAGCTTAAGTAGATGTTACTACATAGATAATGAGCTCATTAGCTGATAAGCAAGCCTTTTTGGTACCCTTAATAGCAATCAGTGTGTTTTTTAAATAAATTTATTGTTTTTCCGCTCAAATTTTATTTTCTGGCCGCTAACTAGGCTTATAGATAATTCACTAGCAACCTTTCTAATAGAAAAACCTTGATCTAACAAATTCCAAACCGATTCTCGTTCAATTGTATTTGGCTTACCTTTGTATTTTCCTGCCTGTTTTGCTTTAGCAATCCCTTCACGCTGGCGCTCTAATAACATTTCGCGCTCAAATTGATAAACAGCACCAAGAAGTGTCAACATAAGATTATTCATTGGGTTTGATGAACTAGCAGAGAAGATTAAGTTTTCTTTCGAAAAATGTACACTAACGTCTTTTTATTAAAAAATCGGATTAACTGAATAAGATCTTCAATATTTCGAGCGAAACGACTTATGTCATGAACTAACTGCGTAATACCATGATGCCGATCGCTCAATACCCCGGTATTAGGTGATCGGCTTAGATGGTATTAGGTGATCGCGATGCATGAGAATATGCACTAACACTGAATCCCCAATACTTTTGCACCCAATGCCCTACCAGTAGTCACTTGAGCCGTATTTACTCAATGATATTGCTTCAATGTGTTATATACATTAGTACGCCCTACCCCAAGCAGATGGATGATTTCAACTTTCTTTGCGCCATCATTGTGCAAGCGAAAATTTTCCTCTTTCACGTCCTCGGAGATTGGTTTTTTGAGCTTTATAAACACCGTTTGTCTTAGCCTTCGCTATACCCTCCATCTGACGTTCTTTGCGAATGTTGTTATCAAACTCAGCAAAGACACCTAGCATGTTCAGGAAAGCTTTACCGGCTGATGTGATGGTATCAATGGGCTGCTCCGTCGCTTTAATGGCGATACCCTTTTGTTGAAAGTCATACACTAAGTTTTGTAGATCTCGCAAACTTCGAGCGAGCCTGTCGATTCTGGTAATAACTACGGTATCGCGATCCCTTATGAAATTTTATATCTCGTTGCGCTGTGTTCGGTTCAGAGAGCAACCAGAAGCCTTTTCATGAAAGATCAGGTAACAGCCAGCCGTTTGTAATTGTTCTATCTAAGTGGAAGTGTCTTGATCATTTGTTGAAACTCTAGCATAGCAAATACGTTGCCCTGTCATTGATACATCCTTATTTTTGTTCGTTTAGGGTTTAGACCTAAAGTAGCGGACCTAATCGTTCATGTAAAGGTCCCCTAAATGAACATCGTTACACGCACAGCAAACAGTTCGTAATGGGTATACCTTTAAGAGACGTCATATTATTTACAAACAACACACGACCTTTTAGATGCTCTCTATAACGCAGAAAAGAAAACGCGCAACAGACAACCATGCTAAACAAGACGATATAAAACAATAACTTAAACCACCACACCAGTAGTTGCGCGTTTCACTTTTCGTTAGAAACTATAAAAGCACTCAGCCGCAGTGCCTATATTTATCTAGGGTTACGAAATGAATACAACTAAAGCTGCAAAGCTAGAACAGGCAATAAATAAAATTAACGAAATGTTTGGGAGTGAAGGAAAACCAGCAATAGGCAAACTATCCACCTTCAAGCTCAAAAAACAAAAGAAATAGTAATACCTTAATCTATGACTTAGCCATTCAATCACTGACTAGCTAAGTCATTTGTGTTTTGAAGCGATAAGTCTAAAAAGATTAGGCTGTAAGTTTAGATATTAAAAAAGCACTTCACATGATACACCCCAATAAAAACGATAGTTACTGTAGCAAATACCTGTTTGCTACAGTAACTTGTCTACTTTTCTGCTTCGCGAGAATTCATGCACTAGAATTCACACAGCGCACGCTTTTAAAATAGTAAAAAGATAATGCGTAAGTCAACACAGATAGACAAGAACCACCTTCCCCCTTTAAAAACAGTCACTTACAAATCACCCACTTTGGTTTTTGTTAGATAATACAGGGGGACTAATACAAATTACTTAATATTCTAAGGATTATAACCATGACGACAATAAACGTTAAACATCTAAAGCGGGCAATAAATAAAATCAACGAGGAATTTGAGAGTAAAGCAGAATTGGTAATACGAAAAATAGCATCTAACCACTTAGACTCTTTATGAATTCCAAGGAATAGTAGAGCTCATCAATCACAGGATTTTTTTCATTACAGACTTCCAATTTGGGAATTCGCAATTACCAAAGTGTATGAGTTTACCTTCAAATATTTCTTGCCCTCTACCACTTATATGATCATCAATCAGTATATCGCCTTTTAATAATCCTTTGTTGCTGCAAATAATCAGTCTTTTAGTAAACTCATAATCAAAATGATCTTCAACCCACAAGCGTTTCTCAGTATACGAGAGAGGATTCTTAGTCGAAGGTGCTGTAAGGATATATAAATCAATGCCCCTTGTTGCTCTCAAGATCTCAATTGAGCTAATTGCACCGATTATAGGGTTTAGCTGTCTAAAAAAATTAGCTGTGCTCTGGGGGAATTCTATTTCAGGGCTATTAATTTTAGCTAACTCAATTTTTGTGCTGTAATCGCAGAGAATCATCCATATCAACATAAACTATCATTTAATTTTATTCCCTTTTTTGTGGATTTTATCTATGGCTTTCAACCTTTCTAAATGGGATATTCGTCTTAATTAAAGCTCAAAATCACAAATTACGACTTCTATATTTACTAACAAAATTACTATAAAATTTTCATTTTCTCTTACTCGAATCAAAGCAAACAGCAAGGTTATGATTGGTGTAGACCAAATAATATAATCTACGCTTACCTTCTTATTTTGTCTAGTTGATATAGTTGTGTATGAAGTTATGAACTAATAGACGTTTTTCATTAACATAAACGTCTATTAGTTTACTTTCATTTAATGGTTATTTACTGGCAAATTCCAGGTTTAGTTAGATTGTTCGTGGTTTCTAGGGTAGCAAGACAAGAACTATCACTACATAACTCCAGCGTCACATCACCAAGGGCCCCATCATTGAATCGATTATCTACACCAGATAAAGCATAGCCCTGGGTACCACTTGAAAGCTTTAATGCGTATTCATCGTCAAACACAATATCGTTATCGAGCGTAACGCCCCACCAGCTACAAGCATCAGCTCCATTATCTATTTGCGCTTTCAAGTAACCTTGCTTATACCCATCAGTATAGTCGTGGTACTTATTGACGATTTCAGCTTTTACGTTTACCGGTTGAGCAATAGCTGAATTCACCGCGGCGTCGCTATTGGCAACTCCTGGCCCGCAATCAGCACATTCCCGGTTAAAACCACCTGAGCTATTTTTAATGTGTTGTTGAGCAAGGGCACTAGGAACCCCTTCTAAGTTTTGTTTAATCAAAGCCAATACTGAAGCTACGATTGGACCTGAAAAGCTCGTTCCGTTCCACAAACTAAAGTTTTCCTCGAAGGCAGTATCACCAATAACAATATCTAAAACGGGGACTTCAACACCGACAGCACTTGCGTCAATAACGCCATTGATGTCGTAATTACTAAAATCAGCTCGGTTACCATTAATATCATTGGCACCAACAGCAACAATACCATGGCAATTTGCAGGCGCATTGGCAACTTTATCGCTATCGTTGCCTGACGAAGCAACGACAATAACGCCTTTTGCCAACGCATAGCTAATGGCTGATTGATAATCGCTATTACACTCGCCGACGCCCCCTAAAGAAAGGTTGATAACATCAACCGGTGAACTAATGTCTTGCACACCTTCAAAGCTATAGCCAGCAGCCCAACGTATCCCATTGGCGGCATCATGACCACTACCAAATCGCCCATTTTCAAAAACGCGAACAGGTACTATTTCTACGTTTGATAACGCACCAGCAATGCCGTAATTATTATTGCTAATTGCGCCAATAACTGATGATACTGCCATGCCATGAAAGGCATAATCACCCGCTTGAGCTTCATCAAAAGTCACAAATGGCTCATTATCCATTTCAACGGCATCAAAACCTTCAACAAAGTTAATTTCATCGGTCGGAATAAAGTTACCATCGATAACAGCAATACGTGAGGTACGAGTTTCAGTGAAGGTATCCTTTAACTTTAACAGGCTTTGCGCGCCTTTATAGATAGGTTGATTTTTCATCCATAATTGGTCTTTAAAGTAGGGATCATTAAAGATTGGATCTTCGCTGCTTTGCGCCATCACTGAACTTTTATTTACCTTAATTGGTGGCGTAATTTTTTTCTCTGAACGAAAGCCAAGTGGATAAACTAATCGTTCTTGCTTTACGTCATTTGCTAAACCACTCTTTAATTTATCATCTTTAGCGCGGTCACGCAGTTGAATCGCCATTTCCCGGGTTACAGCGCTACTGGCTTGTAACTCATCATTTCCATTTAGCCAATACTTCATATCAACTACGGCTTGCAAATATTCATAGCCAGTATTGAACACCCAAACATCATCTACGTAAGCTCCGATAGCCGTATCACCTACAAGGTTTGAATAGCTATTGTCGCTGAGTAACTTCTTACTATTGTATTCAGGTTGCGCTGGAAAATTACTTTTGCCATAAAGTTCAATAAATGCGGCAGTTTGCCAATAAAAATAATCAAACTCATAGAAGTTAGGATCAACATTATTTAGTTTGACGGCTAAGTCAGTGACTTCGCTGGGTAAGTAGTTTATTAAATTATTAATCGCTCTTTCTACTTGATTGAACTCATATGGTGTTGAAGGTGCATAAGTTATAGCAACCTCATCGTCGTATTCATCCACAGTGATTAGTTGATTGTTTTGTGCATAATCAAGCGTGAACATTTTTAGATGGTAATAATCTTGCGAATGTTTAAATTCGTTTTTAGCTCTTTCAAAAGCCACATTTAAATTGTCATAAGGTGTTGTACTTTTGACTAAGCGAATACTGTGGACATTACCTCTTCCTCTTGACCCTAGCTCAGACCTTGTATTCGCTACAATGTAAATTACAAGCCCTTCATCAGGGATTATCGCATCGTTTGCAGTTATGATTGTAATTTTATTGTTTTCATAAGAAGCGGTTAGCATACCCTCAACAGGGTCGTGATTAGTGTCCGTCACTTCTAGTGGTAATTCTATTTTACTGCCATCGCCAATAACTGTTACTTCAGCTGTCTGGCCTGACAATAATATTAGAGGACCATCAAATGATAGTATCTCGGCGGGCGTATCTTCAAGTTTTTTCAGGGTAAAAGTTACACTAGCTGTTTGCCCAATCGTATCGGTCACTGAGGCTACGCAATCTTCTTCATAATTAGGCTTTGAGTCATCCGTAATAAAGCTTATCTGATTGTAGTTTATGACGAAATCAAAGCTTTCACTTGGTTCACGCGTGCATTTAAACGTTAAGCTATTATATAAATCACCTTCTGGCGTTAAGTCATCTATGGCAGTAAATGTTATTCGCCCGCCACCAACTTGCGCTACTTCTAAGAGGGTTTTATCTGCAGATAACTCAGGTGATGCATCCGTAAAAACATTAACACTTACGGGATCTGATGCTTCTCCGCCATCGTTGTCAATAACGGTTAATTGAAAAACTAACGTTTCGTCTGCGGTGAGGTTGCTTGGAGTAAAGGAAGTTGAGGCGGTATCACTATTCGCTAGGGTAACACTCGTGCCACCCGTTTGAATCCAACGGTATTGCGTAATACTTCCGTCTTCATCATTTCCGGCACCTAAAAGTATTATCTCATCATTTAAAAAAGCACTTTGATCTGCGCCTGCGTCTACTGATGGTAATATATTGACATTATTAACATTAACCTTAGTGGTAGCGGCCTTAGTTGCACCTTCATTGTCGGTCACCGTTAGTGTAAATGTAAATTCTTGGTTACTGGTAACTTCCGGTGCCATAAATGAAGTGCTAGTGAGTCAGTAGTACTTAATATTACGTCAGCCCCACTGCTTTGAGCCCAACTATAACTAACAACAGTGCCGTCCGAGTCAGAGCCTGAGCCTAACAACGATACCTCAGTGTTTTCATTTACTGCTTGGTTAACGCCAGCACTTACTAAAGGAGACTGATTCTGCACTGGCTGAGGTGTAGATGGGGTTGACGATGAACCACCTCCTCCGCCACAGGCAGGCAGAATTAAAGTTAGTAAAGATATAGTTAATATTATTTTTAAAGAATCATTTGAAAAAAATTGAGACAAAATTAGAGTCCTTCTAATCAATTAGTGTAACAATATGGAGATATATATAAATAAAGGGGGGGGAATTCCACTTTGATTTTTTATTTACATTTCAAGTAAATAGCACACTCCATTGAAAATTAATATTCTCAATTAACTTTATTTATGTCAATAATTAAATAAGTTTTAATTGAAAAAATACAATGTTCTATTCAATGGAAAGCACTTTAAGCTGACCTTAGTCAGAGCATAACAAAGCTGGGTAACGATTGAAATTCAAACAGAACTCGTAATGTCTTTTTTCTAAACTGTCCATCAGGAGGGATGAGTTTGGCTCACAAAAGCTGAGAACTAAGTGGTAAAAGTTAGCGTTTCAATATGACTTACCACTGACTGCTTTGATAGAAGCATTTGCTGAAACCAAAGAAGGGTACGCAGAGTTAAAAACAAGGGGCTATGAAGTACTAATAAGAGATAGTCGTCTACAGTTGAAACCTCCTGCGGGAGAAGAAAGTGCTCAAAAACCATTTGTTGAATTTTCACAGATGCAGGAGCGTAGACGCTTAAAAGCACTAAAATCGATACTTGGAGGTTTAAGCCAGCAAACTGGTGATGACGAATATTAGCTTAATGAACTCGCTCTACCCATATTCAGGTGCTAATTTATGTTACTAATATTATTACTTGGGCTATCAAAATAAATATGTTTTGGAAGAGTACAGTTAGAGATATTAATTGATGGTAAATCGATTTGAACTGAAAATAATTCAGTTCAAATCTGGACTACTACAAATTATACAACCTCAGAAAATCGAAGTAATAAGTAGCTCTCTAAAGTGTTAGTGATTAGATCTAGTGAGGATGGTGAGAATTGAAATACTCCCTTATCCATAATCATAATGGCATAATTATCTTCTCCTATATTTTCAAGCACAACAGCATTCTGAGGGAATTGTCCCCACTCAGCAATTGCTTTCAACGTTGATGTAACAACATTTAGATAAGAGGAATCAGGAACTCCTAGACCTAAAATTTCCATCGACTCATACGATAATATGCCATAATTATTAAGGTAAGTTGTATACTCGAAATCAAACGAAAATCCTAATTTTAGTTGGGCATCAGAAATTTCAGATTTAGGAGTACTACCCTTTATTAAGAAATCCTTAGTGTTTTCATTAATATATTTTTCAACTCGATTCATCTTATATATTCCCTGTTTGTAATTGTTCAGCTCTAGCCTTCCAGTACTCACTTTTTTCTTTTTGGAAAGCTGCTCTATCAATTTTTGAATCTTGAGTGCCATCATGTAGGACTGTGTTATTTCCCACGCCCCTATGTTCTTGTTGAGATAGTTCAGCTAAAGGGCTGCTTGCTTCTTGCCCTATATGATGCAACTCTAGCGGGGTCCCTGTTTCATCTAGTGGCGGACGTCCTTTCTCCATTCGTTCAAGGTTTGTTTTACCCATATCATCTTGCTTATCTAAGTCAATATCATTTCTACATAATGCTGGTTTATCATTTACTTTTGTTTCCTCAAGTGGAACATTATTATAAATAGTTAATTCATCTACGGAAGAAATTGACTCATTAATGTTAGGTGAATAATTACTTTCTTCTTTAATCTTAGATTGTTCACTATCCTGTAGATCCGGACTATTATTTATTTCTTTTGCTGTTAAATTGAAAGTGGGTACCTTACTTTCAATTGAAGATGAATTATTAGGTTTAGAAAAATCAGGGATCTTATCTGATAGTGCCTTTCCTACCTCGTTAGACTTTTCTTTAGCAACCTCCGTGAGCATTTTTTGCATTGTGGATATCATAAAATATCCTCTGAAATTAACTCAACTTTTTCTTTCTGTACTTCAAAAGCTGCTTTGTTGCTCGGTTTTTCAATAATTAATATGTCTAAAACCATTTTAATTAAATTGTTTTTTTCTACCTTATTAAACATGTTTTTTTCTAGACTATTAAATACTTTACAGCTTAAAGCTTTTACCCAACTATCAATATCACTCTTAGGTAACCCGTCTAGTAAATACTCTAAGTTAAGTAAGTTAGACATAATATTTAATAAGGGAGTAGAGTCCGATAAGTTGAAATAAATATGAGGATAATAAATTGCACAATTTTCATTATCTTGCTCAATAACCTTTTTGATTTGCTCAGGAGTGTCTGCCCTTAAATAACCATTAACAAGTATTTTTATCAAATCTACTTTGCACTTCTTTCTAAGATCAAAAGGTACCGAGTTATCATTTTCTGAGTGTTCAAATTTTTGGTGGTTACTATCATCAAAATAATCCCATTGACATAAAACCGCTTCTTGCCAGTCATTTTGATAGATGGCTGCACAGCCTGTTCTTAACCTAGCAAGTTCTTCAATTTGTTGCTCGTTAAGGTTGATAGCTTTCCCAACTAAGTTTCTATCTTCCCAGTCAGGTAAACGAAGAATTATTTTAGTATTTGTATTGCGGATAACAGATTGATCTAATAACCCTGGTGCTTGATCCGCAATAATAAAGCCTTGCCCGTATGTACGCATTTCAGCTATAGCATTAGAGATCATTTCAACAGACTTACCTTGCAGGTTTCCACCTTCTTGGCTTTGCTCTGAACTTGTTCTACGAAGGAGATGGTGCGCTTCTTCTAAAACAGTAATATGCTTTAATGTGGAATTTGCCCCTTGGCTAGTAGACATCCGGTACTCTTGTAGTTTGAGAAAAACCATCCCCATCAACATTGACTTAGTTTCAGACGATCCAACCCGTGATAAATCAATAATGCATGGCTTATCGAATAATTCACTTGCTTCTATTTCTTGTTTTTGAAAAATGGTTTTAAAGTAGCCATTAGTCATAGAACGAATACGAGTTAATAAGGCTCCTGCGTAATTACTCTTAATTTCATCGGAATACTCTGATTGATTAATAACTTGAGGAAGTACTTCCAGAAGATCATGAAAATCAGGAAATATATTAGACTCAAATTTATTTGTTGAGTGTAAAAGATCCCAGCCTAAATGTTCATAAGTTAACTCTATTGCTTCTTTCAAAATGGCAGGCATAGCAGCATACATCGGCCAAACAGCATTGAGTATTTCTATTAAGCGGTCAATATGTTCAGTAATGTGTATATCATCAGGGAAAGAGAAAGGGTTAATGCGAAGTAAGGGAGATATCTTCGGATTTGTGCCGTAAACACTTACTTCTTTAATACCACCAAATACATGTTTATACTCACCTTTTGCGGGTTCTATAATTAGGAAAGGAATTTTTTTCTCTTGCCATAAATTATTTAGCATTGAATAAACTGCATTTGACTTACCGGAACCAGTACTACCAGTAACAAAAGCATGTGAAGTTAGTGTGTTAACATCTAAACTAACGCTTAAATCTTCATCCGTGCTACCTAGATTGAAAATTGAACCTATTTTGATAGCGTTATTCGTCGTTGAATTTCTATATGCTGTTACTGCCCGTCCAAATTCAACTGATTCAAAAACGGGAATTCCCGGTAAAGACTTTTTGGGCAAGCCCATTGCTAAAGCAACTTCTTTAGTACTTATTAGTGAAGCTGATGAAAGCAGCTTGGTTCTAAAGTATTCAGGGGTTTCAAAAATAGGATGACGTAATTGAGATATGTATTTAGTTAATGCTGAAAATTTAACCTCGTCTTTTCTTCTTGACCACGTTGAAATAGAGTTCCTTTCAAGACCTGACAACTCACCTCGTAAAACACCCGAATATAAATCGGCACCTAAATTCACATCCACCTTATTTTCACCAATAAAGTATGCACCCCAGCTCCACATACCATAAGATTTACACTCTTGGATACGTTTGAGTTGTTGCTCAATTGACTCGAGTAGTGCCAATACGGTTTTATTTTTTTCGGTTACTAAAATAGATTTACTATTACCTCTGGTCGATGTTTCAGAGTCAGTACGTGTATTACTGGTAGCGTTAGAGTAGCTATCATTAGTTGTGTATGCATCAGATTCGCTGCTATTTACACTAGATGTTGAACTGTCGGAGCTACTTTTTGAACCTCCAAATATCCCCGTGCCAAAACCAATCGCCGCGCCAATAGCTGCACCAGCAGGGGCACCTAACCCACCAGAAACACTACCAGCCCCAATAGCCCCTGTAGCAGCCCCACTTGCAGCCTGAGTCAGTGCGCGTTTAATATCAAAGTCTGATCTGGTTTTAGATTCAGAATGAGTATTTGAAGTGCTACTCCCTGTTGTTGATGTTAGTGTTTGACCTGTACTACGGGAAAGTGTTTTTGTAACTCCGTCACTTATTGATTTACCTAGCGCGATGCTATCGTTAACAGATAATGTTAATTGCCTTTGTTCAAACACAGATAGTGTTGAATAAACTTCTTGATAAGCTAATTCTATAGACTCAAGCTCTTGATTGGCTACAGGGGTTGCTTGAATTACCGCGGTGTAATTTCTATTTTTCATTCCTTCAATAATTTTTTCAATACCCTGAGAGAAACTTTCTTTTTTATCACTTTTTAATGAGGGTACACCTACAACACTTGCAATATGATTGTTGTCTTCACCGTTTATCGTTTCAAGTAATGATTCAACATCTGAATTAAATAATGGTTCACCAAATTCAATTCCTTGAAAGTTACCTTGCAGTGCAGCCTTTAAAGTTTCTCCAGCATCATAGCCATTCATACCGTCAGCATCATCAATTTTATTGGTGCCTATATATATATTGGTATATTGCTTCCTTCCTTTTAAAACTATGACCAATGAGCTATTACAGCTGTGTAAAGCACCAAAAGCATTTACAAGCTTATCTAAATTATCTTCATTCTTATCATAAACAATTCGAGTTAGTTTATTTAATCTAATATTATTAACTGCATCACCTAATTCTGATTGAATAGGCAAAAGTTCAAATTTTTCTATTTGATTTAAATATCCTTTTAATACTATTTGATCAACTTCCAGTAAAGCAAGTTGCAATTTTTCATCATTTTTAGATTCGTTAAACTCTTGCATATCATTCATTATTTATTCCTTACTTCCGTTTAACGAATTGCCTATTCCACCACCAATAGCAGCGCCAACAACACTACCTATTATTGGTCGCCCTATGAACATTCCAATAGCAAAGCCGACGGCAGCCCCCGCTACAACACCAGTTTTTAATTGAGTTGGTGTTGCCGATTTTGTTTCTTGGGGTGAGTTTGCTTTAGATTGATGAACAGATACGGTTTTTACTTGAAAATCAGGATGACCACTTTTTCTCAAATGGTCCATAACCGCAACTAGTGCATCTAATTTTTTTTGAGAAAAATTATATTCAACTTCTACACGCAAGGTTTTCCATAATTCTTCATCCCACTGCTCATTACTATGAGTGAACTCAGTAACGTCATCATCTTCATCAAAAAATCGCATGTCTTTTTGTTGAAATAGCAATTTGGCTTCATTTACCCATTCGATAAATTGGTAGTTTTTTTCGTTACGTGCAGTCCTAAATGAGGCAAGAATAATGGCCCTAGCACTTATTAAATCTGCATTTTCAATCGCTGTTTTTAATCGTAGATTAGATTGCATACTGTGACTCCTTATAATGCTAAAATTGCGTCGAGTTTAGACATAAAGTTTTTATACCAGTCTTGCTTCGCTTTATTTTCGGCTAGAATTTTTTCTTTTTGTTGTTTGTCTGATGCCGCACTTTTAATAGTCTTAAGCATTTCATCCATTTTATTGTCTATTGCATCCATTTGCTTCAACAAAAGTATTTTGGCTTCTTCAAAGTTGTTTTCAGCTACTTTAGAGAACGATGTGATCTCTTTTTGTTTGTGTTCTCTAATTGATACTTCCAATTCATTCCATGGTCCTGACATATCAACAAGTTCTTCAGTCTTTGTTTCGTATACATCTCGTTTTTTTAACCATAAGAAACCATGTCTTTCTGTACCTACGCATACTTGGGTTCTTTTTTCATATGTCGCTTCTTTAAGTAAGCTTGTTGTATCAGGCATTGCCATCGAAGACGATTGAAAATCCTTTAGAGCGAAATCATCATTACTCGGAAAGGTTTTTTCAAGTAGCTCTGCAATGTGTTTTTGATAGTCATCTCTAAATTGATTAAGCGTGGACATCTGCTCTTTTTCTAGATCTTCGGTTAAGATGCTTTCAATTGTGTCAAAAAGGTACTCACAATCCCTTTCTGCTTTTTTAAATACCATTTTTGCTTCAGAGGGTCTAATTTCATTATCAAATTTACTTTGCAGTTCATCTAACAAATCATTTATTTTATTATCAACATGCATTCTGGACTTTTTAGAGTCTTTAGAAAGTTGATATTTAGCTGTTTTAATTCTATCTCTGAACTCTTTAGCTTGTTGAATATTCGATTTTTCCTGTGAAAAGTTCTCAAGACGCTCTGCAATATTATTCATTTCTGCAGTATCTTTCTCAATTAAGGCATCCAACTTTTTCATGCTTTCGGCTTTAGCCATAACACCAGAAAAAGAATCAACAGCGTCTTTTAATTTTGCAGGTATTGCATGTTTTGCAATAAAGTTATCAAGTAAAGTTTCAACAATAGGGATCCCACTCAAAATCTCAGCTTGTTTAGCTTCATTTTTGCTGTTTTTCGCCGCTTGTAACTTATCATTAATTTTATTGTAAGTACTTTTACTAATAGCACTTTTAACATGCTCTAACATATTCATTTCAGGTTCTTCAATGAACAATTCAGTGAAATTATTTAGGTTACCTTTTTGACTACGTGTCAGTGAATCTTTTCCTTCAAATTCAGCAACACGGATTAACTTGGTTAATTCAGCAGACGCGGGAATTACTATTGGGTTTGCAATTCCATTATATTGTAAATACTCTCGAACATTCTTAAGAGCATTTTGGACAGACTCACCTTTTTCAGGATCAAAGTTATCTATTTTATTCGCAATAAAGATAAAACGATCTTGTGCTTCTCTACCTCCCGCCATCATGGCATCTCTAATTAAGTTCAGTAAGCCTTTATCGTCATCAGTGCTTAATTGAGTTGCGTTGAGAACATATAAAACCATTGACATATTTTTGGCTGATATTGCGCTTGTAGTCGCTTTTCTATGCTCTGAATCTCTTGAGTTATTTGGACCGGGAGTATCAACTAAAACTAAACGAATACTTTCTTTTTCACTAATTGCGGGAATATTACCTTCGATTTCAATTACGGATGTATTTGCATCTTCATTCCATTTCTCCATCAATTTTGCATCAGCGTCCTGCCAATCATCAATCATGTCTTGTTGATGGTCAATACGTTTTGCTCTAAAGCTTTTCATATCATCGCGGTCTGAAATCTTTGCGATAGTCGCGGTACAAGCTTCATTTTTAGCGGGCATTAACTCTTTACCTAACATAGCGTTAATGACTGTTGATTTGCCAGACGACATAGTGGCAATAACATTAACTTCAAACTCAGGCGCGAGAGAAGTATTAAAATTAATTTCCATTTCTTCTGTGCGAAACTCGTCAAAAGGTCCTTCTTTGGCTTCTTTGTACAAGGCTTTCAGTTCCGTTACCTTATCATCAACAGTCTCGTCCGTTGTGTTATAACTTATATTTATAATACCAGCTGACTTCTTGTTATAGATGAATACAGCATCTTTGACGTCTTCAGAATCCAATAGCGTGCCATTGAAAACTAAGTCAATTTCTTTTGTGTTATATGTGTGTGATAAGGCTTCTAAAAGCTTGTCTACCCACTGTTGTAATCTTTTATTTAGTGTCAGATCAACTAAAGGACCTTCTTTAATGTCTTTACCATTAATTATAAATTCAGATTTTACGGTGTACGGGTTGTAAGTTAGCTCTACTTTTAATGATTTCATGTTATATCCTTATTTGTTTTTCTTTTTGTTTTTTTTGTTTCTTGTTGGCTTTAATCTTTTCTTTCTTTTAACCTTCGGCTTTTTAAGCTTTTTAAGCTTTTTAGTGCCCGTCGCCACTTTGGTATTACCGCTATTATGTTTTAATAACTCTATTTCTAGCATTTCTTCAAGCAATGGAATACCTGTCACGATGTCTGCTTCAATTAACTTCCCTATTGATACATCATTATTAGCTAAAATGACCGTCTCAGATTTATTTAAATGTCTAGCTTGATTTATTGCATTGTCTAGATATTTTTTTTGGGAAGGACTATTGATACTCGCCGCTCTGTACTCTTCAGAAAACTCAGATAAATATTCAATATTTCTTAAAATTTGCTTTTGTTTTCTGCTTGAAAATGTAAGTTCTGCTTTATTTTTGTGCGCTTCTATAACTTCTCTTATCTCAAGAGAAAGTAGGCTCATAATTGGTACTACTGTAGGTCTGAAATAACCTATATTAGTGAGGTATCGTTTTATTTTTTTGATCAGTTCATGTGGTTTCTCTGTTTCCATATCAAGCTGATCAATTTTATTAACCGCAAAAACAATCTTAGTTTTGGTGCCTTTTTTCTTTAAATCTTCAAGTAGGTTTTCTAATAAAATTCTTTCATCATCGACCCCAAACTGAGATGCGTTCATAATACATAGTATGAACCCAAATTTGCTAGTAGATATAATGTCATGCGTTATGTCGGAGTGTGACTTATCAGAGGAGTTATTTGGACCTGGAGTATCAATAAAAGAAATAATACTTTTATGATTATCTATATGAGGAAAGTCACCTCTAATTTCAATAAATTGAAAGCCAGAGTTGTTCCACTCTATAAGCTTATTGTCTTTAGTGGTAATATTTTCCCAATCCGATTCATTATTATCGTGGGTGATATACCTAGCTTGAAAATCAACTAAACCATCGACGTCCTCTATTTTATAAATCGTTGCAGTACACGCTTCATTCATTGATGGAAGTAATGGGATGCCGAGCATAGCGTTAAGCGTTGTCGACTTTCCCGAACTCATTGTTGCTACTACGGCAACATTAAATTTTTCCATATCTTTACTCACTATCATTTTTATCTTCCAGTGTTGTAATCAAATAAGTTATTTATATGTACCTAATACATATATCCTTTAAGTTCTTTTCGTAATGTATCGTCTAAACTTGATGGAGAAATAATTTTTACATGTGGAATCCAGTATTTAATAATAGGTAATATTTGCATATCATCAGCAACCATTGTGGTTACTATTAAACTGCCGTCATCACATGTTTTTGTTATTTCTTGTTCAGGTATTAATTGCCGTCTTTGAAAGTAACTTGAAATATCCGCATCAACTTTCAGTACTACTTCCTGTTTATTTTTACTAAACCAAATACTTTCTTCATTGTTAATTTGTTTTTCAACTTCTAAGTCATACTCAAATAATTCTTTGGTCTGCCAGACACTCCCTATTTGGTTAGCATGAAACGTTTTTAACTTGCCATTGTCTACAGCCGCTAAATACCAAATACCTTTATAGTTTACTAACTTGTACGGTTGGATATTTTGATAATCTTTGGCTTTGTAGTAAAAGTGAATGCGTTCTTTACGAGTTATTGCTGCTTCTAATTTAGAAAATAGTTGTTTTGAAAATTGATTTGATAGCGACTCATAATTATGTGGTTTTATTAAAAATGCCGACTCGTGTTCTAGACTCATTAATGACTTTAAAAAGTCATCATCTAATGAAGGGTATAAGTCTCTAATGCCACTAATCGCCGCAAAATTCTGAATGACTTTTTGGCTGAGCTTACCTATAGATTGGGTATCCATCCTCCACCCTTTATCAGATTTGATAAGGGAAAGAAAACGCAAACGTTCAGTTATATCTCTTTGGATTGTGCGTTCAGAAGTTTCAAATTTCTCGGCAAGTTGCTTGATATTAACGGATTCACCATTATTTAGCATGCCTATAATTTCAGTAATTCTCTCTGCAAGCTTTACTTCAGCCATACATCCTTATGCCTTTAATATCAGTTTTTATAAACTATAAAGGAGTTGTTGGACAGGTGGTGTCTAACAATTTATCCGTAACGTATTATATTTATAGCATAATATTTAAAAATTATATTTATTTGGACATAATTATTGTTTTGGAATAATATTTTAACTATTTGTTAACAATACATTTTACTTAGTCGGTTAAAGATTATTAACCAAACGGTTGCTCTTAAACTATAAGAGGAGGACTTTAATATTAAGAATCTATGTAATGCATAGTGCAATTGGCTTTTTTTCTATCGATAGGTATATTAATAGTTTATCAACGCCCTATAATGTCTATTAACGTGCGTCATCTTGGCGATTATCTATTATGCTGTTGCGATTCGTGGAGAGGCGCGACTCACCATTATTTATATTTTCCCTTCGACTCTTTAAATATATTAGTTTTCTTTCTCAATTTAGAGCACAAAGCGCAATAATGTTTATGTGTTTTTTGAATATTATAACGGCAGCAGATCCGACAAAGCAGCCCTACATCAGATAATGAAATCATTCAAAATTTTCATCTTGAAGCTTGGGGGATTAATATTCAGGTTTAATTGAAAAGACTGAAAGCGGACATTCGACTAACCTTAATTAGAGTTAGTTAGCACCTTAGATTTTATGACAACTTGGTGCGCATTCCTGACATTAACTCTGGTTTGTTCTTAAGGTCACTGATTAGCCAAAAGCGGAAGTTAGCTTTTGATTTAAAAACGGTAGTTCATAGATCCTAAAGCTTCCTTTTTCACTTAAATTCACATCCATTCACAACTAAAATTATGACTAAAACTTTTGCATGGCGTTAGATCTCAAATCCCCAAAGCAGACATTGGAATTATTTAAGTTTTGAATCAATATAGAGTATTAAGTCTAAGGCGTAATCGCCCCCTGAGCGCAATATAAAATTAATATAGCAACCTAATTATTCAAGAAGAAATACATTTCTTATTGTATAAATTTTAAATGACACAAACTTTTTTAGTAGAAAAACCATTTTTATAAAAAGTTAATATTCTCTTAAAAAATAAGAGATAAATAGCCTATCCAATTGAAAACAGACTATTTACGACCATTAGAAGCCCTAATTATAAATACAGAGCAATTTATCAGATCACAACCTTTGATCTGAATAAAATACGACGATTACAAGTAAAAAACAGAGCAAGTAGAAACAATAGACCAAAGTCAAAACTACCACCGCTGCTACTTTTACTAGATTCTATTGGAATTGACGGCTCAGGTGTTGGAGGTGGTGCCTCGGTAACAATCGGTGATTGTACGCCACCGGGGTCAACAACTGTTTTGTTTGCTTTGCCATCAGCATCATTCACTCCACCGTCTTCTATCTCAAGCATTACACACCAATACCCTGCAACTAAACCTTCTACATAAGAGCTGTCATTTGACGCAGGACAGAAGCCCATAGCTCCGGGCGCTGAATATAATATATTTTTATTATCTTCTACAAATTGATGCCAGCTTAAATCCTCGATATGTAATTTAGTATAAATAGCCTCATCAGGAATGGCTGCTAATTGAGGGATAATAATTTTTATTGAAGCACCTGATTCAGAAATACCTGAGACACGAAAGTCAAAAATACCACCATTAAAAACTCTACTTTCTTCTTGTAAGTTAGGAAAAACAGTTTGCAGCTCCGCCATCGATATCGAAGGCGAACTATTTCCAACATTCAAGGAAACCTCATTTAATGAAATCTGTAAGCCTATCTCAGTTTCCATTATATAAGCATTACTCACTTGTGAATTCGCTCGCATTAAATGTATTTGTGCTATTGCATCCATATATTGTGCAATACCATCGCCATCACTATCGTGAAAACCTTCAATATTATCAGCAACCCCATCTCCGTCACTGTCAACGTCTGTTAATAAAGGCGCTTCCTGTAGAAGTTCAATATAATGTTCAACGTTAGTATTATTTCCTTCACTGTCAGTTACCAGCAATGAAATTTTATATATTCCAGCTGTCAGGGCAGTGGAATCGACAGCTAAAATAGAATTAAGTGTATCTCCATCAACATCTACTAAGTTGCTATCACTTAACGACCAATCATAACTATGGGTATCTTGTATATTTGGGTCTTCTACTACCGCTGTAACGTTAATATTTCCCATACCGATAACAACAATATTTGTCTTTTTATTATCTTGTTCAACAACCAGTTTGACACGAGGGACAATGTTTTCTTCGGTGATACTGGCAACAAAAGTATTTTTATTGCCAACAACAGCATTGATTGGTGTACCCATAGTGAAAATAATAGACTCAATATTTTCCCCCGATATCATATCGTCAACCACCAATAATTCAGTACTACCAACCAAACCACTATCAATCTCAATTTGACTTTCTATTAACGTATAGTCAATTCCATTTGCCTCAGCAGTGCCTGTGACCACAAAAGGTATGGTTACAGGGTATTTCGCAGCATAACCGTTTAATTCTACTGTTACGTTAACTCGCTCACCTTCCGCGACCAATTTATTTGCATAAAAGTTAACTAAGGGATTTACCATTAAAATTTGTGTATCGATTCCTTGATTGCCCTCAGCATCTGACGAAGTCCAAGTTACGGTATATTTACCCGGCGCATAAAATCCATTGCCATCGGGCAATGGGGTCAATTCACCATCTTTTTGATCAAAAGCAGCCGAAACACCTAAATTTATCGGGGTATATAATCCTGTTGCTGAAACAACAAGTGTCCCTGGCGCAATAACTAAAGGTGGCTGTTCATCCTTTTGAATATCAGTTCCGGCTAAGAATTCACTTAAATTATCTATACCATCACCGTCACTATCTAGAAGTGCATCCGAAGCATCAAATGGGTTTAATCCGTTTGCTAATTCAACCTCATCAGGTATACCATCACCATCAGAGTCGTTAGCAGTTAAATCATCCTCCTCATGAAGATCAGAAGAGAGCAATGCTATGTTAAATTCAGTTGCTACTCCTTGCTCCTCAATCACTATTTCTCCTACTTCGCTGACGAGATCTCCTGAATGGTAATGTAAAGTCAACGTATCACCAATGCGTGCAACTTTGTCAGTTCGCGCATTTAACGAATCTATCAGAATATTCAATACATAACGGTTTTCAATAATGGGATTATCCCCCAAACGATAACTTGCTATTTCTTCACCGTTATTTTTAACCACAATAGTGACATGAATATCAGCCGACGTTAACAATAGACTATCGAGAGAAATAGAACCGTAAAATAAATTGTCAGGTTCAGGTATCTCCGCTTGGGTGAAGTTCGTTTGCAACAATAGACAAACCATTAAACATTTTGTCAATGTGAACACGTTAATTTGTTTCATTGTCATCGCCTTAATTCCCTGAATAACCGTAGGTTTGAAAGTGTAAAAGAATATCTGTAATACCAGAACCATCGCGACTAACGCCATCGGGTGTTAATTGCCCGTGAATAAAGCGATTTAGTCCTTCGTCTGAGTCATTCTGCAAAGTGCCACCAGGAATAATCAGCATCCATTCGGTATTCCACACCGATCGTCCAACCAAACGAGAATCACTGATCGATTGTGACGGAACATATTCACCGCTGTCATGATAGGCACGAAAGCTCGACATACGACGGATATCGCCATAAGTATCGCTTAATGAATCATTGGCAGGTATCCACTCAGGATTAGATAAATCTGAAGCGCCTAATGGAAAAGGTGCAGGCAGTTTTTGGTCAACAACATGCCATTCTCTGGTTTTAAAGTCATCCCCTGAGGGCGAACGTAATACATCCATACCTACAGGTATTAAATAAACCCGTGGCGTATTAGACAATGCGGCGCCGTCATAACCTTCAAACCAAGCGCCTACTGCCCTAACTTTAGTGGCAAAATTAGTGGGGTCGTAAGCACTATCTCCTCCACCGAGTTGATGGCCAAAAAAGTTTAAACCGAAGGTCACTGTTGTTGGAAACCTGATCACTAAGCCCGGCTGCTCACCCGCACTTTCTACCGTGAACGGGCGCGCATAACGTTTAAATTCAGGTATATCCCAAAGGTTAGCGACACGAGCCTCTTCTAAAGTTTTACTCCACGCGTCGTCATTTCCCGCCAGCCTGAAGAGCTCTTTGCGAAGCGAAAAGCGATTGTCTTCAACTTGGGGGTTGTTGAACCCTAACTGACCTCGATAGACATCAAAATTCTGAGTGAGACGCGCCAATACATCGGCTAGGCCAGGTGTTCCAGCAATAGGTACACCGTTAATCACCTGCCCTAAACTGCGCTGACGCACAATATCAGCAAGAAAGTCACGACCCGATCCAGATTCATTACCCAATAAGTTAGTTTCATAATCGTAAGCTGCAGCTGCTAAATACACATAACGAGCAGCTAAGTCGAACTGCGCTCTATATTTCGCTAAAGCATCGTTGCGGAAAATACGGAAGGTCATATCTCGGTAACGATATTGCTGAGTATCTCCGGCAGCGGCTATACGAAATGCCCTACGTTCTTCAATTAAGCGTTCACCCTCAGCCAGTTTTGCGAAATAGCGACCTTGAGTCTGATTGACCACTTCACTTTGAGTAAAAAGCTCCAATCGAAGTACAGCTTCTTCGCGCCAAAGATTTTCAAGTGCTTTTATCCGCGCTAACAACTCAACATTGGTTGTATTTGAAATCAGTTCAATACCCGCTTGCAGTTCAGCTGCTTCTTTACGGAGTTCTAAATCTAGCTCTGCAATCTCAGCATTATCTGCAGCTGCGAAGCCGAGAACGTTTGCCGCTACACCTATACCAGCCAAAGCAGTACATCTAGGAACGGAAGTAGCGTCAACTGAGAATCCAACTGCTTTTGGAAAGCATTCTTTAACTGCTTCACCGATTTCTTCACCTACTTTAGCTGCCGTTCGCCCAGAGAGCTGTACAGCTCTTGCAAGCCCAATTGCAGATTCTAAATCATCAGATAAATTCTGTTGGTTTTGTAATACGGTAATTGTTTCAGCCGCCGTGTTGTATTCCGCTTCCACCAAATCTACAGCGGCTTCTAAATCTAATAATAAGTTTTCATGTCGCTTTAAAGCTCGCTTTAAATTGGCCTGAGATTGAAGCAAATCTGACACGGCTACTTGTAATTGCCCCGGTGCCCGTCGCTTACCCCAAGCTACAGGAGCGATAAAGTCCCAGTCTGCTCCCGTTACAATAGGAAAGTTAACCTCTAATATTGCTCCAGCATCGACATTAGTGTATGCATTATTTAGGGAGTCTGCGTCAAATATAAAGCTATTTTCAGTACCAAATGTCATGGGAGAGAAGAAAGTTGTAAATTCAGCATTTGGCAGTAAATTACCCGATAACTCAGAACTAACATACTGATAATGAAGAATGTCTGGCCCATCGTAATCAGACGGGTAGGTTTTTCCTCCGCCCATATCACCCGCATACGGATAACCGAATATTTCAATTAATTGGTTTTTAAAGCCTCGTTCTTGTTCACTTACCAGTGAGGTTAATTTATCAACATCATCTTGCACGTTTCGTAGCGACTGCGTTTGTTGACTGGCGTGATCAAAAACGACTAGGGCGTTATCCAATGCCTTTTGAGCACGACTGGCAATTTGGTCAAAATGATTCTGGCCTTGTACTGCTGAACTTACTTGCAAGAAGCTAGGGTCGATATCGAATGGCACCACTCCTTTGGCTAAACCTAAAGGATTTAAACCAGCGTCAGCTTTATCAACTTGTGCTTGAATTGAATTGAAACCCGAAATTATTTGGGCTAACTCAACCACGGTTGTGCGGTCAATTTTTTCAATTCCCTCATTGTCGGGATTAGGGTCTTGTGAAGGGAGTATGGCGTTGGCAGTAAGCCAATCAAAATAAGCCCCTTGTCCAGAACGTCGTGCCCAACCGTCTAAACCCCAAGCACGTTCTCGGTCGGTATCTTTATAACCTTGCCATTGACCTGAAGGCGCTTCGACATATTTTTCACGATAACTTAAGTTCACTATTTCAGCACCCGCGCGTGCTTTAGCTGCTGCTGCACCGGCAAATTTCCGCTCATCTAAGTAGTCAATTTCAATGGGCGCGCCACCAATCGTTACTGACTCAGTGCGTGGTGTCCAAGTGTAATTCGGCTCTTGTAATAGATCGTATCTCGTTTTAACCGAGGTTAAGTAATGGCCCCAAGCATCACCATGCCCTTGCGGATAAAGTATGCTGGCATCGGTCTCATTAATGAATCCATCGGCGTTCTGATCAGTAATTCGGTAACTTTGTACATAAGCAACTTCGCCACTGCCTTGAGTAAAGTTCCAAAACAAGCGGTTATTAACAGGAGCTCCTGCAACACCAGCGCGGCTGTCATCACGACCACGCAATAATACTAGTTCTTCTTCTAACGGCGATACCAACTGATTTTGAAAGGTAAATATTGAAGACGCTAAGCTGCCAACAGTGCTGCTGGTATCAAAACCAATAGTTGGGTCTTGCGCATCAGCATAAGCTTCATTACCTAGCAGCATATATAAGTCAGCAATGCGGGTTGAAGCATTCAACAACTGCGTATTCGCCGCAATATCATCGAAACCAGAACGAATACTTAAGTCTTTACCGCGCTCTAATATTGTTTGGTACGCTTCAATAATACCGACAGCATTGACAACATCTGGGTCAGGATTAAAGGGAATAGGACCTGAATACGGTTTGCCTGCTTGGGCTATCATACTGCTTAAGGTACTAATTTCATCGGTGCGGAAATTATTAACCCGCTGATCAAATGGATTCAAGCCGGCAATAACCCGTTTTATCCAGCCCATGGCTAACATTGCTTTGGGTGCATTGGGTGGTTGCGTTGGGTCACCTGCCCACGGACTAGGAACCGTGGCATTATCTCGAATAGGTAAACCGGTATAATGGGTAATAAACCAATTATCACTCAGGGTTAATAAACCGGGACCTTGAATAGTAATATCCAGTGCGCCAAGACCTGAATCTGGCGTGAGTAAGTCCCAGTCTCCAGAATTATCAGGGCCGAAATCTGCATTAAGCGGTGCAAAAGGTTGACCACTGGTATCCGGTTGATAATACCAATTGAAAGAAATCTCATCAGGATCACCTGCAAAATCGCCTGTATGGCGCAAGGTTAATGCTTCTTCAAAAATATTATCTGATGGCACAACCCATATATTACCTTGGTACACGCCATAATCAGCACTCAAATTTATAACTTCTAATTCAATGGGTAAACTTAAACTAGGGTCGTTATTAAATACAACGGTTACATAGCCTTCGCCAGCTGGGCGGCCAGCTGTAAGTGCCATACGAGATCCTAGCATAGCTTGTGGCTCTGCTATGGTATGGTCAACTGCACTCGCTAAAAACTGCCCCCCGGGTAAACTAAATTCACTGTCGTCTAAGCGATCATCTTTTTGATTAATAGGGTTTAAATCTACAAAGTTGTCAGCGAGCCCGTCACCATCTTCATCAATACCTTTACCTAAATATTTGGGCTGCAAACCAATTAAGTAGGCAATATCTGGTATGCCATCTGAGCCACCACCTTCACCATCGTTAGCAACCAAATCAAGTTGATTAGGATTACGCGTTAAGTTATATAGGGCCTTTACTGCGTCTTGAAATGGCGTGTTGATGCTTAGCGCTAAAATTTGTTGTTTTTCTTTGTTTGTCATAATGTTCGGTAGTAAGTGCGGGTCACCAAACAAGGGGAAATCAACCGTGCCTTTGAAACTTAATTGTTTATTGATTTTGTCATAACTTAAGCGAGAACGGAGCACAAAAGGTAGATCGATGAAAAACAGTTTTCCTTGCTGACTTAAGGTGCCAATAGTAGCGTCTAATTCTTCTAAATCGACGCTACGCGCACTTAAAGGGTCCATCAACTTAACCAAGGCATCGGCAACTTGCCCGTTACCTGTTTCCACACTTTCATCGTAAATAATTTGTGCGGCAGCTTGGCCGTCAATGGTGGGTAAATAGCATGCTTTTTCAGCCTCGGCGCCATTTGAGCAAGGCACTTCGCCATTCGGTTTGAATAATGTGGCACCCGGTTGCAACACCGGTACAGATGCTGGCCATTCAAAACTGTATTCAACATTTACCGGAGGTGAGTCAGCGGTGTTATTGTTTAATCTATTTAACCAAGGTATACAGGTACCTATTTCTAAATCTTGAAACCCATCGGCATCTAGATCGTAATCAAAACCGCCTTGCAATGGATAGTAATATTGTAAAGTGACATCACCTGCGGCTCTTGCCCAGGTAAAATCGTCTTTATCTTGCCAAGCCGCTGTAGATTCATCTACGGTAATTGCATTTTCTTCACAAACCGCCATACGGGTCATCGGTTGTGGCAGTTGTAACAATAAGCCGGCAGTTTGACGATAAAGTTCACTGCCATCAATTGGGCTAAAAGGTCTGTTATTAGTACTTGCTGCAATGGCTAATACTTCAAACGCCCATTGATTGTCAGCTATTGAGTCTTGATATTTTATCAATACGTAAGGATCAGAGCCTTGTGCTGAATTTGCTGCTTGAAGCACTACATTCAAATCATTGCGTAAGGCGTAAACTCTTTCGTTTTCAAATAATGCATGCTCTTCGTTTGGGTTATAACCGGCTAGCTCAGGGTCATTTTGGCGATAAATAACAGGATTGCTCATATTTGGCAGTAGCTCGAAACCTTGTTGGCTCGCAATCACTATTTTGTTAGGATTTTCTGGCCAAGCACAATTATATTGCGCGGGGGTATCGCCCCAATATTGTCCAAAATCGTTGGCGGTATACCAAACGACACCAAGGTAATCGTCAATTTCATCAGAGGCACGTTTATTAACCGGTATAATGGGGCCAATGCCTGCTGTATGAATGGTACCGTCATAGCGAGAAAGACTATTAACCACATGACCATTGCGACTGCTCAATAGATTATGCCTATCGTCTGTTATTGGCTGCCCAATAACACAACTACCGGCTGCGGTCTGAAGGTCAAAACTTGGATCGTGCCAGTCTTTGGTATAAACGATTTGAAATACTGACGCTTGAAGCTGTGCATTAGGCGCTTCACCTTCCGGTGTAACTGTGTATTGCAAGGTAACATAGTCAGACTGACTTGCCGTTACAGAAGCTCGATTGAAAACCTTGCCCTGAATACCCGCACTCACTAAATCATTCGAGTTTGCTGGATACACAACACCACTAAATACCAAACGTTGCGCTGTATTATTTACTGCAGGTTCAAGCAGAACAGAAGTTCCCGCAACGTGTGTTTGTACATTTTTATTGGTTTGAACTGGCGAGCCTAACGTTGTGACTCTAGTTTCATTTTGTGTATCTGAACTGACTTTCCATTCAATTGTAACAATACCCGGTGCTTCACCAATGACGTATAGTTTCCCTTCTGAAGGACTCCAGTATAGGTAACTGGAGTAGTCGGAAGCTAATTGGCCATCAATTTTAATATCGGGTTGTAATGGCAATGCTCCATCAGGCAAGGCTATTGCTTCACCAATTTCCCAGCTTTGCGGTATTAACCACGAGCCTGACACAGCATCTAATAATGAGATATAGCCATCGCGAGGATCATCGTATTTATTGATGATTTGGCTAGGAAGTTCTGCCGCGCTTAAACCGCTAATATCAATATCCATCATTGTGCCTGAGCTTGCGGAATTGGGAATTACACTATTGGTTAGTGGTGTATTAAACTCCCATAAACCTTTGAGGCTTAAATCACTTGGGGTAAGTGGCCCCTGTGAATATTCAGGACCATCTGGATCGGCAAGTTGTAGTGCATCTAACGAATATACTTCAGCGTTTATATAGAGTTCATCAACATAACCGTTGAAAGGTTTTAGATTGGTGTACCCTGCTATTGTGCTACTCGTTTGTCCAAAAAACAGAGTTTTTGCGGCAAAGCCACTGTATTCAATGCCTCCAAATTCATATAACCATTCACTGGTGTTAGTTTCACGATAAATTTGCCCACCATCGACCCAAACTGTTGCTCTAACGGCATTGTCAAAATCACCATATATTTCAAGCGCTCGATTAATTTTAATGGTATGCCATTGACCACTTTGTAGCGGCGAATTTAATTTGAATTTAAATGCGCCCTCGGTATTTTCTGCACGATTTTCAATGAGGGTTATCAAGGTTGGCGATTCCATAATTAAATGAAATCTGGTGTTATCACTCATTAACACTTGCGGATAAGACGCGTCGGCATTATCAGCAAACCATACTTTAAAACCAAGTTCATAAACGGGTATTTGTTGTGTAACCGTGTCATAAGGAATTGGCATTGAAATAACATTATCAATACCATCAAAGCTAAGGGCAGTGTCTGTATTAATACCAATTGAAGGTGTTTGCGCCGCGTTTAGATCTGCTAATAGGATATCGTTATTGCCTATTACATCACTAATATCGCCATTTTCTGCAGAGCTTGTGAAATCCCATTCTCCATTTATACATGTGTTGCCGGGACAGTCCGGATAGGTGTTCACAGGAAATGTATTTAAAGAAAACGACTCAAGCGTACCTTTAAAATAATGAGTACCCACTAACACACCAGGAGAGCCCAAAGAAAACAACTTTGCGGCATAAAATAAACAATTGCCAGGACAAGAACTATACCAACCAGTATCTTGCTGAACACCATCAAGCCAAACCGTTATATCAGCACCATTTTCACCGGCTCTGGCTTGATAATTAAATCGTAAAGTGTGCGTTTTACCATCATTAAGTGGCGATGCAAGTATTAAACGTTTATCCCCAGTAACGCCTGAATTGTTTAAAACCAACTCAGTAGGCGACTCCATCACCAAGCTGAAGCGGTTAGCATCGGATACTTGGCCCGATGGATCATTATCACTAATTAGCGCTTGAGGAAATTCAGCTAAGTTGCCAAAACGCAAGGCAAAACTAAATTCTACGGTAGGAGAGAGAATGCTTTCGGTTTCTGCCGATGGTATTATCAGAGCATCATCAATGCCATCAAAGCTAAGAACCTGACGATCTTTTGGCTCAACAACACTGTCATTAAAACGCTCTCGACCCGAAGTAGAACCTGCCACAAATACAGTATTGCCAGTGGCGCTTAACCCAATGCGTGCGTTTTTTTGTGCAATGTAGTCTTCTTCGTCGTTAATTGTTGTAGTTGTGGTTGCCCATTTCCAGCCGAAAGGGTCAGCACTTCTCTCATTTGCCGACAGTTTGGCGACAAATAAAGACGGTGTTGTTACTGCTCTTAATTGTTTCGCTTCGTCAAGATCGGTAAAAATTGGTGCGCCAACATAGGCACCTGAAATATAAACGTTCTGTTCGTCATCAACTGCCAACCCACCTAAGTCTGTACTAAGATGGTCCATGTACCTAACGGTATAAGCCGAAGGTTTAGTAAATAACGAACGGTCGTCTACTTCACCTAAAATACTTTCAGTACCGCTTCCACCATCTAAGCGTTTGACTAAGCCAGCAGCGCTATAATATACGTCGCCTTCAATATCGGTAACGATGTCGCCTCTATATTGAATATCGTCGACTTGTGTTAACCACTGGCATGTCCATACGCCATTAATTTCTTGGTATTTTGAGACAAATACCCACGACTCATAAGGATAAACACCACCACTTGCTATATTGGTACCACACCATGAGCCTCCAGTATTTCCAATACCAGCAATAACACCCAACACATAAACCTCAGTCGCCGATGATGCTGCTATTCGGCTCACTTCTTGTCTATATTCCAACTCTCCATCTCCGCCTTCAATCATGTATGTTGTTGAACTTAGTCCATCAGCATCAATACCGTTGAAATATCCTTTCCATGACTTTGCGACTGCTGTTTTTCCACTAAAGAGACCACTGGCAAACTCTTCTTGTTGTTGTGCATTAATAGTGGTGGTTGTGTACGAGGCTAAATCAACATCATTTTGTGCAGTATAATGAGAATAAGTTGTGGTTTTTGCCCAATCTTTTGTTCCGCCAGCAAAAAATTTACCTGTAAAACCGGTATTAACACTAAGACTCGTTTCTCTGTCGTTACCAAAAGTTGCAGCGCCAGAGCCAATATTACCGTTAATATAAATAGCATTTTCATGATCAACGGCTACTGAGCTGACCGTATCGTCGCCCGTGCCGCCGACTGTTCTGACCCAATTGACATTACCGCCACTGTTATAAGAGGCAACGAAAATATCTTTGCCGCCAGCTGATTCTATAATGAGTGACTTAGCATCAGTGCCTAGAGGAAAGTAGTTTTTGGTGTCAAACATGCCGACAACAATAATATTGCCATTGCTGTCTACTGCCATGTCGATAATTTCTTCATCACCGTCGCCACCAAATTGCACTGGCCATTGCGCCATACTATTTTGTATCGATGCAAAAATAATGAGCAATACCCAAACTAACTTTAGGCACCAATTATTGGTTTTATGTGGTTGTATAGTTTTCATTGGTTGATGCCTTATTGGTTCAATTTATCAATTTGAGCGGCGTGTCGCAGCGTAAAGGTGCCTGCAGCAATAATGGGTAATTTGTGTAACCCATCAACCACTTCTCTATAAGTTCCACCTTTAGCGTCATAGCCTGCACCGAGTCCATTTTCGATAGTCTCAAATGTAAATTCCATTTTTCGGTTCACGGCATAAGCTCTTGATACCACTTGGCCATCTATGGTTTTTTTACCATGCTGAGCATGATAAATATGACCAAAAGGGTTTGTTGGCGCTGTGGCAGCTAAATTCAGCTGAAAAGTTACATGGGTATCTAACGAGCCGCCCCCTTCCATGCCCATACTGGTGATTTCTGTGCCTGAATCATCCAAACCAAAATCATAGGCCATGGTGCTAACACGTTTACCAACGGCTTCGCCATCTCGTAAAACTATGCCGGTATAGTCGGCTATGAGTGAGTCATCGGTAAGTAAAACGTAATCACCCACAGTGCCATCAAGATTTTTTTTACGCATTTGAATCACATCTTTAAGTAAGCGCACTTGTGTGCCGTCGCGATGCATAATAATGCGAAACGAAAATTCAGCGGCAACCGGCGTTAATACGTTGCCGGCATCTTTTGTTATGGGTAGTCGATTATCATCGACACACAAAGCATAAGTTTGGGCCGGTATATTTGTAGTAGTGGTAACGGGTACACCGTCTACTAACACAGAGGATATTTCTTGATAGGCAGCAATATCGCAATCGTGCTTGTAATTCTGCACCTGCGAAACTTGGTTTATCGTTACTGTGCCTATCCACAAAGAATTGAGTTTGGGGGCAGAAGCGCTTACAGGTATTAACCAACGACTACCCGCACCACCAATAACTTCAAGGGTTTGACTAAAGTTTTCAGTGGTAAAATCGGCGCGTCGTACGCCCAAAGGAAAACGCAGTTCGCCACTGGCAGGAAGGGTTTTACTGAGACTTGCTGGCAAGGCCAACCATCGCTCTGCTGCAATTGGGTTATCGTTGGAGTAACGCAAGCCAAGCGCGTCGCCAATAAGGTGCAACTTAACATCTTGCTCAGCGTTCTGTCGATTATGTAAAATTGGTTTTAAGCGCGCTAGTGTAGAGCCGTATTCAAGCCGGTTTAGCTGCGGTAAATCAATATGCATGGGGCCGGTAAAATCACTGCCGCTTTGACTGAAAATCCAGTACGCTACATCAGGTTCAATCGGTGTAGTTAAAGGGTCAACCAACTGCCAGCTGTTGTTATTTAAACGGTAAATAGGCTGGCCATTATGTGCGGATGAGTTAGCTAAAAAATCGGAGAAAATAGGCGGGTTAGTAGGGTCAATATGAAAACCCGTTAAATTAAATGACCCTGCCACCCAATTTGCTTTCGGCACTACGGGTTTACCACTAATGGTCAAGGACGCGTTAGCACTACCGGCCAGATTAACCAAGTAAGAACGGTTAGACGAAATAGCAAACAGGTTAGTTAAAAAAGACTGTTGTGCTTGCGGCGGAAAATAACGTAACCAACCAGCCGCACTTAATAGATTTTCCGGATCAGGGTCTTGAATAAAATCGATTTTTGATCGCTGCTCAAGCCAAGTCCACACGCTGTTTATTTGTGGGCCGGTTTCATCAACAAAATCTGCAAATACCGCCTGAGTTCCACCATCTTCAGGCTCTACCTGTACATATATAGCATTCCATCCTGGCACGAGCTCAATGGTTTGGGTACATTGCCCGCCTTCTACACAGCTGACAGTTGCCATTGATGAGCCACTGAAAAGTATACTGCTTAAGAATATTGCAAACGACACGCTAATACTGGCAAAAGGTGATATTGACTTAATCATTATTCGACTCCGAGTAAGAAGGTCTGGATTATTATTGTTGGATATAGCATCAGTTAGCCTTGTGGTAATAAAGGTGATGCTTGCATGTTTTTAGGTACCTGTGCTGCATTAGAAAGATCAATTCTTTGCATTGCTTGTTGATTAATAACTAGCGGTGCTGCCAACTCTTGCAGTGAAAGCAACCAATCAGATTCAACCTGTTTGCGTTTTTTCTTTGCTATTAAGTTATTAATATTGCCAGATACCTGCGCTAGCGATTTTTGATGTTCAGGCTTTATATCGATAAGTTTTAATAAATAAAAGCCATCAATGCCTTGTACTAATGGCGATAACTTAGCTTTATGGGTGAGTTGTGTGAGTGCTGTAGCAATAACAATATCAAATTGCCCTTGTTTGCCCGAAGTTAACCAACCCACATCACCACCACTGTAGCGTGAGGCTTGATGATCAGAATATTTCGCCGCTAGAGAGCCAAAACCATTTATCGAATCAGGTAAGGTTTTCGCTAAGCTATACACCTGTTCAGCTGTGGTTTTTACCGATGCGTATTTTTCTGCCGATGCTTGTGGGGATAGTGCCAACTGGATCATGGCAAAACGTGTCATTGCAGGTGTAGTGTATCTTACGATGTTGTCTTGATAATAAGCGGAAATTTCATCGTCAGTTACATTGACTTCATTAAGAAGCTGGTCGAGTTGATTGTTTCTAAGCTTTGCCACCATAAGGTTCTCAAAGGCGGCTATAATTTTAGGGTCAGTATTATAACCAGCGCGCATTGCTGCAATTACTTGTACTTCACGAGCAATCATTTCATTGAGTACGAGTTGTTTTTGTTGCTCGCTGGCCATCTGTTGTCGTATACCACCACTACGTGACTTGAGACGCTCAATGAGATCTACTACAGAAATATTTCTATTTGAAATGCTTGCTACTAGCGTTTTATCTAGAACTAGAATTTCTTTTTCTACAAGCTGCTCTTGAAAAAAATATGCCAGTAGAGCAACTAAGCAAAATGCCAATATCACTAGCACTTTCATACATTGCCCCAAGAGACATTCACTCGAATGTTAATAACCATTGAAGAAAGCAGTACACAAGTGGCCATCCATAACTTAGTTGAACTGAAGTCAGGCTTATAAGGAAAACTTATCGTTGGAGGAGAAGATATTTCTGAAGTTTTCATGGTAATAGTCCGTTATATTCGATTGATGCTTTATAGCGAAAAATCTATGTTATTTATCCGAGCACACATTGGCCTTATGCACCTATAATACGCTTGCCCTTACCAGCGTATAAGTCCCCATAGGTCTACCTACCACAGACTAAAGTCTGTAGTTACATCCTATCTAACTGAAAATCATGATATTTACACTTTATTGGAATTTAGGAAGTAAGATGGACGAATCAATTGAAATACTGCATGATAAACATACTAATATATTCACCATTTACTCGCGGTACCTAGAACACTCAAAGGGAATATTTTGCAATTAGTTAAAGACGAACACATTCAAGATAAAATTCACGCTGAACAAATTAAAATAATGCACAGTTCTATTCCTTTAATTTTGTTTACTAATTTTGTCGTTGTTTTGGCACTGTCTTATGGTTTTTCAGATGTCGTTTCGCAGACTTCACTTAAAATTTGTTTAGGGCTAATGTTTGTTATGGTGGCTGTTAGAGCTGGCTTGTACTTCAACTATAAAGATAAATTTGATTCAAAAGACTTAAGGCCTTTAGCATTATCTCTCATTATAGGTAGCGGGTTAGCTGGAGTACTTTGGGCGACGCTTAGCCTTCTTTATTTACCTGCAGACAATCAAATATACCAAATTTTTCTTTTGGGAGGTTTAATGGTTATGGCAGGAGGTTCTGCCTTCACATTTAGTATTTATTTGCCGTGCTACTTTGCTTATATTCCTGCTACGTTACTGCCAATAACCCTTCAATTTTTCATCATTGGTGATAAATTTCATAATACCCTGGGCATTATTTCTGTTACATACTTCTTAGTGCTAACGCTATTTAACATAAAAATTAATAAACATTTCAAGGCAACATTAGCACTAAGATTTGAAAACCTCTTTCTTATTGAACAACTCAAAGAACAAAAAGAAGAAGCAGAGCGAGCTAATAAAGCTAAATCTAAGTTTCTTGCTGCAGCCAGTCATGATCTTCGTCAACCACTCTATGCATTAGGATTATTTACCTCGGTACTAGATGAAACAATCAAGTTCCCAAAAGTTAAACGCGTTGTTGAACAAATTAATTCATCAGTAACGGCCCTTACCAATCTTTTTGACAAGTTACTTGATATATCTCAACTTGATGCTGGTGTGGTTATAGTAAATAAACAAGACTTTGCATTGAGTGATATCTTTGACAAGTTAACTAAGGAATTTTCCAGAGAGGCGCAAGAAAACAATATAGAGTTTATATGGCCCACTGAATATCCAGCCGTTCACAGTGAGCCTGATTTACTTGAACGTATTCTTAGAAATTATTTGTCTAATGCCATTAAATATACCTGTGAAGGTTGCGTGGAAGTTATTTGCGAAGCGCGTAACGGGAAAGTTTACATTCGAATCTCAGACACAGGTATAGGAATGACTGAAGAGACACTTGAAGAAATTTATGAAGAATTTTATCAGGTGAGTAATCCTGAAAGGGATCGGCAAAAAGGCTTAGGGCTCGGTTTATCTATCATTAAAAGAACTGCCGACTTACTTAATCATGAAATTTCAGTAACCTCCGAAATAGGAAAAGGTTCAATTTTTTCAATTGTTGTTACGCAAGCAGTAATGATGAGTAAAGCAAATTCCGAAGTAAGCAATATATGCGAACAAATTCAACCGACAAATAAACTCGTACTAGTTATTGATGATGAAGAGAGCATCCGTGAAGGGCTCACATGTATGCTAGAACTTTGGGGATATCAGGTAATAGCTGCGGTCGATACTACTGTTGCGATACACCAACTTCAAGAAAACAATCAAAGTCCAGACGTTATTATTTCTGATTACCGGTTAAAAGAAAATAGAACAGGCATTGATGCTATTAAAGCGCTTCACGAGAAATATGGCAAGGATATCCCTGCGCTATTAATCACAGGTGATATGATGCAAGAACGATTAATAGAAATAAAAGACAGTGGGTTACTAGTGTTATTTAAACCCGTTCCAGCGATGAAACTTAGATCATTTTTAAGTAGTATAAAATAACCAAAACGCGCGTTATTTAAACAGCTCTAGTTTTTGTATCATAAGTGCAGCTTCTGTTCTATTACTTACGCCAAGACGTTTAAAAATAGACGTGGCATGCATTTTAATCGTTGCTTCAGCAATACCAATTTCTAACGCTATTTTCTTATTAGAATGTCCTTTCATCATCATATTGACAACTTCTTGCTGTCGAGGAGTGAGTGTTTCCTGTGTATTCTGATTATTATTTTTTCGTAAAGTCATCGATGATGGAATGTATATTTCACCTGAAATAATCAAACGAAGTGCATTTAACATCACTTTACTGGTTGTGTCTTTTGGAATAAAACCTAAAGCGCCACCATCAAGTGCTCGGTTTAAGTCACTTTGTTGTTTCGATGCTGATAAAACGACTGCTGAAACAAGTGGGAAATTTTTTCTACAATAGCTTAAAAGGACAAAACCGTCTTTATCCGGCATGGAGAGATCCAACAAAACCATATCAAGATCCGGATGACTGTTTAAATATATAATCGCTTCATCATAATTACTCGCTTCTAAAATAGTTAGGTCATTTTCAAGCCCATTAAGCACGTATACTAACCCTTCACGAAATAGCGCATGGTCGTCGACGACAAGAATCTTCATTTAGTATTCCTTAAATTGACTAGAAAGCTCTTTACGACCACTACAGACCAGGTGGATAGAGATTATGTGAACATTGATAATGTTAGTAACTATCTTAGTTTGGACCAACAGTTATTGTAAAGAATAAATAGATTTAGCAATCTTATAGTAAACTACTATAAGATTAATATTAATACCTTATAATAGTATCTTAACGTGCACCAGAAACGTAAAGTTTTAAATAATCAAAATTGATATTGGGTTAAAAGAGCCTCAAGCAAAAAATTGAGCCTAAATTTACTCCTAAAGTCTGTGGTCATTCACATAACAATTAGTAAACAGTGCTTGTTCAAACATTTTCTGTATTCAAGGTAGTTGATAGTTAGGTTTATAACCATGAGCGACCTATTATTGGAATTGGTGGTATTCCCCCCTACGAACAAACTTAAACTTATACCACTAAAGCTGAGTATCATCATGGAATTACAATGAATTCAGGCGATTTTTCTAGCCTAATCAAAACCACAATAAACATCACTGCAATACAGTTAAACTAGAGTTAATAACCTAAATCGCTTTGTGCCCCGAAGCGCCATAGAATTTAATACCTAAAATTATATTAATCTAATATCCGCTTTGGTATTTTCTAATCAAATTAGAATTTTTGACTTTATAGATTCCTGATGAAATTTAGAACAATTCTATTATCTAACGCAGGGCTGATTTTCATCGATTAAAATGTCGCTAGATAAGCCAAGGCTAACGTCCGGTTTCGTATCAGAGAAGACCTTTTTGGTGCTGATTTAGGGTGTTAGGAAAGGTCTCTTTTGTGGCAGCTACTGACCTTAGAGTAGTCCGTTGTATAAATTTTTATTTTTGCTTTAAAAAATTGCTATTTCAAAAGATATCCTAACGACAAGTAAGTGCCTTGAGTTCAAATGATGGATGCAACACATAGATTAAAATTCTCTGCTGGTGTTTCATATTCTAACGTCTTTCTTGGTCTTTCGTTAAGTCTTCTCGCAACACTGCTTAACTTTTGTTGGCTGT
>NZ_JACGVN010000032.1:0-45027 GCF_014077245.1 Colwellia sp. BRX8-9
ACTGGCGTTTCAACTACAGGTGTTTCAGGATATCTTGCTTCAACAGGGTCTTCACTAACTTCAGTTGTTACTACTGCTGCGTTAACATCAACTGCCTGATTTTCAGCAGGTTGACGACGACGTTGTCCATTAGAGCGTAAGTGCCTAGGTGAACGACGGTTTCTAGGACGCTGTTCATCACTAGTTTTAGTCTCACTAAGCTCTGGCTGGGTAGCATCGGCTTGTGTAGCTACTGTTTCAACGGTTACCGCTTCGTCGATAGTCGCGACTACTTGAGCCTTTTCTTCTGCGGCTATTTTGCTTAACGCAGCGTTATTAACAACCGTTGAGTTTTCATCAACAATACGTACTTTTTTACTGTTGTTACGACGTTGACGACGTACTGTAGTTTTTTCTTCTTTAGGCTTAGTATTACGCTCTACTGGCGCTTTACGAGGCTGTTTATTCGGCTTGTTATCTTTATTTTCATTAATGTTGTCTTTATTGTCATTAATGACTGGCTTGATATCAGCACGATCTTCATTTTGAGTATCATTACGTTTGTCGTTACGATTAACATTTCTGTTATCGTTGCGGTTTTCGTTACGATTATTATTGTTACGACGTTGACCTTGACGACCACGTTGCGGACGACGTTCACTGTTGTTGCTTTCAGGTTTCTTTGCAGGTTCAACAACTTTAGGTGCAACTTCCTCTTCAGCAGCGAAGAGTGATTTACCCCACTTAATTAAACCATCAAATAAGCCCGCAGATGCTTTTACTGGAGCTACAGGCGCTACAGGTTTTACGGCGGTTAACGGTGCTGATTGCTTAGGTGAAGACATGCCTTGTAAGGCTGGTTCGTCACGTTTAGCGGCTTGCTTATCGAATTTAGGCATTACAGCTTCTTCAACTGAAGCTTCAGTAATGGTTCTTTCGTAGCTTGCTTCTTCAACACTCTCGTCGGTTCTTACTCTAATGACTTCATATTGTGGTGTGTCCATATGAGGATTAGGAATAATAAGAATATTAACGCCGTGATGTTTTTCGATATGAAATACTGAACGACGCTTTTCATTCAAAAGATAAGTCGCTACAGGTACAGGTACTTGAGCTTGTACATGTTGCGTATTTTCTTTAATGGCTTCTTCTTCCATTAAACGCAAAATAGACAAGGCTAATGATTCAACACTACGTACGTGTCCAGTACCATTACAACGAGGACAAACGCCTTGGCTAGTTTCACCGATAGAAGGGCGTAAACGTTGACGCGACATTTCTAATAAACCAAAACGAGAAATTCGACCTAATTGAATACGAGCTCTATCTTGTTTTACAGCATCACGCATGCGATTTTCAACTTCACGTTGATGACGCACAGGTGTCATGTCAATAAAATCAATAACCACTAAACCACCCAAATCACGTAAACGTAATTGACGAGCAACTTCTTCAGCAGCTTCTAAGTTAGTGTTAAATGCGGTCTCTTCTATATCACTACCTTTAGTTGCGCGGGCAGAGTTAACATCGATTGATGTCATTGCTTCAGTTGGGTCAATAACAATTGAGCCACCAGAAGGAAGTCTTACTTCACGCTGAAACGCAGATTCGATTTGTGTTTCAATTTGGTAATGGGTAAATAGGGGAACATCGTTCGTGTAGAGTTTTATTTTACTTAAGAAATCAGGACGAACCACTTCTATATGTTTTTTAACACTTTCGAATGTTTTCGGGCGATCAATTAATACTTCACCGATATCGCGGCGTAAATAGTCACGAATAGCACGAAGGATAACGTTAGTTTCTTGGTGAATTAGGAAGGGAGCAGGTTTAGTTTCTGCTGCTTCTGAAATGGCTTTCCAATGGTGTAAAAGAACGTTTAAATCCCAGTCTAATTCTTCATAGTCTTTACCAACACCAGCAGTGCGAACAATTAAGCCCATGCCTTTAGGTAATTCTAATTTGTTTAAAGAGGTTTTTAAATCTGTGCGTTCATCGCCTTCAATGCGACGAGAAATACCACCAGCACGAGGATTATTTGGCATTAATACCAAGTAACTACCGGCTAAACTGATGAAAGTCGTTAACGCTGCGCCTTTCTGGCCGCGTTCTTCTTTATCAATTTGAACTATAACTTCTTGGCCTTCGCGCAAGACTTCTTTGATATTTGGACGACCCTGAAAGGTATAACCTTTAGGGAAATATTCGCGTGCGATTTCTTTCATCGGTAGGAAACCATGACGTTCGGCGCCATAGTCAACAAATGCAGCTTCTAGAGACGGCTCTATACGCGTGATTTTTGCTTTATAAATATTTGATTTCTTTTGTTGATGACCAGGACTTTCGATATCTAAATCATAAAGTTGTTGACCATCGACAAGTGCTACACGTAACTCTTCCGATTGTGTAGCGTTAATTAACATACGTTTCATAGTTTTAGTGACTCATGTTAGTCACAACACTATAAGCTTCGAACACAAAGCAATTTATCGCTATGGTAACAGCAATTTGTCAGCCTCTCGGGTGTCATATTACAGCGCCATAGTGCGCTGTAAGCTGTTATTTAATCTGATTGTACTCTCAGGTGATATTCACCCAAGAAAAATTGTTTCTTCATGCGCGCAGCAAATTGTGCTGTGCTCGATATTATCAAATTGATATTTGTTGAGCAGTTTGAAATTCGGCGTTTTGGCTTACTATTCGGTTTGTTGCTCGATGGAAATTTATCTAATTTGGTTTATATCATTACAAAATAGCTTTCGTTGCGCGGGACTAAAATGTTTATGCCGTTTTTTGACTTGTTATTCAGGTCAATTCTTGCAATAGGCCGTTCGGTTAATGTGTCGTCGATAATAATTTATCGTGATAACGCACATTAATGTGGCCGCATTTTGCCTCTTACGTTTCGCTAAAAGCTTCTATTTTTTACCTTATTGTCTTAAATAAACAATAACACCAAGATTATCCCACTTAATTGAGGCAAAAGGCAATTAAATCGCTGAGTTAATTACGCTAAAATGAAAATATATATGTTAAACTCGCTTTTATGAATGAAAATACAAAACCCCAAGTTCGATTTTATACAATCGATAGCGAAGACGCTGGTCAAAGAATAGATAACTTTTTATTAAAAACCTTAAAAGGTGTGCCGAAAAGCATGATTTATCGCCTATTAAGAAAAGGCGAGATAAGGGCTAATAAAAAACGGACTAAACCAGAATACAAAATACAAGATGAGGATCTGATTCGTGTTGCGCCCATTCGTATTTCTGAAAATACTAATGAAGTGTCTACTAAGTTAAATATTGTCGCTAATTTAGAAAAACAAATATTGTTCGAAGATGACCGTTTAATTGTTATTAACAAACCTTCCGGCATGGCAGTTCATGGTGGTAGTGGTTTAAGTTTTGGTTTAATTGAAGCCATGCGAGCTTTACGCCCCGACGCAAGAATGCTTGAACTTGTTCATCGACTCGATAGAGATACTTCAGGCTGTTTAGTTATTGCTAAAAAACGTTCAGCTTTACGTCACTTACATGAACAGTTGCGTAATAAAACGGTGCAGAAATTTTATCATGCCTTAGTTAAGGGACAATGGTCGACTAAATTAACCCGTGTAACGGAAGGCTTGAAAAAGAATGATTTAAAATCGGGTGAACGTGTCGTTGTTGTCGATAACATTAATGGTAAAGAATCAGAAACGCGTTTTAAAGTGTTAAAAAACTTTGAAAATGCCACACTCATTCGCGCCTTTCCGGTTACGGGTCGTACTCATCAAATTCGTGTGCATTGTCAAATTAAAGGTCACCCTATCGCTTGTGATTCAAAATATGGCTATGAAAACTTTGACGAAGATATGAGAAAACTAGGACTTAAGCGCTTATTTTTACATGCGGCTAGTATCGAATTTACTCATCCAAGTACCGATGAAAGAATTAAAATAGAAGCACCGTTAGAGCATTCCTTACAAAATTTACTAACAAAACTAAAGTAATTCCTCTGGCGTGATACTAAAGTAAATTTAGCTTCACGCCATTATCTTCCTTATAAACCTAAACACTTCTTAGCAAATAGACCTTAATTATTAAATGACTAAAAGAGAAAATATGCACAACTATAAATTAGTGATTTTTGACTGGGACGGCACATTAATGGACTCTGTCGATCGTATTGTTTTCTCAATGCAAGCCACAGCTGTTGCATTATCACTTGTACCACCTGGTTATCATCAAGCGAAACAAATTATCGGCTTAAGTTTACCTAAAGCAATTGCAACGTTATTTCCTGAGGCTAATGAAGAGCAGGTACAATTATTAACGGCACAATATAAGCACCAATATGTTGAAGTAAATACTACGCCAACCCCATTATTTGATCATGCGCTTGAATTATTAGTTAATTTAAAAAATGAAGATAAGTTTTTAGCGGTTGCGACAGGAAAAGCGCGAGCAGGTTTACAACGTGTTTGGTTAACGAGTGATACCGAACACTTTTTCCATGCCTCTCGATGTGCCGATGAAAGTATTTCTAAACCTGATCCAGATATGATCAATAGTTTGTTAAAAGAATTAAAGATTGAAAAGCATCAAGCGGTGATGATAGGTGATACTTCTTTTGACCTTGAAATGGCGCAAAGAGCAGGGGTTGATAGTATTGGGGTAACTTATGGTGTCCACGATGAAGACGTGCTGTCAAAGTATCAACCAAAAGCGATTGTTGGCTCATTGGCTGAACTACATCAATTATTGTTAAATAGGGCGGTTAAGGGGTAACACCTGTCGCTATTGTCATTAACTGTTTGCTATTTGATTGCTTAGTCAAATAGCAAACGTTGCTGCCAGCAACTAAGCTCAGTTAACTCGGCTATTATACACACCGATTAAACGACGGGTACTATTGCTGTTTTCGTTGCTCTTGTAACACATCTAACCCCTGCGCTTTAAGTAAACTAATCAGTCTAATTAACGGTAAACCTATTAGGGTATTAGGATCATCCCCCTCAAGCTTTTCAAATAAGCAAATACCTAGTCCTTCACTTTTAAAACTCCCTGCGCAGTTATAAGGCTCTTCGGCATGCAAATAGGCAGTAATTTCTTGTGCAGAAAGTTCTTTAAAGTGTACGGTGAATAAATCAACCAACGAGAGACTTTTTCCTGTTGAACTGTCGAACACACATAAACCCGTATGAAACTCTACCGCTTTGCCGCTAAAGCTGCTCAGTTGTTTAAAGCCATTTTCAAAATTATGCGGTTTACCTAATATCTTTTCTGCAGACAAAGCCACTTGATCTGAACCAATAATCAGCGCATTCGGAAATTGACTGGCAACAGCCTTTGCTTTTTCTACGGCTAAACGTTCGACAAGTTCAATGGCTGTTTCGTTAATTAATGGTGTTTCATCGACATTAGGTTTTGCACAATCAAAAGCTAAATTTAACTTTTCTAAAATAATTTTTCGAAAAGGCGATGTAGAAGCTAAAACTAAAGTTTTCACAGGAATTACTCAAAATATAAACAGTTATACAATAATATGTGGGCTTTCTTTAATTTTTAAACAAAAATTGTTATTTTTCTTTTGACAGCAGGGGGCAAGCACATTAATATGCGCGCCTTATGCAAAATCTTAAACTCCCGATAATGATAAACCCCCGAAAGAGCGCCCAACGCAGGTTGGTGTGTGACGGCTTCTTTGAAGTGTCGGGGATGAATAGATTGCTTGAAGTGTGTACTCCATGCAATGAGCAGATGCAGGTTAATGTTAATTTTGATGTGGACGATCTCGGCTTGAATGTCATATCAGGAACAGGATCCGTATCAGTAGCATTAACTTGTCAGCGTTGTACTGAACCATTGATAATAGATTTGGATGTAGAGTTTACTCTAAGTCCTGCTAAAGATGATGAAGCCGCTGAAGCATTGCCGTCATATTATGACGCAATAGAATTAGATGAAAATGGTGAAGTTAACCTGCTAGAATTAGTGGAAGAAGAGTTATTACTCGCAATTCCGTTAATTGCAATGCATGAGCCCAGTCAATGTCAGGCATCAGTTGACAGTGTATGGGGCGAATTGCCTGAAGAGCTTGAAAAACCAAACCCATTTGATATATTACAGAAATTTAAATAAACAACTTATTTAATTAATAACGATTAACCGATTTTTAGGAGTAGCTAATGGCAGTTCAAAAGAGCAAAAAGTCTCGTTCAAGACGTGGCATGCGCCGTTCACATGACGCAGTAACAACAGAAAACTTATCAGTAGATCCAGTATCTGGTGAAACACACCGTCGTCATCATGTAACAGCTGATGGCTTTTACAAAGGTGTTCAAGTAATCAACAAGTAAGCTGATTGCTTTGAAAAGTCTAACCATAGCGTTAGATGTTATGGGGGGCGATAAAGGCCCCCTTATAACAATTCCTGCTGCCATCTTAGCAGTGAAAAACATTCCAGAACTTCATCTCATTCTTTGCGGTGATGTCGATATTATTAACGCTGAATTATCCAAACGTCAGTGTGCTAACCACCCCCAACTAACCATCTTTCCAACCACTCAAATAGTGGCTATGGACGATAAACCTATTGTTGCCTTGCGTAACAAAAAAAATTCTTCAATGCGAAAGTCACTTGACCTTGTTCATGAAAACAAAGCACAAGCCTGTGTAAGTGCTGGCAATACCGGTGCACTTTTTTCAATGGCCCATTTCGTTTTGAAAACACTTGTTGGTGTTGAACGTCCAGCATTAATTTCTTCTCTTCCTACTCATGATGAAAACAAACATGTTTTTATGCTCGATTTAGGTGCAAATGTTTTTTGTGACTCTAATGTTTTGTATCAGTTTGCTGTTATGGGCTCTGTTATGGCTGAGCAGGTCGATGGCATTAAATCGCCACGTATAGCTTTGTTGAATATGGGTGAAGAAGAAATGAAGGGCAGTGACCATATAAAACAAACCGCAGCAAAATTAGCGCAAAACAGTGACATTAATTATATCGGCTTTGTCGAAGGTAATGATATTTTCACCAACAAAGCAGATGTGATTGTTTGTGATGGCTTTGTCGGTAATGTTGCACTGAAAACCTGTGAAGGTGTTGCTCGTTTAGTCTACCAAAAAATGAATACTGTGCTGTCTCGCAACCTTTTTACCCGAATTGTTGGACGTTTATTGTCCTCAACGTTAAAAAAACTCTTTAAACCCCTGAACCCCGACCAGTATAACGGCGCAAGTCTGATAGGATTACGCGGTATTGTGGTCAAGAGTCACGGTGATGCCAGTTCAAAAGCTTTTTATATGGCGATATTAGAGGCGATAAAAGAAATTGAACGTCAAGTGCCAGAAAAAATAAAAGACAAACTTGAAAATGGTTTTGCTTGTGGTCGCAAATAAATTATTAGTATTGAGTTAACGTAAAGCGTATTTAAAGCATTATCTTTTTATCAAGAAAATAATCCATTAAGTATCATCAATACACCTTTAATTAAAACACAAATAAACATTAGGTAATAAAATGCAAAATAATTTAGCGTTTGTTTTTCCCGGCCAAGGTTCACAAACTGTTGGTATGTTAGCTGATTTTGCTGACAATGAAGTCGTACAAAATACTTTTTCAGAAGCGTCTGCTGCTTTAGGTTATAACCTTTGGCAATTAGTTGCGCAGGGTCCTGTTGAAAAGCTCAATCAAACAAACTTTACTCAACCGGCACTATTAACGGCCAGTGTTGCATTATGGCGTTTATGGTCATCACAGTCTGATTGTAAACCGGCAATGTTAGCGGGTCACAGTTTAGGGGAATATTCGGCATTAGTTTGTGCGGGTGTTATCTCTTTAACAGAAGGTGTTAAGTTAGTAGAGAAACGTGGCGAATTTATGCAAGCCTCTGTACCTGAGGGTGTCGGCGCTATGGCTGCTATTATTGGTCTTGATGACCAAGCGATTATTGATGCCTGTGAAAAAGCACAAGGTAACGAAGTAGTTGCGGCTGTTAATTTTAACTCGCCAGGACAAGTCGTTATTGCCGGTCATAAAGCTGCGGTAGAACGTGCCGGTGTCTTATGTAAAGAAGCGGGCGCAAAACGCGTGCTACCTTTACCGGTAAGCGTGCCATCGCATTGCGCATTGATGAAAGATGCCGCAGACAAGCTCGCTGAAGCATTTAATAATATCACTTTTAATACACCAGAAATTCCCGTGGTAAATAATGTTGATGTTGTTGCAGAAACAGATGTTGAAGCAATAAAATTAGCCTTGATAAAGCAATTGTACAGTCCAGTACGTTGGACAGAAACGATAGAGCTACTCGCAAAAAACGGTGTTTCACTCGTCGTAGAAGCTGGCCCAGGTAAAGTGTTACTAGGGTTAATTAAACGTATCGACAAAACAATCACCAGTGTTTCAGTTAATGATCAAGCATCATTAACTAAAGCATTAGAAACAATTAAATAGGGTAAATTATGTTTTCTTTTGAAGGAAAAGTCGTCTTAGTTACTGGCGCAAGTCGCGGTATCGGCAAAGCCATTGCAAGCCAATTTAAAGCTTTAGGTGCAACGGTATTAGGTACAGCAACATCTGCACATGGCGCTGATAACATTAGTGAATATCTAGGCGAAGGTCATGGTTTAGTGCTTAACGTTACTGACAATGATTCTATTGCGGCTATGTTTGTAGCGATCAAAGAGAATCATGGTGGCATTGATATCTTAGTCAATAATGCGGGTATTACGCGTGACAATTTATTTATGCGAATGAAAGATGATGAATGGCAAGATATTATTGATACTAATCTTTCATCTGTGTTTAAAATCAGTAAAGCGGTTATTCGCGCTATGATGAAAAAACGCAATGGTCGCATTATTAATATTGGCTCAGTAGTTGGCACTATGGGCAATGCAGGGCAAGTAAACTATGCAACCGCAAAAGCTGGATTGATTGGTTTTACAAAATCATTAGCGCGTGAGGTTGCATCTCGTGGCATAACTGTTAATACTGTGTCGCCGGGATTTATCGATACCGATATGACACAAACCTTAACAGATGAGCAAAAAGAAGGTATTTTTTCTCAAGTACCGGCAAATCGCTTAGGTAAGCCAGAAGAAATTGCTAACGCAGTTGTTTTTCTAGCTTCCGATGGTGCAGCATATATTACTGGCGAAACATTGCATGTAAACGGCGGTATGTATATGGTTTAATTAGTTGGCTTAATATTATTGAACCAACAAATTGAACAAATTTAGAGCAGTCAACAGGTTAGACCAGACGAAAATTAAAATTAGAAGCTTGCAAGCTAGGCTGTTGACGAATAAACTACACACAATTACGAAAAATTATATTTTCTAGAAAGGAAAAAAAATGAGTACTATTGAAGAACGCGTAAGAAAAATTACAGTTGAACAATTAGGTGTAAGTGAAGAAGAAGTTAAAATTAGCTCTTCTTTTGTTGACGACCTAGGTGCTGACTCTTTAGACACTGTTGAATTAGTCATGGCGTTAGAAGAAGAATTTGATACTGAAATTCCAGATGAAGAAGCTGAAAAAATCACAACTGTACAAGCAGCTGTTGATTACGTTACTGCTAACCAATAATTACAACGTTAATTATTAGTTTTTAGTTACTGGTTTTCAAGCCAGGCTTTTAAATGAGAATTTAAAGTACACATTCAGGCGGTTTTTACCGCCTGTTTTTTTATCTACGATTCATACTCGTACCACTTCAAGATGCAGGTTTCAGCAGTCGATAAAGAGTAAGCGACACAGGTTATCGTTCCACACATAACTTAAGTACTTATATCCGTATGGCCAAAACATTGATTGAAGAGAATAGTTATTCTATTGTTGAAATCAATAACGTTGCAGATAAGCTATAAAGCGAGCTCAGCGTTACAATACTTGGTAAGGGAATAACTACTGTCCTCGTATCGCGCCTTGTCTGACTTCCTAGCTTAATTCTGAAACTGCATCTTGAAGTGGATCGGGTATATATTGTTACTTTCTCAACATGAGAATATAACGATTTCTTTTCCTTATAAACTCTTAGCGGAGGCACATAGTCATGAGACGCGTTGTTGTTACCGGTCTTGGTATGTTAAGCCCTTTGGGCAACTGTCCTGAATCTACTTGGCAAAATTTACTGCTGGGTAAAAGTGGCATTAGTAATATTGAACATTTTGATACCTCTGTATACACCACTAAGTTTGCAGGTTTAATTAAAAACTTTAATGCAGAAGATTATATTGCACGAAAAGAAGCCAAGAAAATGGATCTTTTTATTCAATATGGTGTTGCCGCAGGTATACAGGCTTTTAAAGACTCAGGTCTTGAAATTGATGATGTAAACACCCACAGAGTTGGTGTTGCTGTTGGTGCTGGTATTGGCGGCCTAGGATTAATTGAAGAAAACGTTGAGAAAATGCTTAATGCAGGTCCTCGCAAGTTATCACCATTTTTTGTGCCATCCACCATTATAAATATGATTTCTGGTCACTTGTCGATGATGCACGGCTTAAGAGGTCCTAATATTTCTATTGCAACGGCTTGTACAAGTGGTGTGCATAATATTGGTCATGCGGCTCGTATGATATCTTATGGCGATGCTGACGCTATGCTAGCCGGTGGAGCTGAGAAAGCTTCAACACGGACGGGTATTGGCGGTTTTGGTGCTGCACGAGCGTTATCAACGCGTAATGATGCACCAGAGCAAGCTTCACGTCCTTGGGACAAAGACCGTGACGGTTTTGTACTGGGCGATGGCGCAGGTGTTCTAGTGCTTGAAGAATTTGAACATGCAAAAGCGCGTGGTGCAAAAATTTATGCTGAGCTGGTTGGCTTTGGTATGAGTGCAGATGCTTACCATATGACCTCGCCACCTGCCAATGGTGAAGGTGGCGCGCGCGCGATGATTAATGCAATTAATGATGCAAAAGTTGACCAAAGTAAGATTGGTTATATTAATGCTCATGGTACATCAACACCCACAGGTGATATTGCCGAAACCAACGCAGTAAAATCGGTATTTGGCGACAATGCTTATAAACTTATGATGGGTTCTACAAAGTCAATGACGGGTCATTTGTTGGGCGCAGCAGGTGCGGTTGAAACTATTTTTACGGTGCAAGCCTTAATGAATAATGTGGTACCACCGACAATAAATTTAGATAATCCCAGCGAAGGTTGTGATTTAGATTATATTGCTCATACGGCACGTGACGCCAATTTAGAATATGCTTTATGTAATTCTTTTGGCTTTGGTGGCACGAACGGTTCATTAATCTTTAAAAAAGTTTAAGCGCAATAACCGAGATATATCATCAACTAAACCTTGCAGTTAATTGTTTAAGCCTGAATACTAGTCATCAGTATTCAGGCTTTTCTATTTCTAATGAAACCCAATATGTATTATCAAAGTGTTAATGGTCAAGTAGAGCAACACCCTTCAATCAATAACCGTGGCTTAGCTTATGGTGACGGCGTTTTTACTACTGCGAAAGTGCTTGATGGTAAAGTTGAACGATTAGCGGCTCACATTGAACGATTAACCATGAGCTGTAAAACGCTCAATATTCCCTTGCCAGATATGAACAAAGTCATTATTGAATTAATGGCTGTAGCAGAGCGTTATACTTTATCTGTAGCAAAAGTGATTATAACGGCAGGTGATGGCGGGCGAGGATATTCTCGACAAGGTTGCCAAACAAGTAACGTTATTATTACTTTTCACCCTTTTCCTGAACATTATGCAAACATGCAACAACAAGGTCTTCATTTGGGCGTATCTTCATTGAAGTTAGGTATTAGCTCTTTACTCTCAGGGATAAAACACCTTAATCGTCTTGAGCAGGTGCTTGTTCGCCAGGAAGTCGATAACCGAGCAGAAGATGATTTATTAGTACTAAATTATTTTGATAATATTGTTGAAGCAAGTGCGGCGAATGTCTTTTGGCTGAAAAATAATGTTTGGTACACACCAGAACTAAAAGAGTCAGGTGTCGAAGGGTTAATGCGTAATCATATCTTACAGACTACGGGTAATTATTGTAAAATTGAGATCGTTAACGTAAAACTTGCTGCGCTTGTTAATATCCAAGCGATGTTTATTTGCAACAGTGTTATGGGTATTATGCCGGTTAGACAATTTCAACATCAAAAATTAGCATTAATGCCTTGTCGTGATATGGCTAAGTTTATTGAGGATATTTGCTAAAAATGAAAAAAATTAAGATAATATTTGCTGTGTCGTTTTTCACCGTGGTGATGTTAAGCGCCTCTTTAGTTGCCTATACCTTTTATCAAATGAAACAGCCGCTCAATATTTCATCCACCCAACTATTAACCATTAAAGACGGTACCTCGTTTAGTCGATTTTCAGAACAACTGATCAAAAATGGCTGGCTCAATACGCGCTTTTGGATGCGTAATTATGTTCGACTTAAGCCCGAGTATGCGAATATAAAAGCGGGCACTTATCAAATTAATAAAGACGTTTCTGTTGAGGTTTTGTTGGCGCAATTAGTTGCCGGTAAAGAGCATCAATTTACCGTGACTTTTATTGAAGGAACAACCTTTAAGGAATGGTTAGTGCAGTTGAGTGAAACGGATAACCTAGTGCATACGCTTCAGCAAACTTCGGTGGCTGATATCGCGAGTAAACTCAATATTGAACACGTTAATCCCGAAGGGCTGTTCTACCCAGAAACTTACGCGTTTACTGCCGGTACTACCGATATAGAACTGTTAAAACGTGCTCAACAACAAATGTCCGCTGAATTAAATCTAGCGTGGCAAAATCGCGCCGAACCTTTACCTTATAAAAATAAGTATCAAGCGTTGATCATGGCATCGATAATTGAGAAAGAAAGTGGCAAAAATGCCGAGCATGGCATTATTTCATCGGTATTTTTTAACCGTTTAAACAAAAAGATGCGCCTGCAAACTGACCCAACCGTTATTTACGGTTTAGGTGAACGTTACCAAGGAGACATCAAATATCGTCACTTGCGCGAGAAAACACCGTATAATACTTACCGAATTAATGGTTTGCCACCTACACCTATCGCTATGCCTGGTAAAAGTGCCATACATGCCGCGTTAAACCCATTAACAACAGATTATTTATATTTTGTCAGTAATGGCAAAGGTCAGCATATCTTTTCAACTAATTTAAAAGATCATAATGCGGCAGTAAAAAAATATCAGTTGAACTAAAAATTGCATAAGAAGTAAAAAATGAATAAAGGTCAATTTATCGTCATTGAAGGTATTGAAGGGGCAGGAAAATCTTCAGCTATTTCAGTGGTTAAAAAAATACTCACCGAGCATGGTATTGATTTTATTAATACTCGAGAGCCGGGAGGCACTCCTTTAGCGGAGTCATTGCGCGATATCGTGAAATCTGCCGATCACCAAGAAATATTGACACAAGAAACTGAATTATTATTGATGTACGCTAGCCGCAGTCAGCTAATGGCGAATCGAATTCTTCCGGCATTAGAAAAAGGTCAATGGGTCATCGGTGACCGCCATGATTTAAGCTCAAGGGCTTATCAAGGGGGTGGCAGACAATTTAACGATGAACTTATGGACACGATTGCTCAAGTGACCTTAAAAGGCTTTAAGCCGCAGTTAACACTCTATTTAGATATATCTCCTGAGCTAGGTTTAGCAAGAGCGCAAGCTCGAGGGGCATTGGATCGTATCGAATTAGAAAAAATAGAATTCTTTCATCGTGTCCGTAATAAGTATCTTGAAATTGCGTTAGCCGATGAAACGATTAAAATTATTGATGCCAGTGCGCCTATGCCTGTTGTACATAATAATATTCGCTTAGCGGTAAACGAATTTTTAAAAAGTCATTAATGACTATCACCGTTAGCAGGAAACACTAATGCACAGTTGGTTAGAGCAACAGCAACTTTTGTTATCAAAGCAAATAACGCAAATAAAATTACCGCATGCCATCTTGATCAATGGTGTCGAAGGCGCGGGTAAAAGTGATCTTTCGCTGTGGCTTATTCAGGTTTTGTCTTGTACTAAACCCCAAAACTCGCAGGGTATTATCTTACCGTGTAACGTCTGTAAGGCGTGCTTACTGCATAAAAGTCATACTTACCCAGACCATTTGCTTATTGAAAGTGGCGGAAAAAGTATTGGTGTTGATCAAGTGAGACAAGCGAGTCGTTTTTTCGAAAAAACAGCGCAAATAGGTCATTGTAAAACGACATTAATAACCGCAGCACATCATATGACTATCTCTGCGGCCAATGCCTTATTAAAAACCCTCGAAGAACCTAATGCTAATAACTATATTGTTTTATTAACCTCTGAAGTTGAAACGTTATTGCCGACCATTATTAGTCGTTGTTATGTGATTGATATTCGGCCGCCGGTTGGTGAAAAATTATTAGCTGAGCTTAAGCAATCTGGTAGCGACCCTTTTGTTAATTTGAGTCACTTAAAAGAACTCTCTGACAGTTTTGTTAATGACCAATACCAACATTTTGAGAGCTGTTTCTTTACTTTTTTGCAAAATAAAACCATTAAACGTAGTGAAATATTAAGCTTACTGGTTGATAACACTAATAGCGTTCGCTGGTTAGAAAAAGTCATGGTTAAGTTGATGCGCCAACAATATAATTGGCTAAAAGGCGACATTATCTTGAATGAGCAGGTAATATGGTCAATATATCAATTAGTTTTGTCTGCTATTAAACAACTTAAATTGTTAATGCAAGCAAACAAACAATTCATCTTTGAAAAGCTACTGGTTGACATAACAGCAGTTATAGAAGAAAAATAGAAAAATAAGTACGCGCGAATAGCAAGCAATATTAGCTCAATTCATCTTTGAAAAGCTACTGGTTGACATAACAGCAGTTATCGAAGAAAAATAAGATTATAATAACTAGCTCATAAGATAAATTTTGAGGAATAATGATGAAACAATTTAGCTTAGAATTTTTATCTGACAGAGAATTATATCAATATTATATGCCCTTTGTTAAAAATGGTGGGCTATTTGTTCGCACTACAGAGCAATTTAATTTGGGCGATGAGGTAACACTTGAAGTCACCTTGCCTGACGCCCTAGAGCCATCAAGTGTTGTAGGCAAAGTATGCTGGTTAACGCCAACAGGTGCTCAAAATGGTACACCAGCGGGTATTGGTGTTAGTTTTGAAGAAGATAATGACAATGTACGTAATCAAATTGAAAAGTTGATAGGACGCTTACTGAGCTCTTCAGAGCCAACATTATCAATGTAGGGTTTTGTTTTAATTAAAAAATTATTGGAGAAAGTTGTTTGTTTATAGATTCACATTGCCACTTAGATAGACTGGATTTAACCGAGTTTGATGGCGAGTTAGACAATGTTTTAAAAGCCGCCGCCGCCGCTCAAGTAGACGAGATTTTGTGTGTTAGCGTAACCTTAGCGGAATTTCCTAGCATGGTAGAAAAAACGGCTAAATATGATAATGTCTGGCTGTCGTGTGGCGCTCACCCACTAAATCAAGATGATTTAATTGACCAAGAAGAGCTTGCCCGTTTATCACAAACCGACAAAGTGATTGCGATTGGTGAAACTGGCTTAGACTATTTTTATGCCCCTGAAACTAAAGCGGTGCAACTCGATTCTTTTCGCAAGCATGTCCGTGTTGCGAATCAATTAAATAAACCGCTAATTATTCATACTCGTGATGCTCAGCAAGATACCTTAGATATTCTTCGTGAAGAAAATGCCGCAAATGTTGGTGGTATTTTACATTGCTTTACCGAAACTTGGGATATGGCAGAGCAAGCGATTGACCTTGGTTTTTATATTTCATTTTCTGGTATCGTTACCTTTAAAAATGCCAGTGAATTACGTGAAGTTGCTAAACTTGTCCCCGATGATCGATTTTTAATTGAAACAGATGCACCTTACTTAGCGCCAGTTCCTCATCGAGGAAAGCAAAATCAACCCGCTTATGTAGTCGATGTCGCTAAATTTTTAGCAAGCGTTCGTGGACAGTCAGTTGAAACGATAGCCGAGCTTTCAACGGCAAATTTCAAACGACTTTTCAAGCTAAAATAAAGGCAAAAAAGTGCCCGAAACTATTGCTAGCTCGGGCCCAAGGGAATGGCTCGTAAAGCATGAGCCGTGCGCTAATAAACACTATTTACATCGATAAAAATCAGTAAAATAAAAATGAAAAATCGCGAGCAATTGATTAATATTTACACTGTGTGATTAATTGTAGTGTAAACTTTTTTAAAAGCTAATTTAAATTTCATTTATTATAAGTTACTGATAAATAGTATTTTTTTGTTATCTTGTATTTTACGGCTAACACCCACACCGCTAGTGTGCCGTTATTTCTCTCCACTTGTCTACAAGCGTATTTGACTGTAATTACTGCGGCTAATATGTCATGATAACTTCATTATCTATGACTAATAAGATTATCTTTGTGTTAAATCGTTTGTGGATCAGTTTCTTTTTTATTGCTTTTGGCTCGGCGCTTTATCAATGGTTTTTTCTTGATAATCTTTTAATCTTTGAAGAACTCGTGCAAGCGCTTTTTTCAATGTCAAAAGTGACCGTTGACATTGCTATTGGCTTAATTGGTATTTTAAGCTTTTGGTTAGGTATAATGAAAATTGCTGAAAACGCCGGTTTAATGGATAAGCTTGCGCGCGCTATTTCGCCGTTATTCACCCGTTTAATGCCAGGCGTCCCTAAAGGTCATCCGGCTATTGCTTCTATGACGATGAATTTATCGGCTAACTTTTTAGGTTTAGATAATGCAGCAACGCCGCTTGGCTTAAAAGCCATGCAAGATCTTCAGCAATTAAATCCCCAAAAAGATACCGCAACCAATGCGCAAATATTATTCCTGGTTTTAAATACCTCAAGCGTTACACTTTTTCCTGTTGCTGTGTTTGTTTATCGCGCTCAGCAGGGAGCTGCTAGCCCTACCGATGTTTTTGTCCCTATTATATTGGCAACGTTTGCTTCAACTTTCGCTGGCTTATTAGCGGTAGCCACAGTGCAAAAAATTAAGCTGTATAACTCAATTATTTTACTCTATTTATCTGCAGCGATCGCTTTAGTAGGAGGTTTAGTGGTCTATTTCTCGATGCTGACCTCACAAGCACTTGCCGAACAGTCGTCATTTTTAGGCAATTTTTTAATTTTTTCGACCTTAATTATTTTTATCTTGGCAGCGGTTCGAAAAAAGGTTGATGTTTACGACAGCTTTATAGAAGGGGCTAAAGAAGGTTTCGACACCAGTATTAAACTTATTCCTTATTTACTGGCGATGTTGGTCGCTATTGGCGTCTTTCGTGCCAGTGGCGCATTAACACTAATTGTCGACAGTTTTAGAGAGTTAGTGATGTTTTTAGGATTTGACACCCGCTTTGTTGATGCGATGCCTACGGCGTTAATGCAACCGTTAAGTGGCTCTGGTGCCAGAGCTATGATGATTGAAACGATGAAAACCCATGGTGCCGATTCTTTTGCCGGTCGATTAGCATCAATTTTTCAAGGATCAACAGAAACAACTTTTTATGTACTAGCCGTTTATTTTGGCTCTGTGGGTATTCGATATAGTCGACATGCCATTGCCTGTGGCTTACTTGCTGATTTAGCTGGGATTACTGCAGCAATAGCGGTTTGCTATTGGTTTTTTGGTTAATCCCCTCAGCGCCTACACCTAATTTAACGAGTGAATTGTCGACAATTATACTTTGGTCTACTTGACTTTTAAGCTGTGTGCTTTAGTATGATTTTTAAAATCGGTAAATGTCGACAATTACCTCATTAAGACAATTATGGCGCTAGCATACTTATGGCATTAGACAATCCAACCTTACAAGAACCAGTGACCACTGCAGACAAAGTTTTCTATGCCATACTTCATGCGATTGTTGATGGAAAAATAGCGGCAGGCAGTAAAATTAGTGAGCCCGGGTTAGCTAAGCAATATGAAATCAGTCGCTCTACTTTGCGAGAAGCCCTCAATCGTTTAGAAAAATGTCATTTAATTGAACGTAAAGCCAATGTTGGCTCAAGAGTTGTTGATTGCACCATCGAAGGCTTATTAGAAATATACGTGGTTCGTGAAGCGCTTGAAGGCATGGCTTGTCGAGAAGCGGCAATTAACATGAGCGATGATGAAATAGCCGAAATGCAAGATATGCTCGCTCAACACGCCAACTCACAAGACCTTATTGATGGTGTTGCTTATTATCAAGAAGAGGGCGACTTAGACTTTCACTATAAAGTGATATTAGGTAGCCATAATCAACAATTAATCAATATTCTTTGCGGGCAGCTCTACCACTTAGTGCGTATGTACCGTATTCAATTTGGCATGCATAGCCCACGCGCAACCCGTGCCTTTGAAGAACATTCACATATTATTCAAGCGATTTGTGACCGAGATGGCGAACTTGCTGAAATTTTGATGAGACGTCATATTGCCGCATCAAGAAAAAATATCGAAAAGAAAATAGCGCTACAAAATAGCGCGACACAATAAATAAAAGTAAAGCTGACCAGTGGCTTTAACAAATAGCACAACAATTATTTAACAAAAACTAAGAGGAAACCCTATGTCTACGCAACTTTCACCTGGCGCTAAATTCCGTCAAGCATTAGTAAACAATAAACCTTTACAAGTAGTGGGTACTATCAACGCTTATTGCGCGATGATGGCTGAGCAATTAGGTCACCAAGCGATTTACCTTTCAGGTGGTGGTGTTGCCAATGCTTCATATGGTTTACCAGATTTAGGTATGACGTCATTAAATGACGTTATTGCTGACGTACAGCGTATTACTGCTGCTTCAAGTTTGCCTTTGCTGGTTGATATAGATACCGGTTGGGGTGGCGCGTTTAATATCGCTAAAACTATTCGCGATATGGAAAAAGCAGGGGCAGCCGCGGTTCACCTTGAAGACCAGGTGGCACAGAAACGTTGTGGACATCGTCCAAATAAAGAAATTGTTTCAACCCAAGAAATGGTTGACCGTATTAAAGCCGCTGTAGATGCACGAATTGATAAAGACTTCTTTATCATGGCTCGTACCGATGCTTTTGCTCAAGAAGGCTTAGAAGCGGCACTTGAAAGAGCTAAAGCTTATGTGGCAGCAGGGGCCGATGGTATTTTTGCCGAAGCAGTTAAAACAGAAGAACATTATCGCGCTTTTACCGAAGCGTTAGATGTGCCAGTGCTCGCTAATATTACCGAATTTGGTCAAACCGAATTGTGGAACAAAGCGCAACTAGGTGAGTGGGGTTGTGCGATGGTACTTTACCCATTATCAGCATTTCGTGCGATGAATAAAGCGGCTGAGTCGGTTTATAAAACCTTACTTGATGATGGTGACCAAAAAGCTGAAATCGACAATATGCAAACGCGTATGGATTTATACGATTACTTGGGTTACCACGACTACGAGCAAAAGCTTGATGCTTTGTTCACCGAAGGCAAAAATAAGTAACAGATATTATAATAAAATAAAACTAAGTTAGCAGCGATACAAGCGACTAACCCAACAAAAGAATATGAGGAAAATAGTATGTCAGATGTAAAAGTAGCAGATAAAAAAATTGGTGGCGCAGGCTTACGTGGTCAAAGTGCGGGTGAAACTTCGCTTTGTACCGTTGGTGAGTCAGGCTCAGGTTTAACCTATTGTGGTTATGATATTGCTGACTTAGCTGAAAACAGTACCTTTGAAGAAGTCGCTTATTTACTCTTTCATGGTGAACTCCCTAATGAAAAAGAACTCGCCACTTATAAAACTGAGTTGTTTGCCATGCGCGACTTACCGCAAGCATTAAAAGCGGTATTAAAACTGATCCCAAAAGAAACTCATCCAATGGATGTTATGCGCACCGGTTGTTCATTTTTAGGTAATTTAGAGCCAGAAAATGATTTTAGCGAGCAAAATCAAGCAGCCAATCGCTTATTAGCCGCATTTCCTGCCATCATGTGTTACTGGTATAAATTCTCCCATGACGGTGTAGAAATTGACTGTACTTCAACCGAAGACTCTTTAGGCGGACATTTCTTGCGCTTACTAAATGGTGAAAGCCCATCAGCACAGCATCAACGTGTTATGGACGTATCATTAATTTTATATGCAGAACATGAGTTTAATGCTTCAACCTTCACGGCGCGTGTATGTGCTTCAACCTTGTCTGATATGTTTTCATGTGTCACCGGCGCTATTGGCACATTACGTGGTCCACTTCATGGTGGTGCTAACGAAGCCGCAATGGATATGATTGAATCATTCTCATCGCCAAGCGACGCTAAAGAAAAAATGGCGGGTATGCTTGAACGTAAAGAAAAAATTATGGGCTTTGGTCACGCAATTTACCGTACTTCAGACCCACGTAATGTCATTATTAAAGCATGGTCTGAAAAGTTAGCGGCTGAAAATGGGGATACGTCACTTTACGATATTTCAGTGGCTTGTGAAGAATTCATGTGGGATACCAAAAAGTTATTCTGTAACGCTGATTTTTTCCATGCTTCAACGTACAGCTACATGGGTATTCCCACTAAATTGTTTACCCCTATTTTTGTCTGTTCACGCGTAACAGGTTGGTCTGCTCACATTATGGAGCAACGTTCAAATAACCGTATTATTCGTCCAAGTGCTGACTACAAAGGCGCTAAGCCGAGAGCGGTTCCACCTATCAGCGAAAGGTAATGACTATGAATTATGAACATCGCAAACCGTTGCCCGGTTATAAAATTGGCGGCATCAATATAGATTATTTTGATACTCGAGGGGCGGTTGAAGCAATAAGCGCCGGTAGTTACGCAAAACTACCTTATACCTCACGCGTATTAGCTGAACAATTGGTACGCCGTTGTTCACCTGAAACCTTAACAGATTCACTTAAGCAATTAATTGAGCGTAAGCAAGATCTTGATTTTCCATGGTATCCGGCACGTGTTGTTTGTCATGATATTTTAGGTCAAACGGCTTTGGTTGATTTAGCAGGACTGCGTGATGCGATTGCCGAGCAAGGTGGTGATCCTTCAAAAGTAAACCCGGTTGTACCGACGCAATTAATTGTTGATCATTCTGTTGCTGTTGAACATGCTGGTTTTGAAAGTGATGCGTTTGAAAAAAATCGTGCCATTGAAGATCGCCGTAACGAAGACCGTTTCCATTTTATTGAATGGACCAAAACAGCGTTTAAAAATGTTGATGTTATTCCTGCGGGTAATGGCATTATGCATCAAATCAATTTGGAAAAAATGTCACCGGTTATTCAACTGCGTGACGGTGTTGCTTTTCCTGATACTTGTGTTGGCACCGACAGCCATACCCCACATATCGATTGCTTGGGTGTTATAGCTATTGGTGTCGGTGGTTTAGAAGCTGAAACTGTCATGTTAGGTCGCCCGTCGATGATGCGCTTACCTGATATTATTGGCGTAAAACTGGTAGGTAAACGCCAACCGGGTATTACAGCTACTGATTTGGTTTTAGCCATTACTGAATTTTTGCGTAATCAAAAAGTGGTATCAAGTTACTTAGAATTCTTTGGTGAAGGTACCAAAGGTTTAACTATAGGTGACCGCGCTACTATTTCGAACATGACACCTGAATATGGCGCTTCAGCAGGAATGTTTTATATTGATCAACAAACCATTGATTATTTAAAACTGACCGGCCGTGAGCCAGAGCAAGTTGAACTGGTAGAAACCTATGCTAAACATACCGGTTTATGGGCTGATGACTTAGCTGACGTTGAATATGACCGCGTTATCGAGTTTGATTTATCATCAGTTGGTCGTAATATGGCTGGCCCGTCTAATCCGCACAGTCGTTTACCGACCAGCGAATTGTCGTCAAAAGGCATAGCGAAAGACCTTGATGCTTGTAAAGCACAAGAAAAAGCCGGAGAGATGCCAGATGGCGCGGTTATTATTGCCGCTATAACCAGTTGTACTAATACCTCGAACCCTCGCAACGTTGTGGCGGCAGGCTTAGTGGCTAAACGCGCTAACGAGCTTGGTTTATTGCGGAAACCTTGGGTTAAATCATCTTTTGCACCAGGTTCAAAAGTCGCGAAACTTTATTTAGAAGAAGCCGGCTTATTATCTGAAATGGAAAAAATGGGTTTTGGTATTGTCGGTTACGCTTGTACAACTTGTAACGGCATGTCGGGCGCGTTAGATCCAAAAATTCAACAAGAAATTATCGACCGTGATCTTTATTCAACGGCGGTTTTATCGGGTAATCGTAACTTTGACGGACGTATTCATCCGTATGCTAAACAAGCCTTTTTAGCTTCACCACCGTTAGTCGTTGCTTATGCTATTGCCGGTACGATGCGTTTCGATATTGAAAAAGATGTACTCGGACAAGATCAACAAGGTAATGATATTACCTTAAAAGATATTTGGCCAACTGACGAAGCCATAGATGCGATAGTTGCAAGCTGTGTTAAGCCAGAGCAGTTCAAGAAAATTTATACGCCGATGTTTGATTTAGGCGCTTTTGAACCGGCTGAATCTCCGCTTTACGATTGGCGAGAAATGAGCACTTACATTCGTCGTCCACCTTATTGGGAAGGCGCCTTAGCGGGGGAACGTACCATGAAAGGTATGCGTCCGTTAGCGGTTTTAGGTGACAACATCACCACAGATCATTTATCACCCTCAAATGCTATTCAACTCGATAGTGCTGCAGGGGCTTATTTAGATAAAATGGGCTTACCCGAAGTAGACTTTAACTCTTATGCAACGCATCGCGGCGATCATTTAACCGCGCAACGAGCAACTTTTGCTAACCCTAAATTGTTAAATGAAATGTGTCGTGATGACAAGGGTGACATTAAGCAAGGTTCACTGGCGCGTATAGAGCCAGAGGGCACTGAGTCACGTATGTGGGAAGCGATTGAAACCTACATGGAGCGTAAGCAACCGTTAATTATCGTTGCTGGCGCTGACTATGGTCAAGGTTCATCACGTGATTGGGCGGCTAAAGGTGTTCGTTTAGCCGGCGTTGAAGTGATCGTTGCCGAAGGTTTTGAGCGTATTCATCGTACTAACTTAGTGGGCATGGGTGTTTTACCTTTGCAGTTTGTTAATAACGAAACACGCCATACCTACAATATTGATGGTACCGAAACATTTGATGTTGCAGGTAACGGTGAAATGTCACCGGGCGCTGAAATGAACGTGTTAATGACCCGTACCAACGGCGAATTATTAACGATACCAGTTAAGTGTCGTTTAGATACCGCCGAAGAAGTGTCAGTTTACAATGCGGGTGGCGTATTGCAAAAGTTTGCGAATGACTTCTTGGAGTCTAATAGATAATTGATTTTTAATGTTTTATCTAGGTTTAAAGTGCTCATTGACCTTAGTCAACTGCGCATTGGCATTGATAAAACACTTCTTATAAAAATCAACTCGGTGTAATTTTAATTAAAGCAGCAATTTAGGTAACTAATTTGCTGCTTTTTATTAGTGACAAAATCGCAAAGCAAAAAGCTTTTTAGTAAAGATAATGGCAGCAGCATAGACCGCTATGTGACATCATTCAACCTAGCTAAAGCGTCTTGCGAGAAGCGAAAAATATTGAAGGAAAACTGATGATTCATACTCCCCAAGTACATATACCTCAAGTAAAAATTCCTGCTACTTATATGCGTGGCGGCACTTCAAAAGGCGTGTTTTTTAATTTAACTGATTTACCTGAACGTTGTCAGGTTGTCGGCGAAGCACGCGATAATATGCTGCTACGCGTTATTGGTAGTCCAGATCCTTACGGAAAACAAACCGATGGTATGGGCGGCGCAACATCAAGCACCAGCAAAACCGTTATCTTAGCAAAATCAAACCAAGCCGATCACGATGTAGATTATTTATTTGGCCAAGTGGCTATCGATAAAGCGTTTGTTGATTGGAGTGGTAACTGCGGTAACTTAACCGCTGCGGTTGGTTCATTTGCGATTAATTCTGGCCTTGTTGATGCAACGCGTATTCCTGAAAACGGAATTTGTACCGTACGTATTTGGCAAAAAAATATCTCGAAAACGATTATTGCTCAAGTACCTATCACCAACGGTGAAGTACAAGAAACTGGTGATTTCGAGCTCGACGGGGTTACTTTCCCTGCGGCAGAAGTACCGGTTGAATTTATCGCGCCCGTTGATCCATCAGAGGCGATGTTTCCAACGGGGAATATTGTTGATGACCTAGAGGTACCCGGTGTTGGCGTTTTTAAAGCAACGATGATCACCGCAGGTATCCCAACCATTTTTTTAAATGCAGATGAAATTGGTTATACCGGCACCGAGTTACAAGAAGCCATTAATGGCGACCCTGCAGCACTAGAACGCTTTGAAACGATTCGTGCTTATGGCGCGATTAAAATGGGCTTAATTACTGAACTTTCAGAAGCAGAGGCTCGCCAACATACCCCCAAAGTTGCTTTTGTTGCACCAGCAAAAGATTATGTTACCTCAAGTGGTAAAGCTGTTTTAGCAAGCGATATTGACTTACACGTTCGCGCATTGTCTATGGGTAAATTACACCATGCGATGATGGGCACAGCGGCAGTCGCTATTGGCGCAGCAGCCGCTATTCCGGGCACTTTAGTTGCTCTTGCTACGGGTAATGCTGCAGGTGAAGGCTCAGAATCTGTGACTTTTGGTCATCCATCAGGCACGCTTAAAGTAGGTGCACAAGCCAGTGAAGTTAATGGCGCTTGGATTGTTGATAAAGCCGTAATGAGCCGAAGTGCTCGGGTATTAATGGAAGGTTGGGTACGTATTCCTGGCGATTCATTTTAATTTCTAATTAAAACTTAAAAAAAAGCCCTGCAAGCAGGGCTTAGACATTTCAAAAAATTGAAGTCTTTAAGGGAATAAAGAGAAACATAAAAATTAATCAATAAGTAAATTACTCGCTGCTTGCAATGTATGCGGACCGCCCCATAAAATCGGTGGAAGAGGTTGCATCACCCCTTTGTCAAAACTGAAACCAAACTCTCGGTCATCGCGTATAAGTAATGGACCGTCTAAGTCAACATAACGTGCTTTGTTAACAAGTAATGCAGCTGGGGCCATGGCTAAAGAACTTCCAACCATACACCCGAGCATAATTTCGAAGCCTTGACGTTTTGCTTGCTGAGCCAGCAAAACTGCTTCGGTTAAGCCGCCTGTTTTATCGAGTTTTATATTAATAACTTGATAACGACCTTTTAAATAATCAAGCTCTGCACGAGTATGACAGGATTCGTCAGCGCAAAGAGGAATGGGTGAGTCAAAATTAATTAAGGCTTGATCATGTCCAGCTTGAAGGGGTTGTTCAATTAAAATAACGTTTAACGCTTTAAGCTGTGCACAGTTGTTCGCCAAATCATCAATTGACCAGCCTTCGTTAGCATCAACAATGAATTCGCTGTTAGGCGCTGCCTGCGCGATAGCTGTCATTTTTTTGATAATATCTTGATTATCAAGCTTAACTTTAACTAATGGCGGGTTATTAAGTTTAGTAACGGCTTCAGCCATAGCTTCAGGCGTATCTATACTGAGTGTTTGAGCTGTAATACAAGCTTTAGCAGGATCAAGGTGTAATAATTCTTCGACCGTTGTGTTTAGTTTTTTAGCTTGTAGATCCCACCAAGCACAATCTAAAGCATTTCGTGTTGCTCCTGCAGGTAAGGAAGCAAGCGTTTCACCAATGTTTTTATTGGTTATCTCGGTTAAAGCTAGCGCGCTAATTTGTTCCATAACAATATCCACAGATTCATTATAACGAGCGTATGGTACTGCTTCCGCCCAACCACAATGTGTTCCATCATCTATTGTTACTACAACCACATTTGCTTGAGTTTTTGCGCCTCGAGCAATACGAAAAACACTTTTTAATCGCAGTTGTTCATTGAAAACGTTGATTGTCAGTTTGTTAACTGAATGCTGTTTTTCACTTGCTTTATTTTCTGTCACCATTACAAAGTAGCCACAATGCTATCTGTACCATCTCTTAATGGGTCAACACAAGGAAGCGAAAATTCCTCACTTAGTTTAGCACAAATACGTTGCCCTTCTTCGACGCTAACACTTGAAGTATTCACCGTAATACCCACAACTTTAGTGTTTGGATTGGTTAATTTTGCGGCTTGTAAATTTAAGTTGATGGTTGCCTCAATGCTCGGAAATTTACTATGAGGTAAGCCGCGCATATAACTACGATTTAAGTCATGACAAATAACCAAAGCATCAGGTTGAGAACCATGCAGTAAACCTAAACTAACCCCTGCAAAAGCTGGGTGAGAGAGCGACCCTTGACCTTCAATAATATCCCAATGTTCGCTATCATTATTCGGAGATAAAGACTCAGCGGCCCCTGATAAAAAGTCTGAAATAACACAGTCAATAGCTACACCAGTACCTGCTATTAAAATTCCGCATTGTCCTGTTGCACGAAAATCAACATTCATTTTATGTTTTTTCATTGATTTCTCTAAGCTTAGAGAGGTATACATTTTTCCAACCGAGCAGTCAGTTCCTACCGTAAGGAGCCTTTTACCGGTGCGCTTAACGCCAGTTCCCGTAATAAATTCGGCTTTAGGATGACGAATATCAAGTAATTTTCGGTTTTTTTCTTTAGCTTTAGCGACAATTGCTGGGAAATCGGTAAGTTTATTGTGCAAGCCACTAACTATGTCCATGCCGTTGTCTAAAGCTTCAATAATATAGGGTAGCCATTTTTTATCTAGTACACCGCCACTGTTGGCAAAGCCAAGAATGAAAGATTTTGCGCCTTTCTCCGCGGCTTGCTTGATATTTAATTTTTTAATTCCCGTTGAAACTTTACAACCAGTAACCGCATATTCACCAATGCATAGTTCTGGGCGCCAATCTGAAACACCACGCGCCATTTTTATTGACAGTTGGTCGGTGGCGTCGCCGATAAATAATAAGTATGGAGAAGCAATATGCATAGCTGTATTCCTAAAGTTAAACGTGGATAATTTTTATTTGTATCCAGAGCTTAACTTAGTGAGCATGCATTAAAAGTGACAAGGTTTTAATTGATCATAACCTAGGGTTATGTTTGTGTTTTATTCCTTTAAAATCCTTGGGTTAGGTATGGCATAAACTCATCAATAACCTTTGAATACTTACGGTTTTCAAGATGAACAGCATTTATATTAAAAGCTAAAGTGGGTTCGAAAGATGCTATAGCGACATTATCGCTTAAGTTACCTTCTGCAGTAAAACGGTCGACAACACATACACCTACGCCTCTAGCGACTAATCTAGCGGCAATAAAGTAGGTTTGAACTTTGATTGTTGATTTGAAATTAATGTCTTCCTCCATAATTCTTGCCCATAGCATTTCAGCTAAGGGGCCGCTGTCGCTTATGTCAATAAATTCAAGATCACAGACTTCATTAAGGGTTAACTTTGTCGGACAATGCGGGAATTTGTCTTTAGGATAGACAATAACCAGTTCAGATTGTGCTAATGAAACAGAGGTCAACCCCGGCAGTGTTTTAGGAGAAAACAAAACCGCTAAGTCACATTTATGCTCTAATAGCGTTTGCATCATTTCGTCGTTATGAATAGTTTGAATATCGAAAGTGACATTAGGAAAGTCTTTATGGAAGTTGGCAATGACATTTGGGATAACATCAAAACCAAGTGCAGGAGAAACCCCTAAACTTATGCTTCCAAATTCTGACTTTTTAATATTTTGCGCGGTATTTTTGATTGAACGCATTTGTTGATAAATTTTGTCAACCTCATCAAAGAGCATTTCAGCTTCATCCGTTGGGATAAGTCGGCCCTTAACCCTGTCAAATAAGTTAAAACCTAATTGAAGCTCAGCATGAGATAACACTTTACTGACAGACGGTTGCGACACATGCAATATTTTAGCGGCATTGGTGATTGAACCAGTGGTATAAATAGCATGAAAAATTTCAATATGTCTTAAGCGCATTGTGTTTCCTAAAAATCAAAATATTAATGAGTGTTTTATACTGTCCGACTTTAACCATTCATAAATGGAAAACTTAAATATAACTGTATAACCAACGCATTGGTAATATCAATAAAAAATGCACCAACTAGTGGCACAACCAAAAATGCTTGAGGGGAAGGGCCATGACGAGAAACCAAAGATTCCATATTAGCAACCGCCGTTGGTGTAGCGCCTAAGCCGAACCCACAGTGCCCACCAGCCATAATTGCAGCGTGATAATTTTTTCCCATTATTCTAAAAGTGATAAAATAAGCAAATAACATGAGCATGACAGCTTGTACGAGAATCATAAATATCATTGGGCCAGCTAGGCTAACTAACTCCCAAATTTTAAGTGACATTAATGCCATTGCTAAAAACATTGAAAGTGCCATCGTACCCCATAAATCAATACACGCTCGGCTAATTTTATAGGTTTTAGTGAACTCGGTAAAATTGGTAATAACAACGCCTACTAATAATGGAATTAAAAAAGCAGGTAACACAACATCCACAGATTTTAGGGCTAAATAACCGATATTACCTAAATACATACAGCTTAAAATAACAAATAAAGTTTCCATCATCTTTCTTGGCGTAACAAGATCATGATCATCAGGATCAAAGGTGATGGTATCGTCAAGTTCTTCGTGGTACGAGTTGTCGGGTTTCAAATTGTATTTTGTGATCAATCTTTTGCTGACGGGGCCACCAACAAGCCCACCTAAAATTAGACCTAAAGTTGCGGCCGCCATCGCTAATTCAAAGACACTACTAGGTAAACCATATTCATTAATGAATAAATCAGAGTATGTTGCACCATTACCATGGCCGCCAGAAAGGGTAACTGAACCACCAATGAGTCCCATTAAAGGATCTAGTCCTGTAGCCATTGCTATCGAAACACCCACCGCATTTTGCACAATTAAATATAAGGTGGCGACACCCAGGAACAACAAAACTTTAGGACCACCTTTAATAAGTAACGCAAAACTTGCACCTAATCCGACCGTTGTAAAAAAAATGGTCATTAATGGTGTTTTAAAAGACATGTCGAATAGAAAGTTTACCTCAAAATATATATATAAAATGGCTGAAAGTATTGAGAACACAATGCCTCCTACCACAGGTTCAGGAATATTATTATTTCTTAAAAACATCACTTTACTATTTAAAAAGTATCCCGTGAAAAGAATTAATAAAGCGATTATAAATGTTTCTATTATTGATATTTCTAGTTGCATGTTATTTGTTGCCTTTATTTTTATGACACTTTTATTTTTATAGTGAATGAACTGTATGTTCAAAAACAGAAATCTGATTGTAAAGGGTAATCAACCAATAAGCAGTTCAAAAAGTTAACAAAAGCATAACCAAAGGTTCTAATCAATCAACTATCGCATATATAAACGCTTACTTTATGATAATCTTGATTGTACATAACTTTAGGTTATAGGGTTCGGATATTCTAGTAATGGTATTGTTGAATGACTTTGGGCAAGGTGAGTTTAATAAAAAAATGATCGGATATAAATATTCGACAAAAATGACCACAATTAAATTATACAAGGTGGAAGAAATGAAACAACAAGCGAAAAAATCATATAAATTAAAGCACTTAACCTTATGCGTTATCACGGCATTAACAGCCCAAGTTACTTTTCAAGTTCATGCCGAAGAAACATCAACTGAAGCAGAAGAAAAGAAAGTAGAGCGAATTAGTGTTATTGGCTCTAACGTTAAACGTGCTACTGATATTAGTCCATTGCCCGTAACAACAATGACGGCTGCGGATATTGAAAACTCAGCTGCAATGTCTGGAGATGAACTACTACGCTCCATTCCACAAATGGGCTCTGTTAATTTTGGTGAAACTACCGGTTCTTCAAACGTCAATGATGCCCGTGGTGATGTTGGCTCATTCAACCTGCGTGGTTTAGGTGCTGGTAATACCTTAGTATTACTTAATGGTCGCCGAATGGTAAATCATCCTGGTACACAATCTAAATCAGGCGCTAACAAAGTACCTGTAAATACCGTTAACTCAAACACTTTACCTGTTTCAGGCTTACGTTCATTAGAAGTGTTGCGTGATGGTGCTGCTGCTGTTTACGGCTCGGATGCTATTGCTGGCGTAGTTAACTATGCGCTTGATAGTGAATATGTTGGTAACAAAGTGAGCCTTAGACATGGTGGTTCTCAAGGTACACCATTAAATGAAACAACTTTTACTTATTTAGGTGGTGTCGAGCTTAATAACGGTCTTTCTAACCTTGTTGGATCTTTAAGTATTTATAACCGTAACGGCATGATGGCAACAGAGCGTCCATATTCGGCAAGTCACGATAGACGCGAATACGCAGGGTTACCTGAAGAATTTATTGGTGATACACAATTAGATAATCGAAGTTCAGATACGCCTTGGGGCGAGTTTGACAGTGATAGCTTAGGAAGATTTCATTTACAACCTGACACTTTATCAGGTTGTGTAGATTCAGCACTGACAGTTGAAAATGTTTGTGTTGACCAGGGCAGTTCCGGTAGAGATATCCGTTTTGATCGAGGAACCACTCGTCCTTTATCTTCAGATGCAAAAAGAGTTAACTTTTATACTCACTTTACGCATGAAGTTAATGATGATGTTGAGTTTTTTGCGGAAGGTATTTATTACCAAGCGGAATTGACGAATCAATCAGAGCAAAATCATAACGGCAGTAAGCATCGCTTTAATATATCTGCAGATGCCTTTTACAATCCATTTGGCGAAGAAGTAACTTTACGCAGATATCGTCCTACTGATATAGGGCCAAGAACAGTTACGGTTGATGACAGTAGTTTTCGTGTACTTGCCGGCTTTAAAGGTTATATGGGTGCATGGGATTGGGAAAGTGCTGCATTTTATAGTGAAGCCGAAACGAATGACCGAAGCACACGTATTGATGTAAATGCCTTTGAAAAAGCAGTGAACAGTACAGATTCAGCCACCGCATATAACGTTTTTGGTGGTGGTGATGTTAACAATCCAAATACTATTGGTAATAGAACTTTAGTGTCTCCATCAATCAGCGACCAGTTTTTAATTGAAGCGCATACTTTATCGCAAACTAGCCTTGCGTCGATTGATTTCAAAGCAAGTAACCCAGAAATTTTCTCTATGCCAGCCGGTGACGCTGGGCTTGCTGTAGGTATTGAGTTTCGCCGTGAAACTTACGACAGTGACCGTTCAAAATATGTAGACGGAAGCTTGCCTTTTATTGATGCTTCAGGTGTTGTGAATGAAAGCTCATTGTATGGAAGTAGCGCAACAACTGATTCTAGTGCTAGCCGTAATGTAGGTTCAGCTTATGCAGAGCTTATCGTGCCATTAATTGACAGCGGTGATCAGTATGCTGAAGTTCAATTAGCAGCACGCTATGAAAATTTTTCTGATGGCGGTGATGCACTTAAACCTAAAGTTGCTTTATTTTACAAACCGACAGATTGGTTAAGTGTGAGAGCATCGTATGCTGGTGGCTTTAAAGTACCTGGCTTACAACAAAGCTCTGAAGAAGCAAGCATGCCACGTCGTTCTTCTAAGTATGACCCTGTAACTGATGAAACCTATGCGGTTATTGATAACCGTCAAGGTAATTCAGACCTTGAGCCAGAAGACAGTGTGAATACCTCTTTTGGATTCGTTCTTGAACCGACTGATAACTTAACGTTCACTATCGATTATTGGAATATTGACCAAGAGAATCTCGTTTTTCTTGCTCCTTATGAAACGGTGCTAGCGCACGATTATGTGATACGTCAAGACGGAGGCACTGGTAATTCTAATGTTATTCGTGATGGTGAACTAGTTGCTAGCCAAGTAAATAACCGATATATAAATGCAGCAAGCCAAGAATTGACAGGTATTGATTTTGGCATAGTATATGATTTTGAAACATCATTTGGTGATTTTGAATTTAACATTAATGCAGCACATTTAACTAAATATGAAACATCTGTTGATAGTCTTTCTGCAATCGTACTTGAAGCACAGAAAAATTTAGATAAATATCCTAACCTTGCAGAGGTAGAAGTTGCAGGTGTCGGCGATTTAATCTTAAAAGATGGTAATCCTGAATGGCGTGCTAAATCGTCGTTAAACTGGAAACTTAATCAATGGGGAGCTGGTATAAGTGTTAATTACGTCAGTGAATTTATTGATACCAGTGCAGATTATACCAATGATGATGAAGTAAAAGTGTTTTTACCGATTGCTAGTATGACAACTGTAAATGTATATGCGTCATATAAATTTGGTAAAGGTAGCCCTCTTGAAGGTACATACGCACGTTTAGGTGTTCGAAATATTGCTGACGAAGAGCCGCCATTAGCAGATAACTTCTGGCACGGTTACTCAGGAGATTACCACTCAAACCGTGGTCGTTACGTTTATTTAAATCTAAGTAAATCATTTTAAATATTAATATTTTCTTACTGTAAAATAACAAAGATGGCTTGGCAAATCACTTTAGCCGAGCCATCTTTATATTAACCATTCAACTTTAAAGATTAATTATGAAAAAATTATTATTTATTTGCGCATTGTCATTTTCAGTCTTATTACTTGCCGCTTGTGCTTCAAATGATGAAAGTATTAATACGCAAACATGTAATTCGGGCAATGTTATTTTAACCGCTGATTTTTCTGCAGGACGTATGGATGAGTGTAAGTCGCTTGGAAATAACGAGTATTTAATCCAACTAAAACCTGAAAATACTCCTATTAACTCAAGCCCATGGTATGCATTTAAAATACAAGCCAAGCAATCAGCAATGATTAAAATAACGATGATAGTGAAGGGGGACAAACACAGATACCTTCCTAAAGTTAGCCAAGACGGACAAAATTGGAAGCTACAACCCCATAAAATTAATGGTAAACGACTGATCATGAATATTGAAGCATCACCAAATGCGATTTATATTGCGGGTCAAGAAATTATCGATAACCAATACTATATAGATTGGGCGAATAAACTGATTAGCAACGATAACATCGGTCTTGATGTATTGGGACAATCGGTACAAAAACGTCCTATTTACAAAATTGAATCAATAGGCTCTGGTAATGAATGGCTAGTGATCTTGGGGCGTCAGCATCCCCCAGAAGTTACCGGCGCTTTAGCGTTATTTCCTTTTGTTGAAACATTACTTGCAGATAACGATTTAGCTAAGCAGTTTCGTGATAAATATAACGTATTAGTTATTCCCAATATTAATCCAGACGGTGTGTTTATGGGGAATTGGCGACATAATGCCAATGGTTTAGATCTGAATAGAGATTGGATTAACTTCAGCCAACCCGAAACCCAGCATATAAATAACTATCTAAGGTCACTCGTAGCAAAAGGTGAAAAAATCAAATTTGCCGTAGATTTTCATTCAACACAGAAAGATGTTTTTTACACCATGCCAGTAAATTACGGCGTAGAAGAACCTTATTTTGTTAAGCATTGGTTAGGTCAATTAGACAAAGCCATGCCTAACTTTAGAGTATTACTGCAGCCAGGAAATACACCGAATAATGGCGTGTCGAAACAATATTTTGCGGATCATTATAATGTTCATGCTATTACTTATGAGATGGGTGATGAATCAAATCGTGAAAACATTAAAATTATTGCGAAAAATGCATCAACACTATTAATGAGAACAATGCTGTCGAACACTAATCATAATAAAGAATAGGTCAGGGTTAATGAGTCAGAAAATGATTAAACAAGTATTAATAACGGGCTGTTTGCTTAGTTTATTTTCTTGTTCTTTTGAACCGAAAGAGCAGGTTGATACCTTAATTAAAAATGGCCAAGTTTACACAGGTATCCATGGTGAAGCACAAGCATTAGATATCGTACTATGCGGTGATATTATTTGTGGTGTTTATCCACAAGGTGATCATAACGTAATTGCTAAAATAGTCATTGATGCTAAAGGCAAAGTAGTTAGCCCAGGTTTTATTGATCCACATACACATAGCTTAGCAGAGCTTTATAGTCAGGATAAAAATCATAATTTAAATTACCTGACCCAAGGCGTAACGACGGTTATTAATGGAAATGATGGTGAAGGTCCCGTCGATATTGCAAAAGCAGCTGAAGACCTCGAAGCTAATGGTATTGGTACTAATGTTGGTTTACTCGTTGGTCACGGCAGTCTGCGTGAAGAAGTAATGGGCCGAGCTCAACGTTTTGCAACAAAAGAAGATCTTGACGAAATGTCGCTATTATTGACGAAAGCAATGGAGGCTGGCGGGCTAGGTTTATCAAGCGGGCTTTATTATGTACCGGGAAGTTTTGCCAATACCGAAGAAGTCGTAACGCTGGCTAAAATTGCGAGTAAATATGGCGGGGTTTATGATACGCATTTACGCGACGAAAGTACTTTTAATATCGGTTTAAGTGCAGCAATCGACGAAGCTATTCATATTGCAAGTGCAGCGAATATACATCTTCACCTTGCTCATATTAAGGCGTTGGGTGTTGATGTTTGGGGGCAAAGTAAAAATGTCATTGAAAAAGTAGAGCAAGCTCAAGCGAGCGGTTTAAGTATTTCAGCTGATCAATACCCTTGGTTAGCTTCAGGCACTAAATTACACAGTGCAGTAATGCCCAAATGGGTCATGGCTGATTCAAAAGAAGCCTTTTATAAACGATTAAATGATCCTAAGTTAGCCGAAAAACTACGTAGCGAAATTACTGAAAACATTCGCCGGCGCGGTGGACCAAAATCATTATTGATCACTGCTTTTAAAAACCAAGAGCTTGTTGGATTAACTCTAGCTGAAGTGGCAAACAAAAGATCATCAGACGCCATTACTACAGCGATTCAATTAGTACAAGAAGGTGATGTTCGTGTTGCCTCTTTTAATATGTCGCCACAAGATGTTGAAAAATTCATGATACAACCTTGGGTGGTTACATCGTCAGATGGAACTAATGGTCATCCAAGGAAGTATGCGAGCTTCCCTAAAAAATATCAAAAGTATGTTGTTGAAAAGAAACTACTTACTTTAGCTGACTTTATTAAAAAAAGTTCAAGTCAAACGGCTGAAATTCTTGGTTTAGACAATAGAGGGAAATTAGTTAAAGGCTATAAAGCTGATATTATTGTATTCAATCCAAAAACCTTTAGTGCGAAGGCTGACTTTTCTACTTGGAACCAATATTCAACAGGGATAGAGCATGTGATGCTAAATGGTGAATTAGTCATTCATCAAGGAAAGTATTTGAAAAAGCTTGCCGGTAAATTTGTTAATTAACTTGCTCATTAGTTAATAACGGTAATACGTAAGTGGAAACCATAACGTTATTAAACCTTAGTTCAATAACGTTTTTTCTCATGATGAATTAATTACATCTCCTGTTATCACAGGACGGGATCTAGACAATAATAAAGCTGTTAAATCGTATTAACACTAAAGTTTAAAAATCTTTAAAAAAGTTGTTTTGACATTTACAACCAAGTCCACCCAAAAGCAATCATTCAATTTCTTAATTATACCCTAATATATAAAAGGGCGTTATATCGTCGCTTTCATAAGTAGACTGTGAGGGTTTAACATGTGCATCACTTAATGTACTACGCGTAAAAAATGAATTGGCTGTTTTCTTATCTTCAGTTGTTTCTCCATCATTATTAGTTGTTGAATTTTTCATTATTGCCTCTGTTTCATCATTAATAGGGTATGACTTATCCTCACTCAATTATCTCAACATTAATATTTATAAAATTTTGGTGATTCATAAATGAAGGCTATAGGTAATGCTAATGAGTTTAATCAGATTTAAGTCCATACCCTTAGGTTATAGGGATGTTTGTTTTATGAATAAAAGTTTCAATGAAAAATCTATATAGTAGTACATGTTGATTGTTTTAAATTAGGAGTTTTAATGAACAAGTTCTGGTCAGTTTTATTATTCATGGTAACGGTAAACAGTTTCGCTAACGATACTTTTGTTATTAATGGCAAGGTAAATACCGAACAAGGAAAATCACTTGCTGGTGTTGATGTGCAGGTGGGAGATAAAAAAGTTACCACAAACCAGAAAGGCACATTTGTTATTCATGCTAATATTTCTGATAGTTACCAAATTGTTTTATCCCATCCTAATTATTTCTCTAATGTTCAAACATTCAGCCATTTTGAATTATCGCAATCTCTAGATAAAGAGAAAAACATTAGTGATATAACTTTAGTTAAAAAAGCGAAAAATCGGGTTATGTTGGCCTTTGGTGGCGACGTTATGATGGGACGACGGTTTTATAAACCTTATTTTGGTGATGAAATATTGATACATCCAGATAATAAAGCAGCAGATAGTCGCGCTATTGTCTCGCATATTAAACCTTACATGAGTATCGCAGATTACGCTGCCGTTAATTTAGAAACACAAATTGCCGATGAAAAACCGACTGAACGAGCACCAAAGTCAGTCACTTTTTATTCTCAACCTGAAATATTAGATGCGTTAAGTTGGGCAGGTATTGATTATGTATCACTCGGTAATAACCATACTTATGATTATATGGATTCAGGATTACATTCTACGTTAAAGTTTTTATCTAAAAGTCAGTTGGCTTATTCTGGTGCCGGTATTAATGAAAAGTCTGCCTTGAAAGCCCATGAACAAAAAATAAAGAACAATAACTTTTCTATGCTTGGTTACGTAGGTTGGGAAGGCAGCGCAAATCCTTCACAAACGGCAAATAACGATCATGGTGGTGCAGCATATGGCTCGATGGAAAATATGTTGAGTTCTGTGACCAAGCAAGTCGAAAAAGGTAATATCACCATTGTTCAATACCATGGTAGCCAAGAATACGCCAATAGCCCTACAGGGGTTACTGAACAACGATTGAAATCTTCTTTAGATTCAGGCGCAGCGTTAGCTATAGCTCATCATCCTCATGTTACTCAAGGTTTAGAGCTTTATGACAATAAGTTAATTGCCTATTCAATGGGGAATTTCATATTTGATCAAAACTTTAGTGCGACTCAACATAGCTTTATTTTGTATGTATGGCTTGATGGTGAAAAATTTCATCGCGCAGAAATAGTGCCTATTTATGTTAAAGGTTATAAACCAACACCTGCAACAGGTACTAATCGCTATACGGTAATGAAACGCCTTAAAACATTGTCTAAAATTCGTAATACGGAAATAACCCAATCAGGAGGTCACGGTGTTATTACCGCTAATAAAGTTTTAGATACAGTTCAACCTCAAGACACATCAAAAACACAACTAACGTTTAGCGCTAATGAACGTGTTACCAGTTTATATCAATTGCCATGGCAAGCACCTATCACACAAATCGTTTTACCTAATAACAAGGTGAGTTATCGTTTAGGGACAAACCTTATTAATGGCAGTGACTTTGAAACCTTTATGCTTTTTGATAGCCCTGAACGCGGTTGGTTATTTGACCGGGAAAGTACGTCGATTAATGATTTTGGTGCAAGTGGACAACATAGCTTATCGATACAATTAAAACCATTACAGAGCAATACTTTTGGTATGCAGAGTTTTAAAAGAGTATATAAACCAAGTAGTGCGATGACATTAAAAGCAAAATTCAATGTACAAACTTCGGTGAAAATCAATTTCTATTGGCAAGGGCGAAAAACCCGTCAAAAACTGTTTGATGCCTTTGAAAATGGTGAAAAACATTTAATTGGCTCAATAGATTTAAGTGAAAATACAGAATGGCAAAATGTTGAAATAGAGTTTGATTCACCACGAATTGGCTATAAAAGTTATCGAGTCATTGCTCAAGCTATTCTTGAAAATGGAGAGGAGTTAACGCTTAATATTGATGATTTTGCATTGATAGAATGGCAAACAGCTTATAGCAAACAGGTTGAACCGAGTAATTATAACAGTCAAAGCGCTCAAGCATCGTATTTAGGGATTGACCGTTTTATTGAACAACCTATAACGCTAAAGCATTAGATTAGGAAGAAACCTTTGTTTTATATAACGGAAATAGTAGACAATATTTATGATTAATATTTCAGAACCTGAGCTACTTGATGCGGTAAAATCGTTGTTAAATGACCAGCGTTTCGGCTCTCAGTTACAATTAACGCGTGCGTTGTCATTACGTGGTTTTGATAATATTACACAAACACGAATTTCACGTTTATTGAAAAAGGTGGGCGCAATAAAGTTTCGTAATAACAATAATGACGCTGTTTATCGGTTGCCATTAAAACAACACATTCCTCGAGCTAAACAGTCTATTGACTCTGTGATTCTAGAAATCAAACACAATCATATACAAATAATTATCAAAACGGTTATTGGTGCAGCGACATTGATTTCAAAGATTGTTGAGGATATGGGCGAGCGCTTAGGAGTTCTAGCCTGTATGGCGAGTGATAATACAATATTAGTCATTCCATGTGACGTGAGTAATATTGAAGAAACAACAAATAACCTTATAAATTATCTAGATATGAATTGCGATAGTTAAGTTTCATGTCTTAGATAGTTAACGTTTAACTATCTAAGGCATTCATATTATTAGCCTTAAGACTGTAAGTATTGATAAAGCGCTTTAAGCACCTTCATTTTTCCTGCATCGCTCTCATGTTCATGCGCTAAATTCTCTAACGTGATCATAAACTCATCAGCACTTAATAAGCCTTTGCCACCAAACTGAATTTTGTCTTGGCAACGCTGCTGCCACTTTTGTTGTTCAGCACTGCTTAAGGTTAATGGATAATTTCTGGCTCGATATAAAAACAATAAAGGCATTAATCGTTCATCTTGAAAAATAAACGGGTGAGTCGCTAATTGTTCAGGTGAAAGCTCACGTAGAATATCCATTTGTGCTTTGTCACCGTGCGAAAAGAAATTACCTCCATACAGAGAGTGCTCAGCGTCTGGCTTTGCTTGGTCGCTATAGTCTTCGGCAGCAAATACTTCCGCTAATTTATCTCTAACATCTAAATGTTGTTTTAACTTAGCCAAATTTGCTAAACAAAGCTCGCGAGGGATCTTCAAACGTTCGGCATTTTCAGGCAATAATGTTTTTGCTGGCGCAACAATAGGGCACTTGTTGAGATGAATAAGTTTTATGGGAATGGGTAATTCGTCATCGGCTAATTCATCGTGTCGAGTATACAATCGCGCTTTGATTTCATCGCTACTTAAATCAAATAATGGCTGTGGATCTAACGCTAAGTCTACAGCGATAATGGCATTTTTATTAACCGGATGATAAGCAAAAGGGGCGAACCAGCTGGTACAACCGTGCTCCGATGAAATTTTACTTGAGGTATGCACAATGGGCGTCATATTATAAACGTCAATTAATTCAGCAACCTGCTTTTTATTTCTCAAATTAAAAATAAAATCATAAAGCTTAGGCTGTTTTTCTTTAATCAACTTTGCCATCGCAATAGTGGCATAAACATCACTCATCGCATCATGCGCGGCTTCATGAGCAATGTCATTGGCTTTAGTTAATAACTCAAGACGAAAACTAACCACTTGTTCGCCATCTCGCTCAACGGTTGGCCAGTTTATACCTTCAGGGCGAAGGGCATAACAAGCTCGTACCATATCAATAATATCCCAACGAGAATTACCATTTTGCCATTCCCGTGCATAAGGGTCGTAAAAATTACGATAAAGAAGGTAACGGGTAAATTCATCATCAAAACGAATACTGTTATAGCCAGCAACGCAGGTATCAGGTTGGGTAAATAACGTATGAATACGTTCAGCGAACTCAACCTCAGATAAACCCTCTTGCTGAGCTTTCTGCGGAGTAATACCCGTAACTAAACAAGCTTCCGGCTGCGGAAGATAATCTTGTGGCGGCCGACAATAAAACATTTCTGGTTTGCCAATAATGTTTAAATCATGATCGGTTCGTATACCGGCGAACTGAGACGGTTTATCAAACTTCGGCGATATACCGAAAGTTTCATAATCGTGCCAGAGGATCGTTGGCTGGTTCATAGTGTCACTCTGTGTAACGTTACGTTCTTTGTTGTTCATATAAATCAACTATTTAACTCTGTTGTATGTGTTGTTGTGTAACATTGGATATCATCGTGTTTTCTACCGTTATAAATAAAAGTGTCCCATTTGTGTACCCATGATAAAAATTACAAGGTAATAAAAATGGCACTAAGTGATTCAAAATTAAATCTTTATTAAATAAAAAACAATCCAAACGTTTCGATATAGCTGACCGTGATAGTTTAAGTGTACGTGTTTCGGAGTTCTGTACCATTACTTTTCAATATAGTTACCATTACCATGATAAACCATCTCGTATTGCATCGGGACGTTATCCTGATATTTCATTGAAACAAGCGGGTGAGAAGATACCAGAGTTACGACAATTGTTAAATGATGGTCTTAACCCAGCTGTTCAAAAAAAACGCTCTAAAGAAAATCGAAACGCAACGTTAGAGGAATGTATTGATTGGTTTTGACAGTACAATTTTAGATCATTAATTAATTCATGGACACACAGTAATCTTATCCTTGCCGCAGATATCTGTTTGAGTTATGTGTTTTTGAATATTATTCATACCTTCCTATCACTACTTTTGTGTCCAAGCATGAACTTGTGTACCTAAGACAATATATGTCCCACTACTTCTTATAATGACCTCATCAATTCGACATGTTTATGTATTTGTCACATATCACATCGAATTATTTGTTATTAATGGTTAAGCAGGAGAGTCGCATGAATAAAGTTATTCAAACAATTTACACAGTTAAAGCGTTGGAACGTCTAGGGGCAATGGAGAGACGTAGCAATAAAATACCACAGGCAAACTTACAGCTTGCGCCAATGTTACATTGGGTTGCTAATTTTTTCTATTGCTATGGCTGCTTGGTAATAGGGCTAATTATATTTGCATTAACTCCATTAGAAAGTGAAATATCAGGAGTGATTATTAGTTTTGTGACTTTTTTATATTTCAGCATGAAAGAGTGGTATGAAATGTGGGAAGACAGAGCCGAAGAGATACGCGAACTTGATATCGCAGAGGTATACAGTTGGAAAGAGTTATCAGAAGCTGAAATGCATAAACTTGCTTTGAGTATTCAAAACAGACCGTCACATGTTTTGCTAAGTTATATCCTTTACTTTGTTCCGCATACCTTATTTTCAGCACATTTTTATTCAATGTTCTGAATGTTTACAAATAGCAGTATTTAAAAACTCATTTACTAAAAAAAGGTGAGCACTATGCAAATTTCAAATGATGTAGCGAGAGCAGAAATGCTGAGTTTTTTTAAGGCTAGAGCCGAAGATAAGCAAATTAACAGTACCGAAGATTATGAGAAGCACTTATACAAAGTCATTGTTCAGCACCTGAATGTCTTTAGTGGGGAATACTTGTTAGAACAAGAGCTAACTGAAGGCAAACAGGAGGGATTTGAATACCTTACATGGATGGCAGCAGTTGAGTGCTACGAAATCAAACATGACTTACCTAGAAGGTTGAGCCAATTGAGATTTGACTTAGATCTTAAAGTTAATAATAAACATAAAGATGTAAATTTGATTGATTTGAATAAAGATATCATTGTCTTGAAGTCTCGTTTACCTGCTGAATATAAGACACTTGGCTCTTACAGTGAATATAAGTTCCATTTATATAAATTTATTAATGAAACTTTTTCAGGTAAAAAAAAACTGATTACGATATATGTTATTGGGGCGACTTAGTAAGGCTATATGAGTTAGAAAATAGATTGCCGTTAATTTGTCGTGAGTTAATTAGTTTGGAGAGATATAGAGGAATTAGAAGGCTAAGACAAAAAATGACTTAGTGGTGAGTATAATGATTTCAAATTAGTTTATAACTACGAATAAGGCACTTATGAATACAGTCAATAATCAAGTATCTGAAGATTACTTTATACACCGCATTAAACCTGAGTACCAAAAAGAAGCTAATATTTTGCTGGCTACTACTGGTGTTCTTAACAGTTTTTCTGGCAAGTACACTTTAGCCATTTCCAACTGCACTATGAAGCCAGTAGCACTATCTTCAATGAATCATCAGCATTGCCTTTATAAAGCATCAGTGATTAATCAAGATGATGTTGTCGTTGATACATTTAATTGTGAGGGTTCTCCAAATCAGTGCTTTGAATACCTTGCACATCGTTTTGAACAATTGCTAACAGGGCACGAAGATCAAATTTATTTAAAGCAGCATGCTGAATTAACTCTAGATGACATTCTAGTCACTGAGAACTGTAAGCCATCACAAGTCTCAATTGATAAGCAATCATCATTATCAGTGGTACAGGAAGAAGTTGATGAATGGATTAATACCTTGGGTGTCCGTTACTTTAGCGAGTTAACTAACTTATCAAACCTAATTGAAGAAGTGGGAGAAGTAGCTCGTTTAATAGGTCGTGAGTATGGGGAACAAAGCTTTAAGAAAGGTGAAAAACCAGAGTGCATTAAAACCGCCATTGCTGACGAGTTATCCGATGTGCTGTTTATTGTCGTGTGTTTAGCAAATCAGCTTGGTATTAACTTAGATGAAGCCTTTGCTAAAAATATGGATAAAAAGACCAATCGTGATACTACTCGTCATAAAAACAACAGCAAGTTGAAATAAGGGGGTATTTATATGAAAAATGAAATGACTAATTCTACAGAGAATGCAAATGTAATTAACATGCTAAGTCTTTGGGTTACTCCTGATATGTGGCAAGACAAAACTCTCTTTGTTGAAATCAAAGAAGTTATTCAAAAACTGACTGAACAGACTTCATATCAATTATCTGAACGTGAATTATTTCTCACTCAAGAGCTTACTAATGGGCTTTTAGATGCCACTTTAGTGTCATTTAATAAAGCTAATGGGTTGTTAAAAGAAAAGCTAGCCTTGTCACTAAAAGAAATATTGGAATTTCAATCTTTTCTTCTAACTGGTGCTGATATCCACTAAATCAGTAGTTGGAATCAGGTTGGGATTTTTAATGTCCCAGTCATTGTTTACAATGAACATATAAATCATTATTGTTGAGGTTGCGATGGAATATATTACGGTGTTTTTTGGTTCGTTATTAACGGTTTATATGCTGGGCATAAACTCTCAATTAGTTAGAGATAAAAATTGCATCGGAGCATTTTCTTTAGCCTGGTTTATCTCTTTATCTAATATGCTCTATATCAAAGTATTTGTAATGAGTGATGAGTTTATGCTCACTTATCTTTGTTCAGCACTAGGAAGTGGAATAGGAATTGTTTTATCTATTCTTACTTATTCGAAAGTACATGAATTATTAACGAATAAAAAATATTCGCTTTAAATTCAAACGTTTTACTAAAGGATAGAAAATCAAATGGAATTAACCCAAGAAAAGCTAATCGAGTATATTCCTGTTGGTCAAGATAACGCTATTGATATGGCGTTATTATTAAAAAAATTTGGTGTTGAGCTGACTGTAGGAGATAAAGATGCATTTAGTTTTAAAAGACGAATGGCAAGATATCTAGAGTCAATTCAAGACTACACTGATGAATTAAAAAAATTGAAACAAGGGAGAGGCAATGCTTTTTATTGGACGACCCTTGCTCAAAAGTCAGAGTTTTTGTCTGAAAAATTTAAGCCGAGCATGAAATCTATCGGTGAAAATAGGTCCTTAGCACTTAATATGATAGAGAATCATCTCTATGACTTTTTGCCTCCATCAGTTAAAAGTGAATTGAGCGACGATTTTGACCGAGCAGCAAACTATTTAAGTAAAAATACCACAAGAAATAATTGGCAAGCCAAACTTAACTTCCACCCAAGTGGTTACCCTTTAATTAATAATGCAAATGATGAGTTTTATAATGAAATTTATTCTGCACTAGAATCAGAACGCGTTATATCTATTAAATATGATTCAATTCATAAATCTATTTCAAATACCCTGACTATTTCACCTCAACAATTACAATATCAAAATCATCAACTTTTGTTACTTGCATATATTCATGAAACTTCACAGCTTAAATATTTTGAAGTTCCAAGGATTTTAAATTTCAGCATAGTCACAGACAAAAACATGTTTTACAAAAAACAAAATTTAGACGATTGGAAGGTAACTCTACCTTTTAAAGCTCATGTTCATACATGGGTAAAAAACTATTTTGATAACGTATCACTAGGAAATAATCAACTATACACCCAGCATTCTAAAGAAACATGGATTATTGAAGCTGACATAACAATTCCTAAACATTTCAAACATAATGATCCGGACCCATTTTTCTTTGCGAATATGTTAGGCATGTTTGCAGATGCAATGGAAGTTTTAGAGCCAGAATGCTTAAGAAAAGAAATGATAAGAAGGGCGCGGCAGCATCAGAGCTTATATTTATGTGAAGGCGATAGTACAGACGTTCTAACGCGTAGCCCCCATGAAACATCCGTAAAATAGAAAATAAAAAGAGAAATTAAATGGCAAATACATATATAAAGCTACCTTTCAGTCAAGGGGATGCGAACAAAGGAAAGCACGATGATGGTTTTTGGAGTGATGCATTAAAAAGACATTTAAACCTTAAATCGGAAAAGGGTTTTCTAATCGGAGCTCGTCAATGTCTCTTAGACCAATTGCCTGATAAAGAGTCATTAGATTATTGGTTACGTGATCGTTATGCTCGTTATCCAGACGTGAAACAAGTAGTTGCAGAGGTAAAAAACGCTTTACTAGTAACAGGTGATTTTGAAATAAGAAAAGTTAGTAATGAAAATAAAGGAAGAGATCCAGAGTGGGTGTTTGTTATTCGTTAGTATTATAAGCAAGACATGTAATGTCTCAATGATAGTTATAATAGCTACATTAATTTGTAATTAGCAAAGGATGCATTAATGACTAAACCTCGTTACTTAACTAAATCTCGTTTCAAAATGGCAACGGAATGCCCAACCAAGCTTTTCTATACCGGTAAAAAAGAATACCCAAATACCATGCTTGATGACCCATTCTTAGCAGCCCTTGCTGATGGTGGTCATCAAGTTGGCGAATTAGCTAAGCAGTATTA
>NZ_JACGVN010000029.1:0-50190 GCF_014077245.1 Colwellia sp. BRX8-9
TGTGCTCATGCTGTCATGAATAATCACTTACATTTAGTCCTTCATGTTGATAGTGAACAAGCTAACAACTGGACGACGCTAGAGGTACTGTCCCGTTGGCATAAGTTGTTTAAAGGCACCCTGTTGACTCGTCAATTTCAACAAGAGCAATCATTAACTACATTAACCCCATTCGAAATGGAAATGGTTGAAGAAACAGCACAGGTCTATAAACAGCGCTTAATCGATATCAGTTGGTTTATGCGGGCATTAAACGAGCCTATTGCTCGACAAGCCAATAAAGAAGATAAATGCACGGGGCACTTCTGGGAAGGACGCTTTAAATCACAAGCCCTGCTCGATGAAGGGGCATTACTCGCTTGTATGGCTTATGTAGATTTAAATCCAGTGCGTGCAGGCATTGCCCCAACACCTGAGCAATCGAGTTTTACCAGTATTCAACTGCGTATCAAAGCAGCCATTATCGGGGAGCAACCCACAACGTTATTACCTTTTACGGGCAATGAACAGCAAGCTAAAACCTCCGGTATCCGCTTTAGCTTGAAGGACTATTTAACCCTTGTAGATGAAACAGGTCGCGTAATAAGAGCAGACAAACGAGGCGCTATCGAGACTAAAACCGCAAATATACTGTCAAGACTTCACATCAGCGATGAAAGTTGGCTCAAACTCACCACAAACTTTGAAGGTATATTCACTGGTGCGGTGGGTACCGCAGAGCATTTGTGTGAATTTACTGAGCACGTGGGGTTAAAGCGCGCACACGGGAAAGCAAATGCTCAAGCTTGTTTGAATAGCGCGTAAATTTAACTACATTCAAAAACAGCAAGAAAAATACAGCTACCTTGGGGGAGAAGTAAAGCTTGCCTGAAATTCACTCATTTAGTCAACATCTATAAAAATCGATATACAAAGACTTACAAGATGAAGTACATGCATTGTTAATGACCAATGGATAGCATTGTTTCAGAGCATTATTACTGCGGAGAATTATCATGGGTGGCATGGTAATAATCATTCAGGATAACGCACGGCTAAGACATCACATTTTGCCCCATGTAAAATAGCATTACAGGTAGATCCTAGTAGTAATTGCAAGCCATGTACACCATGACTTCCGGTGATAATTAAATCAACGTTTTCTTTCTCTGCAAAAGCAAAGACTTCGCCACTAATATGTCCTATTGGTATATGCAAATCTTGCTCTAGAATATTGAACCTTTTAGCCAAAGGCTGAAGTATCTCTTTGGCACGCTCTGCTAGTGCTCTAGTAGTTCCTATACTATCTATGGGGTCCAAACCCTGCATAGTACCGTATACACCAGCATAGTAAGCGTTTGGTATAGGCTCAACTACATGAATAACACTCAGTTTTGCCTGAGTGAGTTCTTGTAGTTGCGTGACTTTATCTTCGATATAACTCTTCGTCTCATTAAGTTCTGCGGCAAATAAAATATGCTTATACATTAATTTCTCCTTTATTTTAAATAATAATATTTTGCTTATAGCTTGCTTGCGTAACATCAACTTGATATTGATGTTTTAATTTTTGCGCAAGTATATCCATGGCTTCTACTTCCCCATGTACGAGAACTACAGGTGGTTTGTTTTCGAAGCCTTGATACCACTCAAGTAAGCCTTGTTGGTCAGCATGTGCAGAGAATCCGCCAACGGTGTGAATATTTGCTTTAACTTGTACCTTTTCTCCCCACAACTTTATGTGTTCACAGCCATCAACAAGCGATCGACCTAATGTTCCTCTAGCTTGAAAGCCAACAATAAGCACATGAGCATTCTCACGCCAAATATTATGTTTGAAATGGTGTTTAATTCGCCCCCCTGTACACATGCCGCTACCCGCTATAATAATGGCGCCTGAAGATATTTGATTTATTTTCATCGAATATTCAGTTGTTTCTGACATATGCAAGTTAGGTAAATTAAATATCCCATTATCTTGTAGTTGGACATCAATTGCTTCCTTATCGTAAACTTCGCGGTGCTTGGCATAAACATTAGTAGCTTTTATTCCCATAGGACTATCGAGAAAAATTTGCCAATCGCCTAATTGCCACTCCTCAAAATGTTGCTTAAATTCATAAAGTAACTCTTGTGTTCTGCCAACGGTAAAAGCAGGAATTAATATGTTTCCTTTACTACTTTTAGCATTAGCAATAATATTACCCATTTCTTGCCAAGTATCCTGCCAACTACGATGTAATCTGTCACCATATGTACTTTCCATAATAACCAAGTCAGCATGTTTAATCGTGAACGGATCACGTAAAATAGGGGCGTTTTTATGGCCTAAATCGCCACTAAAGACAATCTTTTTACTAACGCCGTTTTCAGTGAGTGCTAATTCAACAATAGCCGAACCAATAATATGACCCGCATCTCTAAGGGTTAGTTTAACGCCTTGGCATACTTCTAACTCGGCATCATAGGTAAGTCCTTTAAAATACTGACAGGTTGTCTCCGCTTCTGCTCTCGTATAAAGGGGGTCTACTAATGCTAAACCTTTACGCTCACGTTTTTTATTTTCCCAGCGGGCTTCCTTTTCGTGAATATAGCCTGAGTCTAGGAGCATAATTTTACATAAATCTACCGTGGTATTATGAGTATAGATACAACCATGAAAACCTTCTTTTATGAGCATGGGTAATCGACCTGTGTGGTCAAGGTGTGCGTGACTGACGATCACCGCATCTAGCTCACTAACATCAAAAGGGAAGGGGTCGTGATTGTGTTTTTCATGCTCATGAGAGCCCTGAAACATCCCACATTCAATAAGTATATTTTTGTTGTTTACTTGCACCAAATAGCAAGAACCCGTGACTTCACGAGTGGCACCGAAAAATTTAATATTCATTTTAGCTCCCATAAGGATTAGTGTGGGTAATACGGATATCTGGTTTGTTGATAAGGTTTTAATGTGTAATTTGGCTGTAAAAAGGACACCAAATCAATAAGCTCGGTCACGGTCATAACATCGTTAAAGACCTTCATCTTTGATTTTCCTTCAGGTGTTCTTAGCTTAGGCGAATGCGGGTTGGAGAATTTATGAGATGGATTAATTATTGAAGTAACTAATTCAGCGTAAGTTATGATTTTAGTTTTCTCACCCCCAAGGGAAACAGAGATATCTTGTTGTTTTACAATACTTGAGTCCTCAACACCTTTTAGTGTGTGGCACGCTAAACATTGGTACTTTAAGAAAACTGTTTTACCTGTTTCAATATTACCTTTAGGCAGGCTAAATCCTCGTGGGGAATCAACCCCTTTATCACAACTGAATAGCGTTAATGACAAAACGATAAGTAAAGTGAATAGAATGTATTTCATTGTTATTCCTTAATTACTTTTTTAAGTTGAATTAATTAAAGCGCTGATCAAAACCATGAGTAAAGTCACACTAGTATTAGAATTTTTTCTTGCTTATTGATATCTACAAATTGTATAGATAAGCATTTTTCTGGTGATATCAAAGACTCTTCTGGGATAGCAGTACAAGTTAAAAAGCAGATAATTCCAAAAAAATTACACATAGCGCTTTCCACTATTAGGTTGATTTTTAGTCTAGTTGTTCTTATTTGAGGATTCAATTTTTCTTGGGAATACGTTGATATAGATCAATGATGTAGACGTTAATGAAAAACTAACAGCTTATGAATGAAGTAGGTAAATAACTTTGTCTATCCGATAACACTGAATAAATCATTCAGTGCGCAGCGCTTCTATGGGGATTAATTTAGCGGCACTTTTTGCCAGATGAATGCCAGCTAACAAACCAATAAGGGCAGAAAAGCTTAACGAACCTTTAATACATAAATATTAAGGTCAACTGATAGCGCAGGCTGTGTGAAAACTATTTTGAACTTGCGTAATTTGGAAATATCAACGACAAAAGACTCTGTAGATTTAAATCTGTAGTAAGTTTGGTGTCAAACTACCTTTGAATTTACATAGCGTTGCATAAAAATTGTAAGCTGAGTGTTTTCACACAGCCTGAGCGAACAGTCTACCTAAAGAAAAACCAAAAGCTAACTTCTGCAATACTTATCAAAGTAAGCTTTAATTATTAGATGATGAACGACCGCTGTGGTGGCTAAGCGGACTACTTATTAAAATTAAGATATGTCGTCTTTGTAGTAAAAGTGATCTGAAGAGATCAATCTCAGACATTATGCGTGTAACACATGAAAGCTCGATTTTAGGTTGTCATTTCGCCATGCTGATACTGAAATAAATTCAACATGACGGAGTTGTTATCAACATGACGTAGTTGGTATCAACATGACGTAGTTGTTATCAGCATGACGTAGTTGGTATCAACATAACGTAGTTGGTATCAATATGGCTGAGTTATTACCAATCAATACCTTTTTGTGCTTTTATATTATTATCAAAAGCATGTTTAATCGATTGCACTTCACTAACTGTATCAGCTAATTCTAAGAGTGAACGATGTGCGCCACGGCCTGTGGCTATTACATGTTGCATAGGCGGGCGATTAGCGATGGCGTCTAGTACTTCATCAAGATCAAGGTATTTAAACGACAGCATGTAAGTCAGTTCATCAAGTAGCACAACATCAACGGTTTCGTCAGCTAATAGTTTCTTTGCTTCTTTCCAAACAAGTTGAGCAGCGGCAATATCGGTTGATTTATCTTGTGTATTCCAAGTAAACCCTGTTGCCATCACGTGAAAAGGTACGCCGAGCTTTTCAAGGACATTTCTTTCGCCACAAGCCCAAGTGCCCTTTATAAATTGAATAGCTGCAGCGTTTAAACCGTGTCCTACTGCGCGAGTTAGTGTGCCAAATCCTGATGTTGACTTACCCTTACCGTTACCTGTAATTACAATTAATATACCGCGTTCATCAGTGGCAGCATCAACTCTTGCATCAACTTTATCTTTTACTTTTTGCATGCGTGCTTGGTGTTTTTCACTTTTTTGTGTTTCGTCAACCATGAGTATTCCTATGGGTAATTATAGTTTTTTTAAAGAGGAGAAAAGGCAAGGCTAACGTTAAGGGGGTCCCTTAAAAAATAGCAATTTACCGTGTATTCCCGCACGATTTTATTGATGTTAATGGTGGTGATCTTATTGTGGATAGGTATGCTGACTCATTGGCAACTCTTAAGTCACTACAATTTACAGTTGCGGGAACAGTCAAGGTTTCTCACCTTATTCCCTAAACACATTTACGTTGCGTTAGTTTACGAGATTTATAATTATTTACAATATCTAGCGGTATTAAACATCATTGATTTTATGTTTTTGATAAATAGAATCTAAGGCAAGGAATTTTCAGTAATAAAAATGCCAACAATACTTGTTGGCATTTTAGTGTTTTCTAATAATAACGTTATTTAACTAAGCCATTGGCTTACCAAATTTTTACACGTTTCTCAGGGGCGATATACATAGCATCACCTTCTTTAACGTTAAACGCTTTGTAGAATTCAGGCATGTTAGATAAAGAGCCTAATGCACGGAACTCACCAGGTGAATGAGGGTCAGTTGCTACTTGATTACGTAATGATTTCTCAACCTTTTTTCCACGCCATACTTGAGCAAAGCCCATGAAGAAACGTTGATCGCCAGTTAGTCCGTCAATTACCGGTGCTTCTTTACCATTTAATGAGGCAATATAAGCTTTATACGCGATAGTTACCCCTGATAAATCACCAATATTCTCGCCCAGTGTTAAAGAACCGTTTACATTTAAGTCTTCAAATACTGAATAGCCATCGTATTGTTTTACCAAGTCATCGGTGCGAACTTTAAAGGCCGCTAAATCTGCTTCAGTCCACCAGTTACGCATGTTACCGTCGCCATCATACTTACTACCTTGGTCGTCAAATCCGTGACCCATTTCATGACCGATAACCGCGCCAATACCGCCATAGTTAACCGCATCGTCAGCAGCTAAGTTGAAAAATGGTGGTTGTAATATGGCTGCAGGGAAAACAATTTCATTCTTAGTTGGATTGTAATAAGCATTAACAGTTTGCGGCGTCATGCCCCATTCTTGCTTATCAATTGGACCACCTAACTTAGCGACTTCTTTTTGATGAGAAACACTACCAGAACGCATTTTATTGCCAACTAAGTCATCACCTTTAATAACAAGTGCGGAGTAATCTTCCCACTTATTTGGGTAACCAATTTTAGGATCAAAGCTTGCTAGTTTTACATGGGCAGCTTTTTTAGTTGAATCAGACATCCACTCTAGTTCATCAATACTTGCACCATATGCTCCGCGTAAGTTTTCAACAAGCTGTGTCATACGGGTTTTAGCTTCAGGCTTAAAGTGACGGCTCACATAAACTTTACCAATAACCTCACCTAAATTGCTGTTAACTACGCCAACACCACGCTTCCACATTGGACGTTGTTCTTTTTGTCCTCTTAACTGCTGAGAATAAAAGTCAAAGTTTTCATTATCTAAGTCAGCGGTTAAAGAACCAGCAAAGTTACTTAAGGTATGGAAAGTTAAGTAAGTTTGCCAATCAGCTAATGAGGTTGCTGCAAATATTTCGCCAAAACCTTTAACAAATGAAGGTTGGTTAATAATGATGTCTTTTTGCGCTGATACGCCTTGAGCAGCAAGGTAAGCATTCCAGTTAAATGCATCAGTAACTGTGTTTAAGTCAGCGACATCGAATTTATTGTAAGTTTTACTGCTGTCACGAGTTTCAACTTTTGTCCAATGAAAACCTGCTAATTTAGTTTCAATTGCCATGACCGTTTGCGCAGCAGCTTTACCATTCTTCAAACCAGCTAAGTTGAACATATTTTCAATATGAGCAACATAACCTTTACGTAATGCGGCAAAACGTTCGGTTTCATCAAAGTAGTAATCTCTGTCGGGTAAGCCTAAACCTGTTTGCCAAATATGAGTGGCATAGCGAGTTGAGTCTTTACCGTCAACGCTGATATAAAACGCTAATGGGCTACCGACACCATTTTTTTGATTTTCACCAAAAAATGTCGCAAGTTCATTCTTGTCTTTTAAACCATTGATGCTATCAAATAATGGTTGGATAGGAGCCGTACCTGCAGTATTACGTGCATCCATGTTCATATATGAACGGAATAAGTCAGCTACTTTTTGCTCGTCGCTGCCCATTTTTAAATTTTCTGTTGCTGCTAATTCTTCAATGATTACTTTTACATTGTCATCAGCTTCGTCACGTAAGTCATAAAAGGCACCAATTGACGTTTTATCTCCAGGGATTTCATTAGCGTTCAACCAAGCACCGTTTACATAACGATAAAAGTTGTCTTGTGGACGAACGGATAAGTCCATTGTTGCTTTGTCGATACCTGAAGCTAATGCAGTTTTTTGCATGATAGGCATTTCTTGCTTAGTTGTCTCAGTGCTTTCTGGATTGTCGTTGCAAGCGGCAAGCAACAATAACGAAGAACAGACTGCACCTGTTATTATTTTTTTCATGGTAATCTCATTATTATTAAGTAAAGAATATGGTTATAAAATGGTAAACGCATTGATACTAAAGGGTTACAGGGCTTTTTACTAGATTTGGACATGAATTTTTACATAATGTATCAGCAGTGCCGTATTTTATTTTGTACATTAAGCCTGATGATTTTTTTATTTTTTTATTTAACTAATTGAAAGTAATCGTAATATTTTTCACTTTGATTTTTATCAATATTAATTGTTGGCTTTTTTGCTGCCAAATAAAACATTGACTGTGCTATGCTGTGGCTACTTATAGAGTAATCGTTCTCTTACTGAATAACATAAGATGAAGTTTAATTAATGTTTCAACCCGTCAGTTTTTTCATTGGGCTACGCTATAGTCGTAGCCGTAAAAGTTCTGGATTTGTATCCTTTATCACTTTTTTCTCCATTGTCGGTATCGTCCTGGGTGTCGCATCATTGATCACCGTTGTTTCCGTTATGGACGGTTTAGAAGGTGAACAAAAACGGAGAATATTGGGTCTAGTTCCCCATATTGTCGTCGCCAATCAACCTCAGCAAAACAAAAACAATGCTTTACCTACATGGCAAATCCTACGTGAACAATTATTACTTACGCCTAAAGTTAAAGAAGTTACTCCTTTGTTGGAAAGTGAAGCACTCATACAAGCTAATTCTGGCGCATTACGCGGTGTACTCATTCAAGGAATCATGCCTGAATTCGAGCAGCACAATATTGTTAACAACTCTATGGTATCAGGACATTTAGATAATCTATCGACACAGAGCTTTGCCATTGTTATCGGACAGTCGTTAGCAAGGCAACTTGATGTCGATTTGGGTGATAAAATACGTTTAACACTGCCTAATAAAACCGTCTTTACCCCAATGGGGAGAATTCCGGTGCAACGCACCTTTACCATCGCTGGTATTTTTAGTGTTGGCTCACAAGTTGATGAAGGACTGGTCTATATTCACAGTAAAGATGGCGCAAAACTTCATCGACAAAGAGGTGATGGCGTTGAAAAACTTCGTTTGTATCTTGATGATGCTTTTGCTGCTGATCAAGTGGTCAAACGTTTAAAACAACAATATCCACAGTATGATTTTACGACATGGCGCGATACTCAAGGCGCTTTATTTTCTGCTGTGCGCATGGAGAAAAATATGATGTGGTTGATGTTGAGCTTAATTATTGCCGTTGCCGCGTTTAATATTGTTTCCGCTTTAGTGATGGTTGTTATCGAAAAAAAGGGTGAAATTAGTATTTTACAAACACTTGGGCTAGATCGTCTTGGCGTGGTAAAAATATTTATTACTCAAGGTTTAGTTAATGGTTTTTGGGGCGTCACTATCGGTACTGTGGTTGGCGCCATACTAACCTTAAATTTAAACACTATATTTACCCTTCTCGGTGTTAATTTATTGGGAGCAGGGCAGTCTTTGCCCGTCGAACTATCAGTGAACAATGTGTTTAGTATTGTTTTATCAGCGTTAGCGATGAGTTTTATTGCTACATTATATCCCGCTTATCAGGCTTCTTTAACAGAGCCTGCCGAGGTTTTACGAAATGAGTAAAGGTTTACTTTGTCAGCAATTATCAAAGTCATATTATCAAGGTAGCATTGAAACCAAAGTCTTAGACGGGCTTGATTTGTCAGTAGATGCGGGTGAACTTGTTGCTATAGTGGGCAGCTCTGGTTGTGGTAAAAGTACTTTTTTACATATAGCTGGAGCACTAGATTCTCCGTCTTCAGGGCAGGTCTTTATTAGCGGTGTTGATATCCACCAGTTATCTGACAAGCAACGTGCTAAATTTCGCAATAAACATATTGGTTTTATTTATCAATTCCATCATTTAATGATGGAGTTTTCAGCACAAGAAAACGTGGCAATGCCTTTACTGATTCGCGGGGATTCACCTAAATCGGCCCTAGCTGCCGCACAAGAAATGCTCACACAGGTTGGGTTAAGTCACCGCTTTGAGCACCGGCCCTCCGCGCTTTCTGGTGGTGAGCGTCAACGTGTCGCTATTGCTCGGGCATTAGTGACTAAACCTTCATTAATATTAGCTGATGAACCAACAGGTAATTTAGACTTTGATACCGCAGAGCAAATATATCAGTTATTACGTGACCTTAATAAAACGGTAAACACCAGTTTTGTTATTGTTACCCATGACTTAATACTTGCTGCCAGAATGGATCGTCAACTACGTTTATCGCACGGCCGGTTAGCGCCCCTTGAAAGTTAAGGCTTTTAAATGACCAAATCATTAAGTTTATTTTTAGGTTTACGTTATGTGCGTAGCCGAAACGGTAATGGCTTCTCTTCGTTTATTTCAGCATCTTCCACTATCGGTATTGCGCTTGGTGTAATGGTATTGATTATAGTGCTCTCAGCAATGAACGGTTTCGAGCGAGCATTAGCGCAACATTTGCTGTCGGTTATTCCTCACGGTGAGCTAATTGCTATTAATACGCCGATAGATAACTGGCAAAAACACGTGGCGAAAGCACAACAACATCCACAAGTGATAGCCGCTGCACCTGTGATTAAACTTACCGGTATGATGCAACATGGCAGTGAACTCAAAGCCGTTGCTGTGCGTGGTGTCGATGTAAAGTTAGAACAGCAAGTTTCTACCATTGCCGATTATATGATTGCCGGCAGCTGGCAAGCGATCGTTGATAATGAAAATACCGAAAACCCTACGGTTGGTGTTGTTATCGGTTCGGGAGTTGCAAAAAAATTACAACTTGAATTAGGCGACTCACTACAATTGTTACTATCGAGTGTTATTGCCCAAAAAAATAACCAGCAAGCGAGTGCTAAATTTCCTGTGCCGGTTAAGCACCAAGTAAAAGTTGTTGGCATTTTTAAATTTGGCGGTACGATTGACGAAAACTCTGTATATCTTTCACTTGAGCATGCCGAAAAAATGGTTAATCTCGCGAAGGGGCAAGTTCAGGGAATTCGCATAAAAGTAGCTGATGTTTTTCAAGCGCCCCAGGTAACACGTGATGTTGCTTATAGCTTTGATGATACTTATGTTGCCATTTATGATTGGACACGAAGTCACGGCCATATTTTTAATGATATACAACTTGTACGATTAGTGATGTTTATTGTCTTAATATTAGTCATAGCGGTAGCAAGTTTTAATATTGTTTCAACGCTTATTATGGCAGTCAATGAGAAAAAAGGTGATATCGCTATTTTAAAAACTATGGGAGCACCGGCGAGCGTTATAATGATGACCTTTATGTTTCAAGGACTGGTTAATGGAGTCGTGGGTTGTCTAGTGGGGACAGTGTTAGGTATTGTTATCTCATTAAATTTAACTGATATTGTTACTGCAGTAGAAACACTTCTTAACGTAAAAGTGTTATCAGGTGATATCTATTTTATCGACTTTCTTCCCACTCACTTAAGCCAAACTGATGTTGTAATCACTGTTTTTACGGCTTTACTGATGAGTTTACTGGCGACTATTTACCCCGCATGGCAAGCAACTAAGGTTGAGCCAGCGCAGGTGTTAGGACAAATGTAGCGGGTTTCGCTTTTACATTATTAACAGATGATTTTTATCACCAACGCGAGACTAGAGCAGATTTTTACTTTCTACTTTCTACTTTCTACTTTTACGTTTATTCCATTGTTTGATAACAGAATATCGCCATAGGCCATGTATGGCAAAATAACCTATTAGCGAGAAAAGTACCGCTAGCACGCCACAGCCAAGTAAAAATGCTGGTCCAATAGTTGATAAACTATCAACCAGCCATTGCCAATTCGCTTCAAATACAAATTCTTTTTCAGATCGGCCTAGTAGCCAGATGCCAACCATATAACAGCCATAAAAAATTGCGGGTATTGTGAGCGGATTAGTTATCCAAACGAGTGCAACAGAAAGTGGCAAATTCGAATGTACTATAATAGCAACACCAGCAGCTAAAACCATTTGAAAAGGTACCGGGATAAAGGCAAAAAATAAACCTACGGCAAAAGCTTTTGCGACAGAATTACGGTTTAAATGCCATAAGTTGGGGTTATGCAATGACGCACCAAAAATCTTTAAATGTTTATTATTTTTTATGGTGTTGTGATCCGGCATATAACGCTTGAAGAGTTTTTTAGGCATATACTTACTTATATTATCTAGGCTTTATTTATCGATTAGACAGATACGGAAATTAATCACTATGGAACGGTGGCTATTTACATTTTTTATCGGTGCTATTTTGTCACTATTCTTACCGATAGTACCAGACATTTCGCAAGTTTATATTTGTTTTTGTTTTGCTGTCATTTTTTGTCTCATCAAAAGGTTACGGAGTTATAGTGGGCTCTTTTTTGGCTGTGCTTGGTTACTCTATGCTGGCTTCGTTTATCAAAATATATGGCAAGTTAATAGCCTAATTACAGATGATTTTTTCGGTACAACCTTAACGGTAAGAGGTGTGGTTGCTAATATTCCAAAGTCATTAACGCGTAAAACAAAAAAGGATGAAATGACCAAGCAAGTATCACGTTTTAATTTTGTTGTTGAAGAAGTCAATCAACAAAAACTTCAATCAAAGATAAATATTCGTCTGCGTTGGGATCATAAGTCTGTTAAACCTGATCACTTAAAAAAGGTTACCAAAATTAACCAAGGCCAGAAATGGCAACTTACGGTGCGAGTAAAACCTGCCCATGGTTTTGCAAATGTTGGCGGTTTTAGCTATCAAACATGGTTAAGACAAAAGGAACTCCATGCTACTGGCTATGTAAAACATTCATCAAAAAATAAATTAATAGCAGCGCAGTCTAGTTATCGTCAACAATTGTACCTGCAACTCAATGAATTAATAGACTCATTGACTTTAACAAACGAGCTGCACCATTTTATTTTTGCTCTTACCTTTGGCGAGCGTGGCAAAATTACCGCTGAGCAATGGCAAGTTTTACAAGCAACAGGAACACAGCATTTAATGGCTATTTCTGGCTTACACTTAGGCTTAATTGCCAGTGGTGCTTTTGGATTCATGTTGATGTTTTTTCGCTATAGTCCGTTTTACGTACTGTTAACTCAAAAAGGCAAGTTATGGTTGGTAAAAAAGAACAGCCGTATCGTGGCTTTCGCTTTTAGTAGCTTAGTCGCACTATTTTATGCTTATCTGGCCGGCTTTTCTTTACCCACATTACGTGCCTTGATCATGATGCAAATATTTATTTGCGCTAAGCTCGTGGGGGTTAAATTAACAATAATACGTTGGTTATTACTGAGTATCGTTTGCATTATATTAATATCACCCTTTAGTCTATTTAGTGTCAGTTTTTGGCTAAGCGTTTATGCGGTATCACTGATATTATTGGTTATCTGGCGATGTCGGAAGTTACTGTTAACATCGGGTGATGGTCAAGTTGACAAAATAAAAGCCTGGCTCCACTCTCTAATAATTATACAGCTAGGCTTAACATTATTTATGTTGCCTGTGGCGGCTTTATTAAATCATCAACTGCCTCTTTCTGCATTACTTGCTAATATTATTGCCGTGCCTTGGATGAGCTTTACCGCTATTCCGTTATGTTTATTGGCTGTGGTTGCTATGCCTTTTAGTGAAGCGCTGGCTATGTTTTTTCTTGAGTTATCGTTAATATCATTAACGTTTATTTGGCAGTGGCTAAGTTACTTATCGAGCCAACAATGGCTGTTTATCGACGTTAGCCATCAGACATTAATGATTATTTTGATAATCAGCGGTTTATGCTTCATCAGTTATTTTTTAGCCTTACCCAAAAAAGTACTGGCTGTTGCGCTATTACTCACTTTTTTATTGAGTTATATGTTTTTTAATGACCAACAAAAAAATGATGATTGGCAAGTGAATGTCCTTGATGTGGGGCAAGGGTTAGCGGTTGTTATTGAAAGGCATGGGCAGGCTATTTTATACGATACAGGGGCAAGTTACCCCAGTGGATTTAACTTGGCAGAAAGTGTGGTTTTTCCTTATTTACAGTATCAAGGTTTGACCACTCTTGACTATTTACTGTTAAGCCATGCTGATAACGATCATGCTGGTGGCTTGGCTTTTATCGATAAAAAAGTGGCGCTAAATAAAATTATCGTTAAGCACATCAAATATAATCAACCGGTAGAAGATTTTGGCAGGTATAGTTTTGTTAACATGTACAGTTGTAAACAAGGCGATGATTTTTCTTGGCAAGGTCTCACTTTTTCTGTGTTGTGGCCGGTGGTTCTTGAAGATAAAGAAAATGATAATTCGTGCGTGATCCATATTTCTGATGGTAAATATAAGGTGCTATTAACGGGGGATATTCCTCATAAAGTTGAAAAAATACTGGTCGCTAATACTGAAGTCGCTAATCAGTTAAAAGCTGATGTTATTGTTGCGCCGCACCATGGCTCTAAAACCTCATCAAGTACGCGTTTTATTAAAGCGGTTTCACCCGAGGCCGTTATCTTTAGTGCGGGTTTTATGAATCGATGGAAGATGCCTAATAAAGCGGTACTTAAACGTTATCATCAGCTTAATGTAACGCCGTATGCAACTGCTGAGCATGGAATGATCCGCATAAACATTACCGAACAAGCCCTTGAAATTCAATCTTATCGTCTGCATATCAAGCCATATTGGTTTGCTAATTAACGTTGTAAATATTATTAGTTGGTTGCAACTAAGAAATAACGCTAAAATGGCTTGGATATGAATAATTAATCGCGAAGTCACAGAGAGACTGAATGTTAGCAAGTAAAAGCAAAGTAGCCGCACAAGCCACAACGTGGCAAAATTTTAAACGCTTAATGAGTTATGCCAAACCTTACAAAGCAGGGTTTGTCATCGCTATATTAGGGATGCTTGGCTATGCCGGTATCGACACTTTATTTTTCTCGCAGTTACAGCCATTAATCGATGATGGTTTAACTGATGCTAATCCTAACTTTATGAAGTGGGCCCCACTTTTTGTTATTGTTTGTTTTATTATCCGAGGTATCTGCCATTTTTTTGGTAATTATTGTTTAGCTTGGGTGGGTAATAATGTCGTTACCGATTTAAGACAAAATTTATTCGAACACATTATGGCGCTACCGGTGACTTTTCATGATAAAGAGTCTACTGGAACGTTAATCTCTAAACTGACCTTTGATACCGAGCAAGTCCTTAATGCAACCAGTAAAGCGTTGCTTACCTTAGTACAACAAGGTGCTATGGTGATTGGCTTTCTCGCGGTTATGTTTTACAACAGTTGGCAGTTATCAGCAATATTCCTCCTTATAACTCCTATCATCGCTATTATTGTTACTGTGGTTTCGAAACGTTTTCGCCAAGTTAGTAAAAAAATTCAAAATGCGATGGGAGAAGTCACTTCTGCTGCCGAGCAGACCTTTAACGCTCATAAGGTTGTCTTAACCTTTGGCGGGCAAGAACGTGAATTCGAACGTTTTGGTCAGATAAATAAACATAATCGCCAACAGCGCATGAAAATGGTGGCCACAAAATCTTTCAGCGTACCCTTAATACAAATTATCGCTTCTTTTGCGTTAGCGTTTGTACTTTACGTTGCCAATTTAGAAAGTATGAAAGCAAGCTTAACGCCAGGGATTTTCATAACGGTGATTACTTGTATGACTATGCTACTGAGACCTTTAAAGTTACTAACTACGGTTAACAGTGACTTTCAAAATGGTATGGCGGCTTGTGTCAGTATTTTTGCAGTGCTTGACCAAGAAAATGAAAAAGACACGGGCCAACAATCACTTGAGAAAGCCAAAGGAACACTTGCTTTTGAACAAGTTGATTTTTCTTATACTAACGACGAAAAATTAGCGCTTACTCAACTAAGCTTTACCGCGAATGCTGGAGAAACAGTAGCTTTGGTTGGTCGCTCGGGGAGTGGTAAATCAACCGCCAGTGCAATTTTACTGCGCTTCTATGATGCAACAGCGGGTAAAGTATTAATTGATGGAAAAGACATTACCTCATACAAGTTGAAAGACTTACGTGCTCAGTTTGCTTATGTTTCTCAGCAAGTGGTATTATTCAATGACTCTATCGCTAATAATATTGCCTATGGTAAACCCAGCGCCAGTCGTGACGAAGTTTTAGCTGCGGCTAAAAGTGCTCATGTGCTTGAGTTTGCAGAAAATATGGTTGATGGAATAGATACTAATATTGGTGATAATGGTGCTTTACTTTCTGGTGGACAACGCCAACGTGTTGCTATCGCTCGAGCATTATTGTGTGATGCACCTTTTTTAATTCTTGATGAAGCAACCAGTGCATTAGATACCGAGTCAGAACGTCATATTCAAGATGCTTTGCAAGTTTTACAAAAAGATCGTACCTGTATTGTTATTGCTCATCGCTTGTCTACCATTGAAAATGCCGATAAAATTATCGTTATGGAACAAGGGAAAATTCTTGAACAGGGCGATCATCAAACATTATTAGCAAAAGAAGGTGCTTATGCAAAATTACACAACTTTCAATTTAGCGAATAAAATGACGGTTGAGATTTTGCTATGCGCTTAATTGAAAAGGTTTGGTTTTTTCAACACCCAGCAAAATGGCTGCTCGTGCCGTTCTTGTTACCGTTAACCGTTATTTTTTGGTTGCTATCCGCGTTACGACGAAAATGCTATCAACTGTATTTTTTTAAATCTTTTGGTATCGACATCCCTGTTGTGGTGGTGGGTAATATTGGTATTGGTGGTAACGGAAAAACACCGGTGGTTTTGTACTTAATTAAGCAATGCTTAGCACAAAACATGAAAGTTGGCGTTATTAGTCGAGGTTATGGCGGACAAGCACCGCACTATCCCTATTTACTCAATGCAAGCAGTAGCGCAGCTGAAACAGGCGATGAGCCTTTATTAATTTATCAACGCCATGGTATTCCTGTTGTGGTTGGCGGCGATCGAGTGGCGAGTGCCAGGTTGTTAATGCAGCAAGGCTGCGACGTTATTATTGCTGATGATGGTTTACAACACTATCGCTTAGAACGAGATTTTGAGCTTATTGTTATTGACGGTAAACGCGTGTTTGGAAATGGCTTGTTATTACCCGCAGGGCCATTACGTGAAGGTTTATGGCGTTTAAAAACAGTCGACGCGCTTATCTTTAATGGCGCAACGCCAACCGATAATAAAGTCTATCCAGTCGGTATACCACAAATAACAATGACTTTAATGGCAAAAATGGTGGTCAATGTTAAAACCAAGCAGGAACTATCATTAACTGATTTTTATCAACAGTTTAATGATAACGAAAGTCAAACTAAGTGTATCAATGCTATCGCCGGTATTGGTGACCCTAGCCGTTTTTTTAAAACCTTAGTTGATAGTGGTTTTAGTCTTGAAGCATCGGTAGGTTTCAAAGATCATCAGCATTATAATGAAGCACAATTTGTCAGTTTTTCTGACGATATTCCACTTTTGATGACAGAAAAAGACGCGGTAAAATGTACGTCTTTTGCTAAAAATAACTGGTGGTATTTACCGGTTGATGCCCATATTGAAAATAAACAAATAACGCCATTTTTAGATGCGCTATTTGACAAAGTAAAAGCAGATAAACTGAGCCGTATTAAGGCTAGATTCACGCTAAGTTAACTAATAAATAAACTGATAAATAAGAGAATAAACATGGCATTTGACGTAAAACTAATGGAAATATTAGCTTGTCCAGCATGCAAGGGCAAACTTGATTACAATAAAGAACAACAAGAATTGATCTGTAGATTCGACCGCCTTGCTTACGCTATTGAAAAAGGTATTCCGGTCTTGTTAGAAAGTGAAGCGCGCCGTATTACTGAAAATGACTAATTAAATATATTTGGAGAATTAAATGTCTTTTATTGTTGTAATACCTGCTCGGTTTGAGTCGTCTCGTTTACCGGGAAAAGTGTTAGCCGATATTAATGGTAAGCCGATGATCCAATGGGTTGTTGAAAAAGCCCAGCAAAGCGGTGCTAGCCAAGTGATTGTCGCCACTGATAATAAGCAGGTTGAAGAAGCGGTATTAGCATTTGGTGGCGAGGTTTGTAAAACTCGTGCCGATCATCAATCGGGTACCGAACGTCTAGCCGAAGTGATGAACATTTATAACTTTGACGATGATCAGGTTATCGTTAATGTTCAGGGGGATGAGCCTTTTATTCCCGCTGAAAATATTGCTCAAGTTGCCAGAAATTTAGCAGACCAGCAAAGAACAAACCAACAACAAGCTAGAATGGCGACACTTGCTGTGCATATCCATGACGTTGAAGAGGCTTTTAATCCTAACGCGGTTAAAGTGTTAACAGATAAACACGGTTATGCGATGTACTTTAGCCGTTCGACGATCCCTTATGACCGAGATCGCTTTCTTAATGAGGAAAGTCCCGCCGCTATTGGCGATTTTTACTTACGCCATATTGGTATCTACGCCTATCGCGCTGGGTTCATTAAAGATTACGTGCAATGGCCGGCCAGTCAATTAGAGCAAATTGAGTCTTTAGAACAACTGCGCGTATTATGGCAAGGTGAAAAAATTCATGTTGCGGTAGCAGAAACTCGTTTAGCGGTTGAAGGGGTTGATACGCCAGAAGACCTAGAAAAAGCTAGAGCTTACGCTTTAACGCTTTAATTTTTTATAAAATTAAATAGAATAAAAAAAGGCCTTATGTTTTCACATAAGGCCTTTTTATTACGCTAACGAAATATTATTTTAATAGTTCAAGCGCTTTAACACAGCGACCAATTTGTTGATGGCTAGCTTTGACTGTCTTTAACACTTGTGGCTTCATACCACTGTAGTCTTTAATCAGTTGCGCTAATTCTGCTTCACTGACTGCATTACATTGTGTCGGCAACATGCTACCGGCAAAAGATTCTAATAAACCTAAATCACTTCCTTCATTTAATTTAGGAATGTGTGCGAGAATTTTAGCTTTATAAGGCGCTTCTAAAGCTTGTTGCTCACCAGGGAATAAACCCCACATAATATAACGAAGGGTAGAAAGTTTTAGTTTGTCAGGGTTATTAATAACGATGTTAAACCATTTTTCTTTAACTTCAGCCTCAGGTCGAATAACTTCTGCATAAATAGCACTTTTAACACCTGAATCGGTAATGTCTTTTTTGGCTTCAGTGCTCAATAATGCTTGGTAATTACCATGTTGGTAACGGTTCATTTTAGCAATTAATGTCCAGCGCTTGTCTTGATCTATGGTAATACCATCAAAACTTTTTTCACCGTTCAAAATGTTTTGTAAGTGATTTAAATGCTTAGTTGTTTTCGTTACACCAACATAACGGCCATACCAAAGTTTTTGGAAGTCTGAACCCGCTTCGGCATTTTCTAATAAACGTAAGTATAAGTTTTCAACGTCCATATAAAGCGCTGTATAATCTTTTTGCTCTAAACGTGTTGCAACAGTTAGGAAGCCTAAAGCCGAGGTTAACGTACTCGCAATTTTACGTGATACGTTATAATCGCTTTCACCTTCAATATTAGCCATGGCAAACGTTACCAACTGGTCAGCGGCTAAATTTGCATCGTTGACGCTGTCAGACAAACTCTGCCATAGCATTAAGCGCATAGTGGGGTTATCAATCGCATTAATGTGTTGTTGTGCCGATGCCAATGACTTTTCATCAAGATCTACTTTTACGTAACCCCAATCGGCTTCGTTTGGATAAACCAAATCAGGACATGCTTGACCTATCACGGCCTTAATCTCAGTGGTCGCACCTTTATACATAATAGGTGTTGCAGAGGTTAAGTTCATCGCATTACCATCAGCACTAACATTGTATAAACCTATTTGAACACGTTGTTCACGTAATGTTGGGTAACCTTCTGGTGCTGTTTGGTTTATTGCAAACGCGCTAATCTTACCGTCACTACATTGGTAATTAACTTTGATGGTGTTTAAGCCTGCATTATATAACCAGTCTTGTGTCCACTGGGTCATATCTTTACCTGCAGCTTTGCCTAATTCACCGATAAAATCTTCTAAATCAGTATTTTGGTAAGAAAACTTTTTCAAGTAATTGCTGACACCAATACGGAAATTCTCTTCACCTAAATAATAAGGCAACTGCTTTAATACTGATGCGCCTTTACCGTAGGTAATACCGTCAAAATTTGATAAAGCAACACCCGTAGAAGCAACCGGTAGTTCTATCGCATGAGTGTTCACTGAGTCATCAGTGCGGTAAGCCCATTGTTTAGTACCAGAGTAGAATACATCCCAGTTGTTCTCAAAGTCGCTGGCTTCTGCAATAGCTAAGTTGGCCATATAAGTAGCAAAACTTTCATTTAACCATAAGCCGTTCCACCAGCGCATGGTGACTAAATCACCAAACCACATGTGTGCCATTTCATGAGCAATAACATTAGCAAGACTCATACGAGCACTGGTTGATTTCTCTCCACGTGCAATATAGCCTTCATTGAATGTAACCGCAGCAACGTTTTCCATAGCACCGGCATTAAAGTCAGGTGCGACAATTTGGTCATATTTGCCAAAAGGGTATTGCACATCGAAGTACTTATTGAAGAAGGCAAAACTTTGTTTGGTTGGAATAAACCATTCGTCAGTTTTAACGTATTCGGCTAAACTTTGACGAGCAAATAAACGCAATTTCATCCCTTCAAAATCATCTTCCCATACAGCGTAATTACCTGCATGAAGAGAGAAAACATAAGAAGAGAATCTTGCTGAAGCAGGAAATGACCATACTTTGTTATCACCGTTTTCGCTAATAGTTGTTTCGCGAGTGGCGCTAATTATTTGCCAATGAGCGGGAGCGGTCACTTGTATTTCGTAGCTGGCTTTTAAATCAGGTTGATCAAAGTGAGGAAATAATCGGTTCGCGTCATAAGGTTCAAAATCGGTGTATAAGTAAACTTCACCATTTTTAGGGTCAACAAAACGATGGAAACCAGAGCCGTCAGTAGAGTAAGGACGCTGGTAATCTATAGTAATACTTTGCTTACCCGCAGTTAACTCGCTAGCAGGAATAGTGATAAACCATTTTTCATAGCTAAACTTAACTACTTTGCCATTAACTTTTAATGACTTTATAGTACCTTCATCAAAATCTATGGTTAAATCATTTTGATTGTTCTCTACTAAGTCAAAGAGTAATTCGGTAGAGCCAGAAAAACTTTCGCTTTTATTATCAATCGTCACACTTAACTTATAGCTAACGTTGCTGACTTGTTTAGCACGCATCTCAGCATAAACTGCTTCAAGTGATTCACTTTGAGTGCGTAATAAACTTGTTTGTTGTTGTACGGTTTCAGCGACTGCTGAGTCGCTTGCTGTGTCTGCTTTTTCACAGCCCATCAGTGCAACACTTGAGCCAATAATAGCAATGGACAGCGCCTTAGCTATTTGAGATTTATTTAATGTCATTTACCCAGATCCTACTTTATTATTTTTAAGATTTCCTAGTGGAAACACTTTTCATTGTAAATACCTCAGTATTTATATCATATAAGCGGGGGAAATTTACTTCAGTCATCGCGTAAATAATGGAGTTGATCGAATTTCAACTGATTTTTAACAAGGCTTGCTTTTTATCAACTTATTTTTATCTACTTTTTTAATTAAAACAGAGTGGTATTAGTATTTTCTTAGTATTTATTCATGTCAAATAAGTGTTGTTTGTTATTCACTTTTTATTGTTTTTGTTTGCTGCTTTATGTCAAAAGTTAATTGTGCTGAGTAATATTGATCAACGCGATGAGCATTTATTGTAATAAGGAGATTAAAATGCCGACGTTCATCTTATTTTCTATCTGTTCAAACGAATAAACCTTGTAAGGGGACGTTACTTCTCTTTATTATAATCAGGAGCCATTAATCAAAAGAAATAATAATGAACATAAAAAGAACCCTAACAAGCATCGCAATAATAAGTACTATGGCCCTTTCTGGTCATAGTTATGCAGATACCGCTGAAAAAGATCAAGCAAAGAAAGTTTCATCATCAACCTGGCTAAATTTATCTGAAAGTGAGTTAGTTGCCGTTGAAAAATATGCGACCGATTACAAAACTTTTATTTATCAAACACCAACAGAATTGACCTTTGTTACAGAAACTATAAAACGTGCTGAGAAACAAGGTTTTAAGCGTTTGTCTGAAAAAAGTAACTTAAAGCCAGGTGCTCGTTTTTATGACGTCAATCGTGACCGTACTATTTCATTAATTGTTATTGGTAAAAAAGGCCTTGAGCAAGGTACTCGTATTGTTGGCGCTCATATTGATTCACCTCGCCTAGAACTTAAAGGACGACCGCTTTATGAAAAAGAGAAGTTTGCTATGCTGCAGACTTATGTTCATGGTGGTATTAAAACCTATCAATGGGTCAATATCCCTTTAGCGCTGGTTGGCCGCGTTGACAAAAAAGACGGGACAGTTGTTAATATCTCTGTTGGCTTTGATGAAAACGATCCTATTTTTATGGTACCTGATTTAGCCCCGCATGTTGATCATCCAAACAGGGATCGTAAAAGTCGTGATGTGATCAAGAAAGAAGAACTTGATGTTATTATCGCAGCTAAGCCTGACTTAGATAAATCAATAAAAGAATTAATTACCGATTTCTTAAAAACAGAGTATGACATTTCAATCGAAGATTTAGTGTCTGCTGAATTAGCCTTAGTACCAGCAACTAAGCCTCGCGATGTTGGCTTTGATCGCAGCATGATCGCTGCTTATGGCCAAGATGATAAGGCAAGCTCTATTGCCGCTGTTACTGCCATCTTTGAACAGAAAATTCCAGAGTATACCTCAGTTGCCTTTTTAGTGGATAACGAAGAAGTGGGCAATATTAATAATACCGGGGCAAGCTCAACTTATCTTGTTGATATGTTAAGTGGCTTGTTATACAACCAAATGGGTGACGATTATAACGATTACCAGTTACGTAAAGTTTTGCGTAATACCAAAGTTATTTCAGCGGATGTTAACCCGGGTGTTAATCCTAACTGGGCTGGTGTTTGGGAATTAGGCAATGCGCCACGTTTAGGTAACGGTATTAACTTGAAACTTTACGGTGGTGGTTTTAATGCTAACTCAGAGTACATGGCATGGACGCGTAATTACTTAGATAATAATAAAATCAAATGGCAAACATCGACTTATAAAGGTAAAGCTTCTGGCGGAACTATTGGTAGCGATTTGTCTAATGACAATATGGAAGTAATTGATTTTGGTGTACCCATTTTGTCAATTCACTCTCCTTATGCGGTAGGTTCAAAAGTTGACTTATATTCATTATATAAAGCTATGTCGGCTTTCTATCAGCAAAAATAAACTTAACACTTAATTTCAATATCAAAAGATCAGCATTTGCTGATCTTTTTTCTTTATATAAAGCTAAAATATCATTTTTTATAATGAATACAAGACTCGATGATATTAGTGCTTTAAGTCTTAGTGGTGATTACTTTATAATTACTGTAATGGATCGCTAAACTTAGGAAGAATTCTTGATATGCTATTAAAATTATTTCAGCTACAAAACCGCCCAATAAACTCATTGTTAAACAATTATAAAAAAACACTTTTATTACTGCCTATCTTTTTGGGTATACAAGCATGTGGAGGAGGTGGTGGCAGCGATAATACGACCCCAACAGCGCCAAAAAGTTATGCTTTTTCATTAACGTCTACACTGACCAATAAATGTGGCGAAAAACTACCGTTTGTTGATGTTGAGTTGTTTATTCAAAATAATGATTGGAGTGTTGTTACAAAGTTACAGCCAAACGATGATGGACTTTTTAGTTTTTTATCAGACAATGAACTCATCAATTACACACTTGTTGCTAAAACTCAGCAAGAAGGAAAAGTGGAAGGTTTAGATTTTGTTAGCTTTCATCAGGTAAAAGCAACAACGCCCGCCATTTATCAGGCAGAACATATCAGTAAAGTTGTTGATGCTAATTGTGAATGTATCACTCGAAATGTTGAAGTGTCACATACCCCTATCTCTGATATTACCCAAGTAACCAGCTCAGCAACATTTACCAGCACTGAAGCTGTAGACTCACAACGCACTAACTTTATTAATGTTGAAGCTTGCCGAGCAATTGATGGCGCTTGGCCACTACATTCTTTCTCGCTTGTTGGTACTGGAAATAACAGTAACGTTCTGGGTGCTGCTGGCTTTATTGATGATTTTAGTCAAACAGCCGTTAATAGCGACAATCAAGCTGTATGGCAACTTTCAGCTTTCGCCGCTATTGAACAAATTGGCTTAAATAAAAATCATCAGCCTTTTACAACACAACAGTTATTTTTAGGGCAGGCGCATTTTGCAACAAGAGTTCTTGAAGATGATAACTCAGTTGATTTATTTAATAGCCATCTTTATGTTTCAGAAACTGTTTATCAATCAAATGCTGAGGTTATTTTATCTGAAACTGATTCTGCCTTTGGTCAAATAAAAATATCGAGCCAGCACCAAGTTATTTCTTCAGCTTTTAACACTAGTTTTGCCTTAGCGGCTGCAACGAAAAAACCAGATGTTGATGATATTTATTTCTCAGAAATCAAATCAGACTGGAGTTATGATTACAGTAATGTTGCTAATTATCCTTTGGCTATAATTACCGTCAATTATCAAGCTTACCACCCCGAAAATAATACACCTATGCCAGCTAAATGGACAAGTTATGGGCGAATTACTGGTCAATTACCCGTAACTACAGCTTTACCTGGTTATGAAGGTATTATTAATGATGAGACCCTTGTATTGGGTACCAGTACAGATTTGGTACAAAGTGAAGATACTGATAAATATGAAAATTATTTATTGTATTATCAAAATGAAAATAATAACTCTTTTGCTAATAATGTAAAAAATTATCACATATCAATAAAAAAATAAGGTTATCTTTATATGAAAACGGCGCTATAAAGCGCCGTTTTTTATTAATACACGTTACTGTTAGCCATTAATCTACTGCTTGTTTCGCTCTAACAGGATTTGCATACATAGTTAATAACCAATGCTGCTGCTGTTCAGTTAAATCAGACATCCTGCTATTTAACTGATTCATTACGCTTTGCTTAATGTCATCTTGCTGGTGAAGCTGGGCATAAGCCGTTAAGTTGCTGTCATATAATTTATAGTTACTGATAATCTCTTTATCAATAGCTTTTGCAACGGCTTTACTATCGGCATAGTCGCCTTTAATCGCGTGGCAGAACTCAACATGAACACGACCTTTTTTCCCCATTAACCCTTGTGTAATACTATTTAAGTCTTCGTTTTCTTTCTTTTTATAACACCCCGTTGCTTCTCGTTCTGCAAGTTCGATGGCTTTATCTCTATCACAGGGATCAAATTCATACGAAATTGAAACAGGTACAATATTAATTTCATTTAAATAGTCTGCAAGCGGCGTTTGCTTGTCTTTGTTTAGTAATAACATTGAAATTAAAGCCGAGTTGGTTTTGTCTATCCCGTCTTTAGCACGACCTTCTCGCTGCGCTATCCAGATGTTTTGTTGGCGCTCATAAACTGTATGGTGAATATAGGCTGATAATTGCTTTGACGCATTGAGCATGGCACGTTTTGACTCTTCACTGCGTTTAACAATGAAGCTTTTGTTAATACGCATTAAGTCAGCAACCCAAGGTTGATGCAATAAGTTGTCGCCAACTGCTGCCTCAACGGTATTAATGCCGCTGTTGTACAACGCCCAATTAATTAATGCGACATCAAGTACTATGTCTCTATGATTACTGATAAACAGCATAGGTTTACTTGTATCAATTTTCTCTAAACCATGAAAAGTAAAACCATCGGTACTTTTTTTTACTAGGTGATGCAAGTACTTTGCTACTTCACGTTGAATGTCTTCGATGTTATGAAACTTACTCACGCGTAACTTTAACGTCCATTTTACCACTGAGCGACAAATTACCGGTAGAAGCTTGTACAGTCGAGGCATTTTAAAACTAGCAATAGAAGAAAGTAGCCCTTGGTCATTAATCAGTTTTCGGATCACAGTTGCAACCTCATCATCACGATAAGGGCGAATATCATCAAACATGTAAGGTCTCTTTACTGCTTAACAGCGATTAATTAACTTAAAAATTGGCGGATATTATAACCGCTTTTTAAATGAAAAGACTCCTATTGTTTATGCTTTACTTTTTTAAATAATATAATTTCATTAGCTTAGGGGTAAATAATAATATTAATATAAAAAATGAAGCAAAATCCAAATAAAATGTATAATTTTTGCTACAGTTAATTGTGTAAGCTCTTTTATGAATTAATTTATATTTTTTTCATACTAAGGCCTTGCGTTTTTCGACTTTACCCTCAAGTCTTAAATAGAGCAATAAACAAAAGGAATACCTATGAAAATAAATCTTTCAGGTCACCACGTAGATGTTACCGATGGTGTAAAAGAACATATCGATGAAAAATTCTTAAAAATTTCTAACCATTTTCCAACGCTGATCTCATTAGACATTATTCTTTCAAAAGAGCATGGAAAATATGGAGCAGAAATAACAACAAATTATGAAGGTGGTCGTATTGCTGTATCAGCAGAAGACGATGTCATGTTTCCCGCAATTGCTAGTGTAGCCAAAAAGCTTGATGCCGCACTTAAACATAGAAAAGGCCAATTAAAAGCAAATTTACACAGTAAGCCTGTTTCAGTTACGCCTGAAATTGCCCATGAGAAAGTTCAAGAAATGAATTTGAACTAATTTCAAAGTAGTTATACTTAAATGTTTACGGGAGCTATTGCTCCCGTTTTAGTTTCTAGCTTATTATTATCATTATGAATGGTATACTTAACGTGTGAATAAATAAGGTAGTAGAAGTAAAATATGTTGGCCCTTTCAAATAATGTCTGGTTAGATCAAAATGAACTCGAGTTAACCGCTATTCGTGCACAAGGGGCGGGAGGACAAAATGTCAATAAAGTATCATCAGCGATTCATTTACGCTTTGATATTAAGGCATCGTCTTTACCTGATTTTTATAAAGAACGTTTATTAGCATTAAAAGATAAACGTATCACTAAAGAGGGAATTTTAGTTCTCAAGGCGCAACAGTATAGAACACAAGAGAAAAATCGTGAATCTGCGCTTGAGCGTGTTGTTGAAGTGATTAAATCAGCAATGGTTATTCAAAAGGTTCGAAGAGAAACTAAACCATCAAAAAATTCCAAAAAAAGACGCTTAGCGGGTAAATCTCACCGCGGCAATGTAAAAGCACTCCGCGGCAAGGTCACTGACTAGTTAAGATATTTTCATTTTACGTCGTAAGCCGACTAAAGATAATGCCAGTAATGCAAAGTAGGATAAGCCACCGCCACCGCTACTATCACTTGAACTGCTCTCCTGATTAATCAGCGTATTTTTTACCGGAGATAGGCTTTCAGCCGTTGTGGTTGAACTATTTGAAATGGTAACAGTACGAATAGTTACAAAATTTTCATTTGCAGGTACAAAATTACTATTAGCACATTGCTCGTCGGTATAGTCTGGCATTGGTATACTTTGACAAATGGGTAACTGGGCTATTTTATCAATATTATCCATACCTTCAATCACTTCACCAAACACCGTGAAACCACCATTTTGTATATCTAAGTTAGCGCTATTATCTTTATAATTAATAAACCACTGACTGGTTGCACTATTAGGACTGTTTCCTACTTTTGCCATCGCGACAGTTGCTCTAACATTTGAATACAAGGGTTCATTTTCTACGGAACTATCGACATCAATGGCCGTTAATGGAAAGTTTCCGTTAAATTCAAAGCCTCCCGCTTGCATAATAAAGTTAGGCACTAAGCGATGAACAACAGTATTGTTGAAATCCCCGTCGTTAATGTACTTTAAAAAATTTTCTACTGTTTTAGGTGTGGTTTGATCGTGTAAGTTAATTTTGAAATTCCCTTGAGAAGTTTCAAATTCAACAATTGTCGCATTACTCGATACTGATAATAATGTCGCAATAGAAAATGCACCCGCTAGTACGAGTGATTTAGGAGAATTTTTATACATAGTAACCTTAAATTTATTAGGGATAATAATAGTTGAATACAATGCTAGAGATACTAAAAGTATTAGTCTAAAACAACAAGAGCTTTTCTTACCTGTAAATTTGATTTTGTGGTTGTAGCATTTTTTTTTAGCATATCAATGAGGCTATAAAAGAGGTGAGAACTGATAACGTATATCGTTATTAACGACATACGTTAAATAAATACCGGAATCATCGTCAGAAAAAGTATACCTTTTAAGCTGATGAACGTTATTACCTTAACAGCCCTCAATAGGTATTTTACTCAGTAGTCACTGGCAATACATTTAATGCATAGGCTTTAACTTGCTCATTTTTAAGTTGTTGGCAAGCGAGTTCATATTGCTCTTGATTGACTTTTTTATAACTATATAAACTTTGCAATTTACTGATAAAGCTCGCTTCTTCAATGAGCGTGGCTAAAGGGGATTTTATCAGTTGTTTATTTTCTTGCTGTTTAATAGTCTCAATGATCATTGGCGGTAAATTCCATTTTGAAACAATCGCGGCGGTTAAGCTAATCGAGTGATATGAAATTAAGGCTTTAAAGGTTTGAGAACTAGGTGTCGCGGATGGGTCAACATGATGAAACGCTTCAACCATTAAGTCGAAGATAATCATTTCGCCTAAATTCCTTAATAAGCCAATCAAATAGGCGGCAGAAGCATTATCTATATTAGAACTTTTGTCAGCTAAGTCTTTTGATATTAGAGCTGTTTGTAAAGCATGTTGCCAAATTTTAGTGCCAAAATATTTGAAATATGGCGTGTTTTTTGGGCTAAAATTATTAATAAACACATAAACAACGCCTTCTAGTAATCCTTGTGACCCCATCACCATAAAAGCTGACTTTAAACTGACTATCGGCACATCACTTCGACGGTATTTAGCCGTATTAGCGAGTTTTATCATGCTGGCCGCCATACTGGGTTCTTTCGCAATGATGTTTAAAATTTCATTAACATTAAAATTTTTGTTATTTATTGCTGTTAATACAGCATCAACAGAAGCTGGCATAACGGGAAGTTCAGAAATTAAATTTTGTGGGCGTAACAGTAAGTCATTTATTTGGTCAGCTACATAATCACTAAGAGGATCAATTTTATTGATATACTGAGTGTCGTCATCCCCAAACAATAAATCAAAAAACAACTTATCGTAATCTATTTCTTGATGATCCTTTATTTGACCAGCTAAGTTATCTATTTGTGAAAGAAACGGTTCCTGAGAGACTGATATATTAGCTGTGTTATTACTTTCTCCTTCACTTTTTAGCAGATGAAAATATTCATAGTTAGGTGTAGTTTTCTTAACAAAAGCTGAAGGGAAAATAGCTCTAAGAAGCGATCTAAACATGAAGGGGAATACCTTTATCAATTCACTGAATATATATATAAGTTTAGGTATAAATTCGTTTATTATCGAGATTAAAATAAAAAAGTCGTCTGAATTTACCTAATGTGATTTAAAATCTGAGCAAAAGGTACCAGTAGTTAACAAACATTTAAAGTGAATGAAAAAAACGATTAGTGCGTGGTAAAAAGTTATTATTATAATCTAGAGAAAAAGCGACTTGACTAGATTTGCCAACAATTTCCTTCCTTGGCACTAAGCCAATTACCCGTGAATCTGCACTATTATCTCGGTTGTCGCCCAGAACTAGATACTGACCAGTAGGCACTATAACTTGGTTGAAGTTATCCAATTGTGACGCCAACTTACTGGTTCGAATAAAATGTGGCTGGCCATTGATCGTCTCAATCTTGTCGTGATAATTGTTCGATGGCAGGTTTGTTGTTGATTCTTTTTTGTAGCTAATCACTTGGTTGTTTATAATTAATTTATTGTTTCTCATAGTAACTGTATCACCTGGAACACCAATTACACGTTTTACTAAACGTTTATCTGAGACCACTGAATCAAAAATAATGATGTCATTGGTTTGTGGTTCGGAAAGTGTAACAAGAGAAATATGAGTGAAAGGTAAGCGAATATCATAAGCCATTTTATTAATAAAAATTCTATCGCCTTCAACAATTGTTGGTTTCATTGAACCTGTAGGTATGTCACTCCAGTCAGCGACAGCGCTACGAAAAACTAACATTAAACCAATAAAAATAAATAATAACTTATTTTCTTTCCATAGTTTTTTGAGACTATTTTTCATTTTCTTTCCTTTTAAATATTGATGACACAGGTATAGTTATTAACAGAAAATCTTAGTTTATTATGACCATTATTTTTTGATTTGTTGCTTATGAAATGTAACGGATTATGACAACTGTACTGTTTGACAAGGAAAGAGCTCATGAATAATGCGTTAATAATAGCTTTGTATAATTTTTAAAAAGTAAACTTCGTTGGTCACTTCACTTGCTAGTGTGAAACTTATTTAGTGTTCATATCACTATAGGTTTCGAGCTTAAACTATGGGTCGCTAAGGTAGAATAGATAAAATCAAACGTTAACTTGAGAACAAATAAAAAATTATTATTTACTTGAATTTTTTATTAAAGCTAAGGAGAATTCCTGTAGAATTTACCTGTATTTGTAAAGTAACTAACCAAAACGATTATATTAATGACTAAAAAGATAAAAGTACCGTTAAAACATAAAAACGCTGAATCAGCTGAGATAACCTTAGGTTTAACCGATCCTAAAAGCCCAAGTAATGTCGGTGCTGTAATGCGCGCAGCAGGATGTTATCAAGTTGATAGCGTACTATACAGTGGTGTTAGGTATGCAAGAGCCGCGAAATTTCATACCGATACACAAAGTGCCAGTAAAAAAATACCTTTAATTGGTGTTGAATCTTTGGTGGAAAGTTTACCCGAAGGGAGCAAGCTAATATGTGTTGATTTAATTGAAGGAGCGGTGCCATTGCCGGCCTTCATTCACCCTAAAAATGCTATGTATGTGTTTGGCCCTGAAGATGGCACTATTAGTCAGGCTGTTATCGATAAAGCTGATGCTGTGGTATATATTCCAACGAATGGTTGTATGAATTTGGCAGCTACAGTAAATGTTTTACTTTATGACCGCTTAGCAAAGTCTGCAATAGCTATTGGTGACGATGAACTTATCCGAAAAAGTAGAGACACAAATAATACGGTAAAAGTGAAACAGTAAAGTGGCTTGTTGATAGTGTTAACCTAACGGTTTGTTCATAAAACAAACAAAAGAATTAATAAAGTCGATAAAAAACTTGACTCTTTCTGTCAACGATATACAATGCACGCAGCTAGAAAGTACTACCTATATTTATGTACCAAGTTTCGAAGTTATGTTAGTAGCTCGTCCTGTTTAATAAGTCATAGCAACACTCTCAGCATCATCGTTTTAGTGAATTAAATTTATTTAATGGCTAAAACAAAATTAAGATTAATTATATTAAACAAATAGGATACTATTATGTCTACAACTACTGGTACAGTAAAATGGTTCAACGAGTCTAAAGGTTTTGGTTTCATCGAGCAAGAATCTGGTCCTGACGTTTTCGCACATTTTTCTGCAATCTCTGGCGACGGTTTCAAAACTCTAGCTGAAGGCCAAAAAGTACAGTTTACTGTAACTCAAGGTCAGAAAGGTCCTCAAGCTGAGAACATTCAAGCTCTTTAATTTTGTATCTTGAGCTAACTTAGGTTACCTCATACAAATAAATTGCTAAAAAGGGTAAGACTTATGTCTCACCCTTTTTTTGTGGGAAAAATTTAGTTTCAACGTTTAAAACTTAAGATATGCTTTCAGCTTACCAAGCTCTATCTACTTCGAATAATTTTAAATATGATTATGCACAAGTTAATGCCGTTGCCAAACTTGATGATCTTTCTGAACAAATCTATCAACATGAGCGTAAATCTTGGCTTGCTAAACGACTAAAAAAATCGTCTGCTATTCGTGGTATTTATCTTTATGGGAGAGTCGGTCGTGGTAAAACCATGCTTATGGATCTCTTCTTTCAAAATTTAGCCGTTACAGCTAAAAAACGTATTCACTTTCATCGCTTTATTGAAGAAGTACACCAACAATTAAATTTATGTACAGGACAAAGTGATCCATTAACGTTTATTGCTAAGCAATGGGCTAAAAAGATCAAAGTACTGTGTTTTGATGAGTTTTATGTTTCAGATATTGGTGACGCTATGTTACTTTCTGGCTTATTTCAGGCGTTCTTTCAACAAGATATTATTTTAATCGCTACCTCTAACTGTCGACCCGAAGAACTTTATCGTAATGGATTACAGCGCGAAAGATTTATGCCTACCATAGATTTAATTAACGATTATTGCCAAGTGTTATCGGTTGATGGTGCTGTAGATCATCGCTTAGACCGTTATGATGAAACCGCAATCGCATATCGTGACTATACTTACCCATTAAATAACAAAACGCTTAGACAAAGGTTTTTAGATATTACGGGTATTGTAGGCACTTCAGGTAATATAACCGTTAACCACCGTAAAATCCCTTTTCAAGCGAAAACAGATACTATTATACTTTTTGATTTTTATGCACTATGTTCTGGTCCTAGAAGTCAGCGAGACTACATTAGCCTAGCTGATGATTTTAAATTAGTATTGCTTGACCAAGTTCCTCAATTTGATGGAGAGCGCATAACGTCTGTTATATCAGGCGTAGAAGATGACTATCAACGCGACGGTAAATTGTTAAGCCAACTTCGCCACTTAGATGATGAAGCTCGGCGCTTTATTGCTGTTGTTGATGAATTTTATGATAGAAATATACGACTTATTATTAATGCTGAAGTTGATATTATTGAGCTTTACCAAGGACAGCAATTAAGTTTTGAGTTTGCTCGCTGCCAATCCCGTCTCATTGAAATGCAACAATTAGCATATTAGCCACAAATGTGTTTATTTCACTAATAAATGGTATTTAATTTTCATTTTATTTTGTGATTTTCTTGTATCTTATTGAATTTTATTGATTTTACTAGTTGGCACTAGTTTTGTAATGTCTATATTAAGTTAGGCATTATTTAATCGATAACAATCGAAGGGCATAATATGAAAACACTCATCGCAACAGCACTTATATTGGCAAGCAGCAGTACGTTCGCTTCCACCGCATCTTTTACAAATGACTCATGCAATGCAACAATATCTGGTGGCATTAAAATTACACCAACCGCCATTGAATTCTCTAAAAGTAAACTGCCACTCTATAAAATTGTTGATAATGAACGATTATATGTCAATGGTGTTCAAGTTGACTTAACAGATAATCAGCAATCCTTGGTTCATGATTACTCGTCTGGCATTAGGGCTGCAGTTCCACAAGTAAAAAGTGTTGCATTGGATGCTATTGATCTTGCGAATGACGGCATTAACTTAGCGTTTAATGAGTTACTAGGCCAAGATAATACGCTCAGTGCTGAAATTACTAGTCAACTTTCAGAGATACGTAAAGAAGTTGATCTGGGCTTAACCAGTGATAATGACATTTATTTTGATGAGGATGGTTTTTCAGGAGAAAACTTTTTCAACGAAGATTTTGAGCAACGTATTGAAAGTGCAATAGAAAAGACGGTGCAAAATTCGATTGGTAGTTTAATGATAGCGGTAGGGCAACAGATGCTTTTCTCTGGTGGCGATATGAACGCTTTTGAATCTCGTATGGAGGATTTCGGTGAAAAAATGGAAAACGAAATGGAATCTCGTGGTGAACAAATTAAAAAAAGTAGTGAAGTACTTTGTCAATCTGTTGTCGACATCGATGCACTTGAAGACAGGTTAACTAACGAAATAATAGTGTTAAAAGACTTTAATTTATTAACCACTACAGTTTCATCTAAAAACGCTAAAGAACTTATGTAATTTTAACTAAATACGGATAAACTTCTCTAGCGCCTATTATAGCATGGGTGTGTCTTTCTCTAATCATTGACAATAAACAAGTAAACAATTTTGTTACTTGTTTTTTGTCAATCGACCCATTAACTTAATTAACTGCCATTTGTCATCTGTGACTGCTCGTCAGCCCAAGAAAGTGCTTGGTTGTAATCTCTAATGACTTTTTCCTTTTCTATACCTAACTTCTTCATAACAATAGTGGTTTCATCCCATTGTGCATGTTCTATGTACTCTAATAACTGGATTAATTCAGCCAAGACACCTTTCTTAGTGAGTAAAGAAACCTTTATCTCTTGCGCAAGTGGTAACTTTTCTAAAACAGTTTCAAGTTTTTCATCTAAAATGGCATCAATTAATGATAATAAGCCCGTTAAGAAAGCAATAGATGAATCTATTGGAGCATTAATATCCTTTGAGACAAGTTCACAAAATTTAGCACGAGCCATCGCTGAATTAATTAACTCTGAAGGTTTGTCAGGGTTAACATTTATAGCAAACATCAAACCTAAAAATCGCTTTAATTCTTGTGACCCTAGTGTTACAAGTGCTTGTTTTATTGTTGATATTTCATTGCGTCTGCGAAATATTGCCGAGTTAACATATCTTAATAGTTTATAAGAAAGTGTTACATCGCGTTCAAAGACTGAAGTAATACTGATTAAATCTAATTCGGGTTTTGATGTTTCATAAAGTAACTCAGCCATGGCAATCTGTGATGGAGAGAGACTTTTAGTTTTTATCATCTCAGGCTTAGCAAAGAAAAAACCTTGGAATAGTTCAAAGCCTAATTCTAGTGCTTGATTATACTCGTCGTAAGTTTCAACTTTTTCTGCAAGCAATTTAATATCAGGGAAATTAGTAATCGCTTGTTTAACTTCTTTAATTTCTTCAATAGTGGATATTTGCCAATCTATTTTTATTATTTTGATATAAGGGAAAAAATGTATCCACACTTTTTTATGTTCATAATCATCTAGCGCTAATGTATAACCTTGTTCATAAAGGTCTTTGCAAATAGCTAATAGCTTTTTACCCGGCTTAACGGTTTCAAGAATTTCAACGACAACTTCATCAGTGGTCAGCATATTTGCGTAACCAAGACTTAATGTTTCAAGGGTAAAATTAATAAAGGCGGGCTTATTACCAGTAAATTCTCCTATACCTAAGTTAAATTTACTTGCTTCAATCATTTTTGTGGTGGCTTCATCGCCATCAATATCAGGAAAAACGTTGTCAATGCTGTCTCTAAATAGCAATTCATAGGCAAAAAGATTTTTGTCTTTATCTAGAATGGGTTGCCTGGCGGCATAAAAATACATAAAAGTTCCTGATCTTTTCGTAACTATATTGAATATATTTGAAAAAGGAGAAATTAGCATCAACTATTTTTATATATTAGTTACTGGCATAAAAACATTACATGGATAATACCTTTAATATAGTTGAAAAGAATAAAAGTATAGTAATAGCAAAATATCTAGTCATACTAGCTTATTCTATTTTTTGCTTAGTAACAGAACTTTTTAACATTTTTTTTACTTAGTAAAAATATAATACTACTTTCGGAGGTTAATTTGGCATTTGGTACATTATTTTCTTTAGGTTTATATTTTATTGTTATGATCGGTATAGGTTTATATGCCTTTAAAAAATCGACCAGTGACGCAGCAGGTTATATGCTAGGAGGGCGTAATCTAAGTCCTTCAGTGACGGCTCTTTCCGCTGGGGCTTCTGACATGAGTGGTTGGATGCTAATGGGCATACCAGGTGCTATGTATGTGACAGGTTTAAGCAGTATTTGGATCGCCGTAGGTTTAGTAATTGGTGCTTATTTTAATTATTTAATTGTTGCGCCTCGTTTGAGAACTTATACCGAAGTAGCAAATGATTCGATAACTTTACCTGATTTCTTTGAAAACCGTTTTAATGATAAGCGCCATTTGCTTCGCGTAGTTTCATCAATTGTTATTATTGTCTTTTTCACGCTTTATACTTCATCAGGTATCGTTGCTGGTGGTAAATTGTTTGAAAGCTCTTTCGGATTAGATTATGAAGTTGGGCTCTACGTTACCGCAGGTGTTGTTGTACTTTATACTATGTTTGGTGGTTTTTTAGCCGTAAGCTTAACCGATTTTGTGCAAGGGTGTATTATGTTCGTAGCGCTTGTGCTGGTACCTTTTGTGGTCATAAGCGACATTGGTGGCGTACAAGCAATGAATGATGTTATTCATTCTATTGATGCTGAAAAGTTTAATATGTTCAATGGTGTTAGTGCGCTGGCGATTATTTCAGCGATGGCTTGGGGCTTAGGTTATTTTGGCCAGCCACATATCATTGTGCGCTTTATGGCAATCCGGTCAGTTAAAGATTTACCTGCTGCTCGTCGTATTGGTATGACTTGGATGATCGTTTCTATTTGTGGTGCTATGGCAACTGGTTTTGCTGGTATTGCTTATGTGGCGAAAACGGGTACAGAATTAACCGATCCAGAAACTATTTTTGTATTATTTTCTCAGGTTTTATTTCACCCTCTCATTTCTGGCTTTTTATTAGCCGCTATTTTAGCTGCTATAATGAGTACCATTTCTTCTCAATTATTAGTGACATCAAGCTCATTAACCGGTGACTTTTATCAAGCGTTTCTAAATAAAGATGCTACTGATAAACAGCTTGTTTTTGTTGGCCGTTTATCTGTACTTCTAGTTGCTATTGTTGCGATATCATTAGCTTATGACCGAAATAGCTCTATTTTAAGTTTGGTTAGTAATGCTTGGGCAGGATTTGGCGCCGCATTTGGACCACTAGTTATCTTAAGTCTCTACTGGAAAAAAATGAACAAGCAAGGCGCTTTAGCAGGTATGTTAACGGGCGCTATAACCGTTCTTATTTGGATTTATGCTCCGATAACTGTCGGTGGTGAACTATTGAGTTCAGTGATGTATGAAATTGTTCCTGGTTTTATACTTTCAACAATAGCGATTGTTGTGGTGAGTAACTTGACCGCGGCACCTGATGAATCTGTTGAAAAGATGTTTGATGAGATGATAGAGCAGCACAATATCGATTAATGGTATTGTAAACTCGCTTAAATAAAGCCCGTTATTGATGTTCAATAACGGGCTTTTTATGTTCAGGATGAACGGTCATGATTTTTGTTCCTGACAAATCATAAGTACCTCCATCCCTGGAGGCAATAGCGTGGTGCCAAGGATGGTAAGGAACTTATATGTTATTTTAGTCTCTATTTTAATGAGGTGTGTACTAGATACTGAAACGAGTTCAGCATGACGATCTTGATATCTGTTGCTTGAATTGAGGTAAGTACTAGATACTGAAACGAGTTCAGCATGACGATCTTGGTATCTGTTGCTTGAATTGAGGTAAGTACTAGATACTGAAACGAGTTCAGCATGACGACTTTGGCTTCTGTTGTTTGGGAGAACAGTACTAGATACTGAAACGCGTTCAGCATGACGACTTTAGCTTCTGTTGTTTGGGAGGTGAGTACTAGATACTGAAACGCGTTCAGCATGACGATCTTGGCTTCTGTTGTTTGGGAGGTCAGTACTAGATACTGAAACGAGTTCAGCATGACGACTTTAGCTTCTGTTGTTTGGGAGGTGAGTACTAGATACTGAAACGAGTTCAGCATGACGATTTTGGCTTCTGTTGTTTGGAGGTGAGTACTAGATACTGAAACGAGTTCAGCATGACGACTTTAGCTTCTGTTGTTTGGGAGGTGAGTACTAGATACTGAAACGAGTTCAGTATGACGACTTTGGTACCTGTGGTGTGGAGGTGAGTACTATATGCTGAAACGAGTTTAGTCTGGGAATTTTAGTATTAATATTACGGTTTCAGTGCAAGAGCAATGGAGTTTTAATAAGAGGGTATTAAGAACGTCGTCGCCATGGTTTCATGTGCGACGACGTTAACAGTAAAATATTATTTTTATGACTTAAATAGACCAGCTAATATTTTTATCGATGGCTGTTTGCCACTGCGTAAGCGATTCACTTTTGTCAGCAACCACAATAATATTACTGTTTTTAAAGTGTTGGGATTTTCCTATTAATTTATCTGTTGAAAAATCAGCGGTAAATTCAAGCTCTTCATTATTGGGAACAATAAAAACAGTAACCATGCTTGTTGCACCTTGAAAAACTAAGTGCAGGCTTTTCATGCCATCAAACCGGCAATAATTAGCAAACATTAATTTGCCTATGCTATCTGTAAAACTGCCATTAAACGTCGCCATTTTATCGTTAAGAGAGGCTAAGCTCACATTTGCAGTTGAAGTGTTAGAGAAATGTCCTTCTTCATGGGCAATATGAGCTATCGCATAATCTCCTAGGTTGTTATATGCATTAGAAAACTGCATAAAATTAATCGTTAAACCCATAACAAAGGCAACAGACGCAGCTAAAGCTAAACGCACACGACTTTTACGTTTTTGCTGCTGATGACTAGCCATTGTTTGACGTAAAATAAGTTTATCGCTTAAGCCTGTAGGTACTTCAATATTTAACGCTTGAAAGAGTTTACTGTCTAAACTTTCAAGTTCTTGTGTAAAATTTTGCTTGGCAGGGTCACTGTGAATTGCAGCAAGCATATCTTCATCACGTGTATTTGGATCTGCATAAATACGACGTCTAAATTGCAAATCATCCATTGTATTGACCTCTAACTTTGGGAGTATTATCTAAAGCTTCTTTTAATTGATTACGCGCTCTAAACAACCTTGTCATCACGGTATTCTTATTTAAATCGAGCTGTTTAGCTATTTCTTCACCTGAAAAACCACCAATAATTTGTAAAACTAATGGCTCTCGGTATTCTTCTGGCATTTGTGCTATTTTTTCACGCAGCCAATAGTTTTCAATTTCTTGCTCGCTACTTGTTGATTTAGTATCGGTAATAGTGGCTTCTTCATATTCACTCATATCAAATCGTTTACGTTCGAAACGACGAGCATTCTCTCGTCGTAAAATTGTGATCAACCATGACTTAGCTGCTTTTTCATCTTTTAATGAATCTAAAGCTCGCCATGCCCGTAAAAATGTCTCTTGCACTAAGTCTTCAGCCACATGTTTGTCGTGACATAGCCAATAAGCATAACGGAATAAATCGCCATGCAAAGCTTTAACTAGTGCTTCATATCTAACTTGTTTTGTTGCCATGTTGTAAGAGACCTGAGCTGACATTATTTTATTTCGCTTTTAAAAATATATTTCATTTTTATCTTGGATTCAGAGTTAAAACCTTAGCTTCATTTACTTTTAATCCTTGCTTATTAATAGCTTGAATTAAGCTTGTTAAGGCCTTTCCTTGCCAATTTTTTTGCTCTTTCCCATAATAACATTGCTGTAACAACTCAATTTCGTCCTGAAATTTATTATTATTAATTTCAATTAACGCATCATCAAGTGTTGCTGTTATTTTGTTACCTGCTTTTGCTTGTAAGGTATTTATCCATGGCGATATTAAAGCGAGCACTTCTAAGCCCTGATTTTTTTTACAGGCGGCTAATAAAGATAAGTAAGGATTATTATTTCTATTATCAATCTTCGTTGTTTTTACTGTCAATGGTTTAGAGCGTTTTGCACTGATAAACCACGCTAAAGCAGTAAGTAGCCATAAGGTTAAAAATAGCCATTGTAGCCAGGATGCTTGAGTAACAACAATTGTCTCCGTTGGAATAAGTACTTTGTTTTGCTGATTTTTCATGACAGCTGGAGCTGTGTTAAGCTCGCTATTAGGTAAAACTGTAATTTTTTGAGCAGCAATTGTAGCGATTTGATAACGGTTAGTGACGGTGTTCCACCACGGAATACTTATCTCCGGTAGCTGATATTCGCCAGGCTTACTGGCAACAATGGCAAAATTTCTAACTTTTTGGCTAACCAAATGGCCACTGCTCATGCCGGTATGTAATTGAGCTTGGTCTGGATAGACTTTCAGGCCTTTGGGCACCGTCATTTCTAAAAGTGGCAATTGTTCTTCGGATAAACCTGCTGCGGTTAAGGTAATGATGCGCGTAATCGGCTCGCCTACTTTGAACGTTGTTAAATCAGGTTGCCAGTCTTGATGAATAGCCAGTAAATTACTCGGTAACCACGTGCCTTGAAATGTTTCAGGGATAGGACGAACTAGCAGTTGAATTTCATCACCAATGACACTAACAGGTTTAGTTTCTGAAAAGCTAAACATGTTATTTCTTCTCGTTGAAGGCACTAAGATTTCGCCAGAGAACAGCGGTGACTTTAACGTAAATTCACCGCTATTTTTAGGACTTATTGCATAGGTTCTTTCAATAACTCGATAGCGACGGCCATTAATAATAGTATCTTCTTCTTTATCTTTTCCAATTTGAGTAATGCTGGCGCTTTCTAACGTTGGTTCGCTTAAGCTGCCACGCTTCAATTCTGCAGCAAAGTGCAGCTTTACTGTTAAGGTTAATTGTTGTTGAACATAGACTTCTTTGGTCGATATTTCAGTGGTAATAAAAATGTCTTGTTGTTTGTCAGCAAGCGGATCATTTTCAGCTAATATTTGTACTTTTATGGCTTGAGAATTTATGCCCGCTATGGTGAAAGGAGGAATAATAAAATCGCCTGCTGATTTGCCTATTAGTAAAGTAGTCCAGGTTGTTGTTTGTGTCGTTTTAAAATTAACCATACTGGTTTGAGAACTTACCGATGTTCTACCAACGACAAAGTCTTTTAATAACGCGGAGGTATTTAAAGCGTTGGTGTCGACATCGTCATCTATGGTGATTTTTAAAATAAAAGACTCATTAACCACGATAGGATTCTTATCAATAGTTGCACTAATTTGAGTTGCCGCAAACGCATTAGGGGTAAAAAGCGTATTACTGAGCAAAATAGTTAGTAGGGCTATTATTGTTTGGGTCATTATTTTTACCATTGTTTTTTTCCTTTTGCGCGACTACTTCGACTATTACGGCGCTTTTGATATTCGAGCTGCATTTTGTTTCTCAGTAACATATAAGGATCATCAGTTACTTTGTTGAGTAATTGTTGGTGTTTTTGTTCGGTCTCTTCTGCTAATTGTTCGGCGGCACGAAGCTGAGCAGGTGTTTGCTCTGGTTGGCTTGGGTCGTCTTCTTTACCTTCCTCTTCTTTAGCTTGTTTTTCTTGCTCGGCTTTATCTTTTTGTTCTTGTTGAGACTTTTCTTGTTCGGTCTGCTCTTTGTCAGTCGCTTCTTTTTGATCATCTTGTTGCTCAGATTCATTTGGCTGAGCTGGATCTTCACTGTTTTTCTGCTCTTGATCTTTCCCCTGACTTTCTTGCTCGTTTTGTTCTTGCTGGTCTTGCTGCTCTTGATTTTTGTCGTTGTTTTCTTCGTTGTTCTGTTCTTGGTTTTCTTGTTGCTGCTCTTGTTGTTTTTTTAACTCTTCAAGGTAAGCTTTATTAGCTTTTGCATCTTGATGCTGTGGCTCTTTTAGTAACGCTTGTTCATACGCTTTAATTGCTTCATCAATACGTTTTAATTGCGCTAGAGAATTACCTTGGTTATACAGAGCTTCCGCAGTGTTTTGGCGTTGAAATGCTTTTAATGCTTGCTCGTAATTTCCTGAGCGATAATAAGAGCTCCCCTGCCAAGATGAATCTTCAAAACTAGTGGCTGCCTGCTCAAAAGCTTCACTGTTGAATTGTTGTTGTCCTTGTTGGTCTTTGGTTTGCCATAAATTTTTCCAAAAATCATCAGTCACCTGTTTGTCTGGGACTGATTCTTTTGTTAGCACTGCATTGGGTTTTGTAGTGCTTGTTAATGTTGTGCTTTGCGCGTAGCTTTTATCAACGGGTGACATTAATAATATGAATGGCAATATCGCTAATAAACGGCCTCGGCGAAAGTAGGGCAATAACAAGGCTAAGACTAAAAATAATAGATAGGGACCCGCTTCTTGCCATTGATCACCCGTATTTGAAGATTCTTTTTGTTGTTGATCTTCAATATCACTGGGTTGTCGAAGTAACGCTTCAATATCACTATTATTGTTAGCGAGTGTTGCATAATAACCACTGCCTCTTTTTGCTGCGCCTTTTAAGGCTGATATTGATAATTTAGGAACGATAATAGAACCACTCGTATCTTTCATCAGTTCACCATTATTAAGCTTTATTGGCGCACCAGTTGTTGTGCCTATGCCTAAAATATTCAATCGATGATTATTGCTTCTGCTCCAATCGGTGATGTCTTGAATGTCATAATTATCGATACCATCAGTAAACCAATATATATCACCTTTGCTATGACCAGCATTAACCAGCATATCGTGAGCGAGCGTTAGCGCAGCTAAAGGGTTACTACCAAGTTCTGGCATTAATTCAGGGGACAAAGATGGCAATAACAATTTAATATTATTAATGTCGGCTGTTAGAGGGCTAATCGTAAAAGCATCACCAGCATAGGCGATTAAGCCTATTTCACCTTCATTTAATTGTTCGAGTAAATCAATCGCTTTGTAACGCGATCTTGTTAATCGATTGGGCGCAATATCAGTAGCATACATAGAATATGACATGTCCATGATCAACACCGAGCCACGTGCTATTTGATAAACGGGTTGTGGCAGTTTTTTCCACGTAGGTCCGGCTAAAGCTACAATTGCTAATAAACCTATGATAAAAGGTAAAGTAAGTGACAACTTCTGCCGACTGTCTTGCTTATCAACCAAGACGCTTGCTAAATGTTTTGGAAGCAATTGTTGCCAGCCAGATTGGCTCAACCGGTATTTTTTGAGGAGTTTTAACGCAAAAATTAAGGCGATGATGGCTAATAACCACCAAGGACGAATAAAGTGAAAGTCTGCCATTTTAACTATTCGCTCCTTTTAATGTGATAGTGGGTAGGTTCAGCCAAATTAGATAAAGAAATGATAATAATAATGCTGTAGATAATGGCCAATAAAATAATGCCGTAAGGGGACGCATTTGTTGTTGGTCTTGCTCTATCGGTTCTAGCGCATCGAGTAATTGATATATTTCACTCATATCTTTACTGTCACGGGCACGAAAATAATAACCACCCGTTTTGCTAGCCAATTGTTGCAACGACTCTTCATCTAATTCGCTAGATGGGTTAATGCGACGTTTACCAAAAATTGAATCTTGAATCATTACATCAGCGCCAATGCCCACTGAATAAATGGTAATGTTTTTTGCTACTGCAAGTTCTAATGCTTGTTCTGGGGTTATTTTACCCGCCGTATTTTGACCATCGGTTAACAGTAATAACACACGATTTGATTGTTTTTTTGTATCAAAGCGTTTTACTGCCAAAGCAATAGCATCTCCAATTGCAGTTTGTTTACCGACTAAACCTAATACGGCTTCATCAAGCATCTGCTGTACTGTTTTTCTATCAAAGGTCATTGGTGTTTGCATATAGGCATCATCACCAAAGAGAATAAGACCTAAACGATCACCGGTGCGACGTTCAATAAACTCACCTAATAATACTTTTAACATATCTAGGCGGTTAACGGTGCTGCCATTTATTTGCATGTCTTCAACTTGCATACTGCCAGACAGATCTACAGCTATCATCATTTCGCGTCCTTCGGTGGGTACATTTACTGCTTCGCCAAGCCATTGCGGCTGACTGGCAGATAGAACAATTAAGCTCCAAATCAGTAACAATAAAATACGTGGAGACTTTTTAGTTTTAGCTGAAAAACGTTCACTAGAGGTATTTTGAATTAGTATTGGCATTTTTAATGCCGCCGCTTGGTTTTGATTCTTTGCTGGTAATAGATACATTAATAATGGTATCGGCAGCGCTAACAATACCCAAGGTAGTAGTAGATTAATCATGACTGTTTCTCATGTTTTGTTACCGAATTTTGCTTTAGTAACTGCGGCGGAAGCGCTTGACTGAGCCAAAGATGAGCGGCTTCCTTCAACGTTTCATTTTCTGAATTTTTAGTGAGCTGATATTTATGACTAAATTGCTTATCAGATAAGGTTAGAAATTTTTCTTGATGCTTAATTGCTAACGTGTTTTTGAAAAAATCTTTTAATCGTTCGCCATGTAACGAGGCAATTTCATTTCGTGGAAAATACTGAAATGCAGCCCATTTTAATAAAGTGATTATTTCGTCATTATTATCGGTGCTTTGAAGTTTTGATAATGCTAATTTTTTAGCATGAGATAATTTTCGGCGTCTTTGCCATTTTACAGTAACGAAAATAAGCGCTATTAATATAGACGCAAGTAAGAGCCACCAGCCATAAGCGAATGGGTAATTATGAACCTGCTCTGGTAAGTGAATATCTTTTAATTGAGCTAATTGCTCAGACGGTTGTTTTAACGCTTCCATGAGGCGACTCCGTCAGTTAATTGTTGCTCTAAAGTTTGACCTGATGAGAAGTGCAATACTCGGGCGCCTGCTTTAAGTAATAAATCTTTTTTCAATTGAACTCGTTCATTGGCTTGTTGATGATAATTTTTAGTCGCCTTTTCATCACCAATCAATAATTGCTGTCGCGAGTTTCCGTCGGTCACCGTAACGTTCATTTTATGTTTGCTATTAGGTAAGTCGTGCTCAAGCGGATCACTTATCAAACAGACAACTAGTTCACAATGACGACTGATATGGGATAAGTGACGGATAGTTTCTTGGCTAATATAATTACCATCGGTGATTAAATAAACCAAACTTCCAGGGCGAGCAAGTTGTCTTAGTCGTGCACAATTCTCTTCAAAAGCAGCATTAGCAGAATTATGCTGTTGTTCAATAGATAAATGTTCTTCGTGTTTTTGCTGTTCGATAGATAACGTATGTTGATGAGTTTCTACTAAACTGTATAAATAATGAAGCACGCCTTGTTTGCGACTGCGCGGTTTTAATTCACTATGTTTATGTTGATTAAAAACAATACCGCCGACTCTATCGCCTCGGCCTTTAGCATGCCAAGTCACTAATGCCGCTAAGTGTGCAGCTTGTACTGATTTAAATAATAGCTGACTACCAAACAGCATTGAATTACTGAGGTCGGTTACTACGAGTACTGGACGTTCAACTTCTTCACGAAAAATTTTAGTATGGGTTTTACCTGTTCGTGCCGTTACTCGCCAGTCGATGGCACGTATATCATCACCATTTTGATAATGACGTACTTCGTCAAATTCCATACCTCGCCCTTTACTACGAGATAAGTAATTACCTGACATTTGACCATGCTGACTTTTACGCGCAGCGAGATCAATGAGTTTAGTTTTGTTTTGGTATTGAATTAATTCATCGATTGATAATTCAATACCATTACTTAAAACACTACTAAGCAGATTTGCAACGTCTTGCTGGTTTTGTTCTTTTTTTTGATTAAGCCACATAAATTTACTTACAAGATTGATCGTTCATTATTTGATGTTGTTAAAGCGATTAATGCTATTTAAGCAACAGCGACTAAGCTTAGTAAGTGATCAAGAAGTTGATTACTGTTAATACCTTCAGCTTCAGCCTGGTAAGTCAGCAAAATGCGGTGACGTAATACATTATGGAATACGGCTTGTACATCTTCAGGGCTAACAAAATCACGGTTATGTAACCAAGCTCTAGCACGTGAACATCGGTCAAGTGCAATAGTTGCTCGGGGACTTGCGCCATAAGCGAGCCATTTTTTTAATTGGTCATCATATTTTTCTGGAGTACGCGTCGCCATAATTAAATCAACAATATAATTTTCAATAGCCGGTGCCATATGAATTTCCATCACTTGGTCGCGAGCAGCAAAAATATCACTTTGCGATATTTCTTTTACCGGTTTTTTACTTTCTTTGCCATGTTGAAGTGCTTCACCGCGGTTGAGCTTTAAAATAGCTAATTCACTTACAGCATCAGGATAATCAATTTCAATGTGCATTAAGAAGCGATCTAATTGTGCTTCAGGAAGAGGGTAAGTACCTTCTTGTTCAATAGGATTCTGTGTTGCCATCACTAAGAATAAGTCAGGAAGAGGATAAGTATTACGTCCAACCGTAATTTGTCCCTCTGCCATCGCCTCTAATAAAGCGGATTGTACTTTTGCTGGCGCGCGGTTGATTTCATCAGCGAGTACTAAATTTCTAAAAAGAGGACCCGGCTGAAAAACAAAAGTGCCATCTTCAGGGCGATAAATATCGGTGCCGGTTAAATCAGCAGGTAATAAATCGGGGGTAAATTGCACGCGGTGAAAATCAGCTTCAATACCTTCAGCTAATGCATTTACGGCACGAGTTTTTGCTAAGCCGGGAGGACCTTCTACAATTAGGTGACCATTGGCAAGCAATGCAATAAGTAAATTTTCAACAAGGGCGTGTTGACCTATAATTTGTTGAGATAAGTATTCTTTTAGGGATGAAAAATGTTCAATTGCCATGCTAACTACCACTTACTTGTTTTTATTGTTAAACCTGTGGGTATATATATAAGGTTCAGGTACCATAAAACAAGGATTTTTTACAATTTGACATGATTTTTAACAATTTATTTTCGAATGAATAGCTCACGTTTTAGCTGGGAGTTGTATTTATTTCATTTGAGGTTAGAATAAAGCAATCAACAAGTGGTCAGACCTCTTGGTTTGAAGACGATAAAATTAGATATTACGATAGAAGGGTAAAACATGACAAAAATGAATTTAACGACTCGAAACGGAGAACGCATCGCTGTAGTGGCTGGGTTGCGAACACCTTTTGCAAAACAAGCCACTGCTTTTCATGGTGTACCAGCAGTAGATTTAGGAAAAATTGTCGTTAATGAATTGCTAAAAAAGCATGATATTGACCCTACTATTATTGATCAATTAGTTTTTGGCCAAGTGGTACAAATGCCTGAAGCGCCAAACATTGCCCGCGAAATTGTTTTGGGTACTGGCATGAATGTAAATACCGACGCCTATAGTGTCTCAAGGGCTTGTGCAACAAGCTTCCAATCTACGGTTAATGTAACAGAAGCTATTATGGCAGGTTATGTTGATGTGGGTATTGCTGGTGGTGCTGATTCTTCATCAGTTGCGCCTATTGGTGTGTCAAAAAAGTTTGCACGTATCTTACTTGATTTAAGTAAAGCGAGAAGCTTGGGGCAAAAAATATCACTTATTCGTCAGTTAGGCCTAAAAGATATTATGCCTGTTCCACCAGCTGTTGCTGAATACTCTACGGGTATATCGATGGGGCAGACTGCAGAGCAGATGGCCAAAACCCATAATATCTCTCGTGAAGCTCAAGATGAATTAGCACATCGTTCGCATACTTTAGCCACAAAAAGTTGGCAAGAAGGTAAGTTAGCCGGTGAGGTGATGACCGCCTACAGTGAACCTTATAAAAGTTTTATTGAAAAAGATAACTGTATTCGTGAAAACTCAGAACTTGCCAGTTATAAAAAATTACGTCCTTGTTTTGATAGAAAACACGGCACAGTGACTGCAGCAACAAGTACACCATTAACAGATGGTGCCTCTGCCATTATTTTAATGCGTGAAGGGCGTGCAAAAGAATTAGGTTATAAACCGCTTGGTTATATCAAAAGTTATGCTTTTGCTGCCATCGATGTTTGGCAAGATATGCTTATGGGGCCAAGTTATGCGACGCCATTAGCACTTAAGCGTGCAGGTATGGAATTAAAAGATTTAGATTTAATTGAAATGCATGAAGCCTTTGCAGCACAAGCGCTTGCTAATATGAAAATGTTTGCCAGCACAAAATTTGCCCGTGAGCAATTAGGTCAAGATAAAGCGATTGGCGATATTGATATGGCTAAATTTAACGTGATGGGTGGTTCGTTAGCTTATGGTCATCCTTTTGCTGCAACAGGTACCCGTTTAATTGTACAAACCCTTAATGAGTTAAATCGTCGAGGTGGAGGTACCGGTTTAACTACCGCATGTGCCGCTGGTGGTTTAGGCGCTGCAATGATAGTGGAGACTGACTAATGACTGCACCTAATAACACTCAAGCAAACGATGAAGCGCTTAAACAAGAGAGTAACAATATGAGTACGTTTACATTAATTCGCCAAGACAATGGTATTGCTCATTTAGTGATGGACGTGATTGGCGAATCCATGAATACCTTGAAAGCTGAGTTTTCTGAAGAAATAGATACGGTATTAAAAGAAATACGTAATGACAACACGATTAAAGGTGTTGTCTTAATCAGTGGCAAAAAAGATTCTTTTGTTGCTGGCGCAGATATTAATATGCTGGCGAGCTGTCAAAGTGCGAGTGAAGCAACGGCTCTTTCTCGCAATGGGCAAATGATTTTTGATCAAATTGAAAACCTCTCAATTCCTGTGGTTGCTGCTATTAATGGTGCTTGTCTAGGCGGCGGACTTGAACTTGCTATGGCGTGTCATGCTCGTATTTGTAGTGATAATGGCAAAACAGCCTTGGGATTACCTGAAGTACAGTTAGGCCTATTACCGGGGAGCGGTGGTACGCAGCGTTTACCAAAATTAGTTGGTATTCAAAAAGCATTAGATATGATGCTAACAGGTAAACAATTACGCGCGAAACAAGCCTTGAAGATGGGCTTAGTTGTTGATGTTGTGCCAAACAGTATTTTAATTTCTGCTGCTGAAAACTTAGTGCTAGCGGCACAAGGTAAAGCGAGTAAGATTAAAAAGAGTCAACGCAAAATCAGTGTTTTAGATAAGGCACTTGAAGGTAATGCGGTTGGCCGTAAAATAATTTTCAATCAGGCGACTAAATCTGTATTGGCTAAAACCAAAGGCAATTATCCTTCACCCCTCAAAATTATTGATAGTGTACGCAGTGGTATCGAAAAATCATCGGTCAGTGGTTACCAAACTGAAGCCGATCATTTTGGTGAACTTGTTATGTCACCAGAATCAGCTCAATTAAGACAAATCTTTTTTGCTACTACCGACATGAAAAAAGAGCAGGGCATCGAAGGTGTTAATGCTAAGCCGATTAGCCAAATTGGTGTTTTAGGTGGCGGCTTAATGGGCGGTGGTATTGCTTTTGTTAGTGCAACTAAAGCGAATGTTGATGTACGTATTAAAGATATTGCGCCGCAAGGTATCAGCCATGCGATGAAATATGGTTATGACATACTCAACAAAAAAGTTAAACGTCGCTTTATGTTGAAAAGTGAAATGCAAAAGCAATTGGCTAAAATTACGGGTTGTGTCGATTATAGCGGTTTTAAAAACGTTGATATGGTTATAGAAGCTGTTTTTGAAGACTTGTCATTAAAGCAAAAAATGGTTGATGACATGGAAAGTATTTGTGCTGAAGACACTATTTTTGCGAGTAATACCTCAAGTTTACCTATCGGACAAATAGCAGCAAAAGCTTTGCGCCCTGAAAATGTCATTGGACTGCATTATTTTTCTCCGGTAGATAAAATGCCGTTAGCCGAAATTATTGCACATTCAAAAACCTCTGATCAAACTATTTCAACGACAGTTGCTTTTGCTAAAAAACAAGGCAAAACGCCGATAGTTGTTAAAGACAAAGCGGGTTTCTATGTTAATCGTATCTTAGCGCCTTACATGAATGAAGCCGCCTTATTATTACTTGAAGGCGAATCGATTGGTAAGTTAGATAAAGCACTGGTTAAGTTTGGCTTCCCTGTTGGACCCATACAATTACTAGATGAAGTCGGTATTGATATAGGTGCTAAAATTGGTCCTATTTTACAAGCTGAATTAGGCGATCGATTTGCTGCACCAGAAGCATTTAATAAACTTATTGCCGATAAACGTTTAGGTAAAAAAGTGCAGAAAGGTTTTTACCTCTATAAAGATAAAAATGGTAAAAAAGTCACCAAAAAACTTGTTGATGAATCTGTCTATCCATTATTAAATATCATCATTAAAGATCAAAAAACAAATGATGAACTTGTCCAGCGCTGTGTTTTTATGATGTTGAATGAGGCTGCTAGGTGTTTAGATGAAGGTATTATTCGTAATGCTAGAGACGGTGATATCGGCGCTATCTTTGGTATCGGATTCCCACCATTTTTAGGTGGACCATTCCATTATATCGATACGTTAGGTGCAGAGGTAATTGTTAATAAGTTGAACCTGTGGAGCAGTGAACTAGGCGAACGCTTCAAGCCTTGCCAGGCATTAATTACCATGGCTGAAACGGGTAATAAATATTATTAGTAACAGGCAATGTTATGCCACCTCGGTGGCAATTTAACGAAAAAGAGGCAATTTAATGCCTCTTTTTTTTATGCTTTTTACCCTTTAAAAATAAGTTGAATAAATACTCTAAATTAGTTATATTTCGCCTATAAAGTTTTAGCCATTCTTTTAGTCGGTTTAGCGGTAAATATTATGTTGTTATTTTTAGCGGTTGTCAGTGTTGTTTGTTCGATGTTCTTTTACTGCCAGGCATTACGTAGTGGTTTAGGTTTGAAGCGTTGGGCATGTGCAGGATTAGTTTTTGGGCCTTTTATTTGGCCAATGTTCTGTATGAAGAAACGGATGAAAATGAATAAGATGTTTGGCTTTAATACACTAATTTTAAAAGCTTAGAAGTTTTTAAAATTAATTTTTCTTTATCACTCTAGATAAAATAAGACAGCTACATTCCTTGTAGCAAACAGTGTCTTTCTTCAAACTAACCATTGTAAATAGTGGTTCAATGATTATTACGTCCACCACTTACTGGCTGGCATCTCTTTAATTTCAATGCTAGCAGCAATAGGGTTTGCTTTAGTTGTTACAAATAGAGCTTTAAATAAGTTTATCATCTTAGACTCCTAGATACGTACATTTTTTTCTTTAAGACCAATACGTACATTTTTTTC
>NZ_JACGVN010000024.1:0-61911 GCF_014077245.1 Colwellia sp. BRX8-9
AATAGCACTGTGGCACCACCTGATCCCATTCCGAACTCAGAAGTGAAACGCAGTAGCGCCGATGGTAGTGTGGGAGTTCCCATGTGAGAGTAGGACATTGCTAGGCTCCTAATTAGAAAAACCCGATTCGAAAGAGTCGGGTTTTTTGCTTTCTGACGTTAAAAAAAGTCAAGATTCGCTAACTAGCATGCACTGATAAAAAGGAAGTCTGGCTTTTAATAAGCATGCTTGTTATAAACGAAACGTTTTTTGTATTTAAGTCTTTGTAAACTTGCTACTAACGCATGTTAAATATCATATCTTTCAGCTCAAAAGCTTATCTTATAACTGGCGATGCTTGTAATATCATATTTATTTTCAATGTAACGTGTGTATCAATGCGTAACTTGCTAAAATCTACACATTAATAAATTACTTAGTGTTGTTATGGCTATTAATTGGTTCCCTGGGCATATGCATAAAGCCCAAAAAGAAATAAAAGAGATTCTTCCACAAATAGATGTGGTCATAGAAGTGTGTGACGCTAGATTGCCGTTTAGCAGTGAAAATCCGATGATCACTGAGATCAGAGGTGATATCCCCCTTATTAAAATTCTCAATAAGTCAGATCTTGCCGATCCTGCTAAAACAAAAATTTGGCTAGAATATTTAGAGTCTCAAAAAAATGTCAAAGCAATTGCTCTAACCACAGATAACCCTTCTGTAGCGAAGACACTCCCTAGTCTTATTCGTAAATTAGTACCGAGTAAAAATGAAACGGGTAAACAGATTAACGTTGTTATCATGGGTATCCCTAACGTAGGTAAATCTACCTTATTAAATACTCTTGTTGGAAAAGCAAAAGCTAAAGTCGGTAATGAGCCTGCTGTGACTAAAGGTCAGCAGCGAATTCGTTTAGACGAAGGTCTTTACTTATATGATACCCCAGGTATGTTGTGGCCAAAAATTGTTAATGAAAACAGTGGTTATCGATTAGCGATTACCAGCGCAGTTAAAGATACCGCCTTTGACCATGAAGATATTGCTTCGTTTGCCGGTGAATATTTATTAGCGCATTACCCGCAACGATTAAAAGAACGTTATCAATTTGACGATACGCCACAAACCGAAGTAGAGTTACTTGAAGAAATAGGTCGTAGACGCGGCTGTGTTAAATCAGGTGGTCGTATTGATTATCATAAAGCCGCAGCAATATTAATCAATGAGATACGTGATAATACCCTGGGCGGCATTACTTTTGAAACACCTGATATGATAGAAATTGAAACACTACATTTTATCGAACTTGAGGCTAAAAAAGTAGCGGCTAGAGAAGCTAAGAAAACTGCCCGCGGTCGCGGTCGTAAAAATAAACGTTAAGAGAGTCTATATGTCTAATACATTTCAACTTCATGCGCTATTACAACGTGACACCATTGAGTTACTTGAGTTACCACTGTCAACACTATTACTAATGAATGATAGTAATTATCCGTGGTTTGTTTTAGTACCTAGGGTCGATGATATTCAAGATATTTATCAACTTGATTGGCAGCAACAACAGCAGTTTCTCAATGAATCAAGTTTGTTAAGTGAAATCTTAATGCAGTTATTTAATGGCACAAAAATGAATGTAGCGGCATTAGGTAATATTTGTCCACAACTTCATGTCCATCACATTGTTCGCTTTGCGGATGATATTGCTTGGCCGAAGCCTGTTTGGGGTGAGTTTGCAATGAAGGCTTATACAGACAGTGAATTAACCTTGTTAAAAGAAAAAGTACTGCCTGCGCTAACTAAAATTATAACGCAGGATTAATACTTTACGGGTAATTATACTTACTCGTTATAAACCGCTAAGTTAGGCAACTTGCTCTTGGCGGTTTTCTATTTGATCTAACGATTGCTTCAGATCGTCAAGTAAATCATTTACGTGTTCTAAACCAACAGATATTCGAATTAAACTATCACTGATACCTGCCGCTACTCTCTCTTCTGGTGTATAAGGTGAATGAGTCATCGAAGCAGGGTGCTGAATAAGAGACTCTGCATCTCCTAGGCTTACTGCGATTGAAAATAAACTCATCCGATTTATAAACTCTTCGCCACCTTTTAAGTCTGCATTTAATTCAAAAGCGATAACTCCACCGGCCGCTTTCATTTGCGTACCAATAAATTTATAACCGTCATGCGATTTAAGGCCAGGGTAATAAACTTTAGCTATCATTGGGTGACTTTCTAAAAACTCAGCGATTGTTTGTGCATTTGAACAGTGGCGTTCCATACGCAATGGTAAAGTTTTTAATCCTCTCATAATTAACCATGCATCATGAGGGCTCATTGTTGCGCCAATATCTTTAAGTGCTGTTAATTTGATGTGTTCTATCATTTCAGCATTACTACAGATAATACCTGCTACCACATCACCATGACCATTTAGATACTTAGTTGCACTGTGAACAACGATATCCGCACCAAATTTTCCAGGTTGCTGTAAAACAGGGGTTAAGAAAGTATTGTCAACGATTGATAGAATACTGTGTTTTTTTGATATCGCTAAAATACGTGCTAAATCTAAAACTACTAAATTTGGGTTTATTGGTGTTTCTAGGAATATAACTTTAGTATTTGGTTTTATCGCTTTTTCAATATTTTCAGGCACTTTCATATCAACAAATGAAACTTCAATCCCGAATTTGGTTAGCATATGACTGATCAATGCATATGAACAGCCATACAAGGCACTAGATGAAATAATATGATCACCACATTGCAAATTAGCTAATAAGGCGCCAGAAACAGCTGCCATGCCTGTTGCTGTGGCAGCGGCATCTTCCATTTCTTCCATGGCAGCAACACGCATTTCTAATTGTCTTACTGTAGGGTTACCTAATCGCCCATAGATGTATCCTTCAGCTTCACCCGCAAAACGGTCGGCGCCTTGTTTAGCGTTTTCAAAAATGAAAGTAGACGTTTGGTAAAGTGGTGTTGCTAAAGAGCCAAATTGCTCATCGTTAATACGTCCTGAATGGATTGCTTGTGTTTCAACATATTTACTATTTTTCATAAATTCTCTCTTTAATAAGCATTTCGATGAAGAAAATTAGCGGCGCACTTTGTTATTATTTATAGGTTAGCGCTGCTAATTTCTTTTATATTGATCCGTTTCTTTTTATGTTTGCAAAAACAGAGCCAGCAATATATAACGCAACTATATCAATGTGTTATGTGACTATTGGTGTGTAAGTCTATTGATTTGTAATTAAATTATTACAAATCGTTCGCTTATCAGTTATTCTGTAATATAATTAATACATTGTAATTAATCTATTACAATATGACTGTGTAACATTGAGATAAACTGATGCGAATTGAAATTAAAGTAAAAGATCGTATTGGCATAAGCCAAGAAATCTTGGCTATTTTTGCTGATAATCGTTGGAATATACGTTCACTTGAAGTGGTTAGTCACTTTATTTATGTCCACTTTATGTCCAATGAATTAGCATTGTCTGACGTGCAAAATTCTCTGTCGCACCGCGATGACATAGTTCATTGTTTATCTGTCGACTTATTACCGACACAAAGACGTGAGGCTCATTTAAAAACCTTATTAGACACTATTCCAGACCCTATACTGGATATCGACCAAAATGGTATTATTGTTATTATTAATACGGCCGCTCAGTCGTTATTAAAAGATTTAGTTATAAAAATTGAGGGACAGCATATCGATCAATATATAGATCAGTCCTTTCAAGACATGCTTAATTCTTCAATGAGTAATTTTTCACTCTCATTCCTCGAACATTCTTATTTAGCTGATATCACGCCAATATTTTCAGAACATAGTTCATCAGGTGTTATTCTCACCTTACGTTCAATGAACCGCGTTGGTCAGCATATCGCATTAATACAGAGTCGAGAGCAAGCTGAATTTGATAATATTATTGGTGAGAACTCAGCTATTCGACTCTTAAAGTCTCAAACACTCAGGTTTTCAGAATTAGAATTACCGGTACTTATCAGTGGTGAAACAGGTACAGGTAAAGAGTTATTAGCTCGTGCTTTGCATAATGCCAGTCGACGTGCCGACGCGCCTTTTTTAGCGCTTAATTGTGCAGCATTACCCGAAAACTTATTAGAAAGTGAACTGTTTGGCTATGCGCCAGGTGCTTTTACCGGGGCTCAAAAAGGGGGGAAACCTGGGCTATTTGAACTGGCAGAAACAGGGACTATCTTTTTAGATGAAATTGCAGAAATGTCAGTATATTTACAAGCTAAGTTATTACGATTCTTACAGGATTATAAATATCGTCGTCTAGGTGGCACGAAAGAGTTAACGGCGAATGTGCGTATAATCAGTGCCAGTCACCAACACTTACCGCAACAGATTGAACGACAATTATTTAGAGAAGACCTATTCTATCGCCTAAATGTATTGAATTTGTCGATACCTCCACTGCGTGAACGACCTGATGATATTATTTTATTAGCGGCACACTTTATTAAAATGGCGGCGCTTCAAGTTGCACGAAAAGTACCTACTTTAACAGAGCAAGCACTTGCGGCCCTTAAGATATGCCAGTGGCCAGGTAATATTCGCCAGTTACAAAATATTTTATTTAGAGCTGTGGCCCTTAATGATAGCGGTGTTATTGAAAAGTCTGATATTGATGGTGCGTTATCACAATTTTCAGCAGTCGATTTACCGATAAGTCATAATATTGCTGGTTCTGCTAGCGATGGTGAAAATTTTGCTGAGCAGCCTCAATGGTCCGACTGGAATAGTGCTCAAGAAAAATTTGAAGGCGATTTGCTTAAAACCTTGTATCCGCTTTACCCAACAACGAGAAAACTAGCAGAGCGGTTAAAGGTTTCACACAATAAAATAGCAATGAAATTACGAAAGTACGATATAAGTTAGCCTGTTAGATGTTTGCTGACTAGCCGCCAACAAACTTTACCTTAAAGCCATTGCTCTCAAGGACCTGTTTTATTTGCTCTCTTTTATCGCCTTGCACTTCGATGACTTCACCGACAACACTGCCACCGGTGCCACAGGTTTTCTTCAATTTTGTAGCAAGCTCTTTTAGCGCTTTTGCATCTAAGCCTAATCCGCTAATGGTGATGACACCTTTACCTTTTCTGCCTTTAGTTTCACGCCTAACTTTAGCAAAGCCATCACTGGCTGTTATTGTTTGGGTGTTATTGTCTTGTTTGATACGGCCACTATCTGTTGAATATACTAATGAACTATCGGCTGGTTGCTGTTTGGCCGAATGCTCAGCTGTAGCACTCTCTCTACCAAATGCACCAGCAAGATCGCTAAGACTAGAAAGTTTATTTTTCATGATGTGGTACCCGAGTGTTAATTGACTGAGTGGTTAAATAAAAGATAAAAATAAAGCCACTATTAAAGTGGCTTTATTATACCTAGAAAATAAGTCTGAAAACGTTATAGTTTACAGTTTACCTTCAAGCTCTGGTAATACTTCAAATAAATCACCAACAATACCGTAATCAGCTACTTGAAAAATAGGCGCTTCGGCATCCTTGTTGATCGCAACAATGATTTTAGAATCTTTCATACCAGCTAAATGCTGTATTGCACCACTTATACCTACAGCTATGTATAGGTCAGGAGCTACAATTTTACCTGTTTGACCGACTTGCATGTCATTAGGTACAAAGCCAGCATCTACAGCGGCGCGTGAAGCACCAATAGCAGCGCCAAGTTTATCTGCAATACCTTCAAGTAACTTGAAGTTATCGCCGTTTTGCATGCCACGACCACCTGAAATAACGATACTTGCTGCGCCTAAGTCAGGACGTTCTGATACAGAAAGTTCATCATTTACATGCGTTGAAATTCCAGCGTCTGTTACTGAGTCTACTGCTACAATCTCAGCACTACCATCAGTGGCAACTGGGTCAAAACCCGTAGGACGAACCGTAATTATTTTTTTACTGTCTAAGCTTTGCACTGTGGCAATAGCATTACCTGCATAAATAGGACGAACAAAAGTATCACTACTTTCTACAGCAATAATATCTGATATTTGTGCAACATCTAATAAAGCGGCAACGCGAGGCATAAAGTTCTTACCTGTTGTTAAAGCTGTTGCTAAGACGTGTTCGTAATCAGCAGCAAGTTCTGTTACCAATAAGCTAATGTTTTCAGCTAACTGATGTTCATAAGCTGGATTATCAGCAACAAGTACTTTACTTACACCGTTAACTTTAGCGGCTTCTTGTGCAACACTCTGACAATTACTACCAGCAACTAATATATGAATGTCACCACCAATTGCTTGAGCTGCAGCAACTGTTTTAAGCGTGTCAGCTTTTAATGTGCTGTTATCATGTTCAGCAAATACTAGAATACTCATGAAATCACCTTCGCTTCATTTTTCAGTTTTTCAATTAATGTATCTACACCATCAACAATAATACCGGCTTTACGTGTTGCAGGTGGTACAACTTTTATTAATTTTGAACGTGGGCTTAAATCAATGCCAAAATCTGCAGCGGGTTTAACCACTAATGGTTTACGCTTTGCTTTCATGATATTAGGTAATGAAGCATAACGAGGTTCATTTAAACGCAGATCGGTAGTAACAATTGCAGGTAGGTTAAGTGATACAGTTTGTAAGCCGCTATCAACTTCACGTGTTACATTAACTTTATCGCCTTCAACTTTTACCACTGATGCGAAAGTACCTTGCGGCATACCTGTTAAGGCAGCGAGCATTTGACCTGTTTGATTATTATCACTGTCAATAGATTGCTTACCTAGAATAACCAATTGTGGCTGTTCTTCTTCAACAATCTTTTGTAAAAGTTTGGCGATATTAAGAGCGTCTAACTTCTCATCAGTTTCGATTTGAATAGCGCGGTCTGCGCCTAATGCTAAAGCCGTTCTTAATTGTTCTTGGCAAGATTTGTCACCAACGGATACCACAATAACTTCAGTGGCAACGCCAGCTTCTTTTAAACGAACCGCTTCTTCTACAGCGATTTCACAAAAAGGGTTAATTGCCATTTTTACATTAGCAAGATCAACATTTGAATTGTCTGCTTTTACGCGAACTTTGACGTTATAGTCAATTACACGTTTAATAGGTACTAATACTTTCATCGTAGCCTCTGATTGCGTTTGTTGTGTTTGTATTTATAGTGTAAAGCTAAGGTTTGATTAATTAAACTAACATTAGCAAGTATTTCTCATTATTGCTCGACAGACTAATACTAGACTACGTGAACGTCAACGTAATACGGTGCTTGTCTCGATAAATTGAGCTTAAATAGCTTTTGTCGCAATATCTTTCAATAGAAGATAGTATTTATCAACAAAATATCTATAATGAGTGATATTATCAAACAGGTGTTTGAAAATCAAACGAGTGTTTGATTTTATTTAAATGAATATTTTTTGGGGAAATTTATGGAACGCGAATCGATGGATTTTGACGTTGTTATTGTTGGTGCTGGTCCGTCTGGCTTAGCAACAGCTTGTCGTTTGATGCAGTTAGCAAAAGAAAAAGATCAAGAACTCTTAGTCTGCGTTGTTGAAAAAGGCTCAGAAGTTGGAGCACATATTTTATCGGGGGCTGTTTTTGAGCCAAGAGCGCTAAATGAATTATTCCCAGATTGGCAAGAAAAAGGCGCGCCACTGAATACAAAAGTTACCGGCGATGATCTTTACTTACTTAACAGTGAAAGCAACTCGATAAAATTACCTAATATATCTGTACCAAAAACTATGCATAACGATGGAAACTATATTGTTAGCATGGGTAACGTATGTCGTTGGTTAGCAGAGCAAGCGGAAGAGTTAGGGGTTGAAATTTTTCCTGGTTTCCCTGCACATGAAGTACTTTATAACGATGATGGTAGTGTTGCGGGTATTATTACCGGTGACATGGGTCTAGATGTTAACGGTAAAGAAAAAGATTCGTTTGTTCCTGGAATGGAACTTCGCGCTAAGTATACTGTTTTTGCTGAAGGTTGCCGTGGTCACTTAGGTAAAGAACTGATCAGTAAATTTAATTTAGATGAAGGTGTCTCTCCACAGCATTACGGTTTAGGTTTTAAAGAAATTTGGGACATTGATCCCGCTAAGCACCAAGAAGGTCTCGTAGTACATACGGCTGGTTGGCCATTAGATCAAGGCGCAACAGGTGGTGGCTATTTATACCATGCAGAAAATAATCAAGTATTTGTAGGTCTTATTGTAGATTTAAATTATAGCAACCCGCATTTAAGTCCATTTGATGAATTTCAACGTTATAAACATCATCCAAAAATTAGTCAGTACCTTGAAGGCGGTAAACGTGTTTCTTATGGAGCACGAGCAATGGCAAAGGGTGGTTTTAACTCATTACCTAAAATGACAATGCCAGGTGGTATTATAGTTGGTTGTGATGCTGGAACGATAAATTTTGCTAAAATCAAAGGTAATCACACCGCAATGAAATCGGGTATGTTAGCCGCTGAAAGTATTTTTCAAGTGATTGTTTCCGGTGATGAAGGCGGTAAAGACCTTGCTGATTATACTGAAAGGTTTAAAGACTCTTGGTTATATGACGAACTTTATAGCTCTCGCAATTTTGGCCCGGCTATGCATAAGTTTGGTATGACCTTGGGTGGTGCTTACAACACCATAGATCAAAACCTATTTAATGGTAAATTACCGTTTAACCTTAAGGACGACACGCTTGACCATGACCAGCTTAAATTAGCCTCGGAGTCGGCGGTTATCAATTATCCAAAACCAGATAATAAACTAAGTTTTGATAAATTAACCTCAGTGTTTTTGTCAAATACTAACCATGAAGAAGAACAACCTTGTCACTTAAGACTGACTGACGTCGATGTTCCAATTACGGTTAATTTAGCTAAGTATGCAGAGCCTGCTCAGCGTTATTGTCCGGCTGGCGTATACGAAATTGAATCGACAGAGCAGGGTGATAAATTAGTGATCAATGCACAAAACTGTATTCACTGTAAAACCTGTGATATTAAAGACCCAAGCCAAAATATAACTTGGGTAACACCAGAAGGCACCGGTGGTCCGAATTATCCAAATATGTAAGTTACTATTTGTGCGATTTTAATTATAAAAACCTGCTGATGCAGGTTTTTTTATGTTTAGGATTAAGTCGTTGTGTTGATGATAGTGATGGTTTCAGAGAGTCGGTGAGCGTTAAGTCCTTTAGTCGTCATGCTGAATTCATTTCAGTATCTGGTTTTTGTGGTTGCAAGTACAGATCCTGAAACAAGTTCAGGATGACGGTTGCTTGTTTCAGGATGATGGAGTTGTGTTCAGGTGATTGTGCTTGTTTTAGGATGATGGCGTTGTGTTCAGAATGGCAGTGATGACATCAGGGAGTCGTGATCATTTAGTCCTTTTGTCGTCATGCTGAATTCATTTCAGTATCTGGTTTTTGTGGTTGTAAGTACAGATCCTGAAACAAGTTCAGGATGACGGTGCTTGTTTCAGGATGACGGTGTTGTGTTCAGGATGACGGAGTTATGTTCAGGTTGGCGCTTTGTTCACTATGACGTTGCTCTTTGGGAGCAACGGAATTACTTTGTCTGTATCAAATCAAATTCACTCAGTGCAGTGATACTTTGCTGTAACTTCGACTCTAGTTGATCTAACTTCTTTAAGCTTTTACAAAACTGCGCAGCTTTTAATTTAACTTCTTGTGCGCGGGGTTCAATGTCAAGCTGCAAATCCTTTTCCATACCTTTGATACGTTGGTCAAAGGTTTCTACGCGCTGTTCACTACTGCTTGCTTCGTTGGTGGTCATTGCTTCACCAACGGCCATTAAAATAGTGCCAATTGATTCGGTTACGATACTTTCAATTTCTTGTTCAAAGGCGCCAGCAAAAATTTCATCAAAATCAGCAAAATCTTGCGAAGCAATATAATAATTAGTATCGCTATGGTTAAAACGTTCTCTTAAACGGTATTGCATCTCATCGAAGCGCTCTTGAATTTTTTGATGTGAGGCGCTATTTTCACCCGTTAAACCCGCAATAACTTTGTTTACTGCTTTTAAATCAATATCAACACCTTCAATCGCTATCGCCACTATTTCAGGGATTTGTTTACGAATGCCTTGGCTGTATTGCGTGAGTAATTGTCTTTGTTCTTCATTGAGGGCTATCTCACGCCCACGAATAAATAATTGTTGATCATTATTAATCTGAACGTAGGTTTGGCTTTCTTTCAAAATACGTACATGAGAAGGGTTGATTACCACACCATGATTAAAGTTTATATCGCATTGCTGTGCTGAAGCTGTACCAGCAATTAAGCTCGTTGCAATTAAAGCAAGAGTATTAATTTTCATCGTTTTCCTAATGTAACTAAAATGATATTGATGGAAAATGTTCAGTAATATTCTATGTATTAACGATAGGATTAAAATGAATTTTTCTTTCTTTATAATTCACCTTAGTTGGTCCATATTCACGGCGAGATCTATCTTGGAAGTCGCCAACAATCATTTGTACACCGTGATAAAGTTTCTCTGTTGCTTCTATATAGACACTTGCCATATAGGTTTGTATTTGCTCTTCAAAAGCTTCTTTTTCGTTAAGGATCTCACCTACGCGATGAGCATGAAACTTATAAGTAGAAACCAGTTTACTGAGCATCTCAGGGTTTACTTTATCGCTAGGCAACTTTTTGAGTTTATTAACGGCTAATTGTAATTCTGTTGATTTATCAGAATCAACTTTTAATTTAAATTCAATGTCTTCTAACTGTTCTTTCATTAGATCCACTTTTTTGGAAAAGCTTATAATGGTGCTGCTTCCTGCTGTTGCGCCTACAATACCGGCATGAACAGATTTTCCCGCTTTTATGTAACCAGCGATAAGCTTACCATTAGCTTTTTCTTCAGTGCCTAACCAAAGTGTCTCTTCAACATCAATAATGCTGTGCATCATTTGGTTTTCAATACGTAAGGAGTGACAAGATATTTCAGCATATTGAGCATATTTTGCGAAAATATCACCTTTAGCAGATATATAAGCACTCATTTTAATATTATCGAGAGATTGACCTTCAACGTCTTGTTTTTTACCAATAATGCCACTACCAATAGTAATGTCACCACCAGCTTCTAAGGTTGCTGACTCAACAAAACCACCAATTGTGATATCGCCGGTTGCCGTTACTTTCATACCCTCACAAATATCACCATCAATAATAACACTGCCTTCAAATTTGATATGCCCAGTACTGATATCAACATTTTTTATGCGATAAACCGGATCAACTTCCATGCCGTTATCAATAATTCTTGGTAAGCCGACCAGTGTCGAGATTAAGACTTTATCATTCTTAGGGCTTATTGTTGTACCTTCGCCAGCGGTTAGCGTGATGTCATCTCCTGGTAAAGGATCTAGGGCAGAGCCAGTCACAGTAAAACCTTTAACACCTTCGGTAAGCATAATTTTTTTCGCGAGCGGATCGCCAACTTTCACACAAATTATGTCACCTAAATCGCGCATATCGACACTTCCATCTTCGCGATCTTTAGGACGTAAAATTCTATCTTGGGCGCTTTGCACTAACCATTTTATTTTTGAATTTTTACCATTAATGGCAATTTTACCGTGGGCAATTTCGCCGGTAATTATAGAGCCAGCAGGTTCTTTCGCGGCTTGATGAGCAAGTTTTAATAATTGCTCTTTGGTAAAACCTTTGCTAACACCAGCTTCTTGAGCAGAGTTGAGAATGGCCTTAGCGGTTAAATGTTTACCACCAAGCGCTGTTGAAATCTCAGCTGTTGCAGACATTTCATCTTTATCAATGGTAATTGAAATAGTCGCGTCTCTGCGCTCAAGCACTTGATAACTAATTTCTCGGCCAGATTTATTCGTTTGAAGGGGTTTTAGGACACTATTAAGTTCGGCGATGGCATTTTTTATATTACCATTATCAACATATAAATCTTTAAATTCAGAATTTTCTATTAGTTCATGGACGCTGGCTTCTGTTACCTGTGTATCATCTTTAACCGGTTGCAAAACAAGGTCAATATTATTTTTTTTATTTGTTACTAAGCTTGCTTGAGTCACGCTAGATTTACTCCAATATTACCACTTAAAATATCGATTAAATGTAGTTTTCCTGGTGAATTTTAATGAAAGAGCCAGTATTTACTTTTGAATAATCAATTTTATATTCTTTGTTATCTAATGCTTGTATAAAAATTAATGTTTTATTCTCTCCAAAAACGTCTGTTGCACTAACATCAACAACATCTTGATAGGCTTTCTTAGCGTCAGCTTTCTTATTTGGAACTTCACCTTTGTAAATACCTATACCACGGTTACTTACAATCACTACAGGGTGACCGCCATTTATAATCAATAAATCAAATTTTCTCATCTTATGGATAATGGTATTACGACCACTCGTGATGAAGTTTTTTTCTATCAAAATATGCTCCTATTTCTACTAAAACGTCTAGCAATATTAGTTACCCAAATAACGAATATGCAGCTTTATAATTCTATTCTAGTTTATTCTGCCTATAAATATATAAAGATTTGATTTATGGCGCAATAAAAATGACATTTCTTTCAATATTATTATAGTTAATACCTAACGTTAACATGCATACAACATATTAAGGCTATATATTAAAAATAAAGTGGTGTTTGACTACTCTCAATTAATAACCGTCTTATTAAATCAAGAGATCTTGCTGCTACCGTACGTTGAAAGTTTTCCCTATTTGCCTTTATACAAAAATATTTGGTGTGTATTTTATCTTTATTACCCCAAGCTATCCAAACTGAGCCAACGGGTTTTTCTTTACTGCCACCCGTTGGGCCAGCTATACCTGAAACGGCAATAACTAAATCAGCTCCTGCTATGGCTAATGCACCTTCTGCCATCGCTATTACTGTCTGTTCACTAACCGCGCCATGTTGTTCAAGTATATTTTCATTAACATGCAATAGTTTGCTTTTCATATTATTTGAGTAAGTTACAAAGCCAGCCTCAAACGAAGATGATGACCCTGAAACTTTGGTTATTTCGCTGGCGATTAAACCGCCGGTACAAGACTCTGCTGTTGTTATTTTAAGATTTTTTTGTTGGCATAACTGCAATACTAGTTCGGCTAAAGAATAAGGTTTATCTTTAATCTCTTCAATGATGTGATCATTTAATAAGGTTTTAATTTTTTGAATAAGATCGATTTTTATTGATAAATGCTCATTTTTTTCAACGGTTAACTTTAATTCTATTAATGGCGAAGATGCACGAAAACCGACTTCAACTTCTTTAGGCCAATCGGGAAAGTTTTTTACCAACATTGACTGAAGGGTTGACTCGCCAATACCAAATAATTGTAAGCGAGTAATATCCATTTCCGCAGTGAAGTTAGATTGTGAGGCCAATTCAGGAATGATTACTTCATCAAGCATTATGTTAAGTTCACTAGGGACCCCCGGCGTACAAAAAATTTGGCAATCATTCAGTGTTAAGGAAAAACCTACTGCGCTGCCTACTCGGTTGGCAATAATATTACAATTTTCCGGCAGCAGGGCTTGCTTTAAATTAGCCTTACCTAAATGAGCATTACGTTGTTCACACCAGGTTTTTAGGTGGGCCAATGCTATAGGATGTTGCTTTAAAAAGCGTTGTGACGCCATCGCTAATGCTTGCGCGGTTAAATCATCTGTTGTTGGACCAAGCCCGCCATTAATAATTAATACATCGGCATCTTTTGTTAAGTGTTCTATTTCCTTTGCAAGTAAATCAAGATCGTCAGCTAAGGTCACTTTTCGACTAATTTTTATGCCAATGGCTTTACATTGTTGAGCGATCATTGCTGAATTACTGTCGACAATATCTCCCGTCATCAATTCATTGCCAGTAAGAAGTAAGTGCACGTTAGCGATGGTCATTTATAAATCCTGTTAATAGGTAAAAATTACCGTTAGGTTACTGTAAAAGTTGAATTGTTGTTAGTTATTAAGAGCAGGAAAGGTCATTTAAAAAAGTAAAATAAAATTTAAACCTTTTCAATGCCATTGTGTACTTAACCATTATAGTCATTAAAATAGTTAATAAAACTCAAGGAAATTTCATGAAACAGTCATTTAAGAAACAACTTACTTTAGCCACAATTTTATCACTTGCTAGTATTAGCACCGTATATGCAGAGGTTAAAGATACCATTGAAAAATCATTTGTTGTTAATGAACAAACAAGTTTACGTTTAGCTAATATAAATGGTGGTGTTGATATTCAAGGTTGGAGTAACGATGAAATTAGAATAACAGCAACAGTGACCGCGGAAAATCAAACTGATAGAGACCGTATAAACCTTGATTTTTCTGAAAGTTCTAGTGGCGTTAGTGTTGAAACTATATACCAAAAACAATCATCTTGGGGGCATAATAATAGCTCTGGCAAAGTTGATTATATTGTAATGGTTCCGTTTGGCGCGGCATTAACCGATATTGAATTAGTAAACGGTTCATTGGTGATTGATAAAGTACGAGGTGACATAAAAGCGAATACAGTCAATGGTACTATTAGTGTGCAAGGCTTAGCTGCAAACCTTGAATTAAATTCAGTTAATGGCAGTATTAATGCGACCTACCAGCAAGTTGGTAACAACATCGACAGCGTGGAGCTAACAACGGTCAACGGCAGTATTAAACTTTATATGCCTGGTGAGCTCAATGCCACGATTAATGCCGAAACCATGCACGGTAGTATCGACACGGCATTTGGGCTTTCAAGTGAGAAAAAAATGTTTAGTGGTCGTCACTTATCTGGGACAGTCGGCAGCGGCGATATTACGATTAATTTAGAAAGTGTCAATGGCAGCATTAAGGTATTAAAAAACTAATTTTTAATAAAACGTCAAGCGCTTTATTTAACCACAACAATCAATGTTGTGGTTTTTTTTATTTGGTTGTCGGTGAAAATAATGCACAATAGTATTTATATCTGACAGAGTTATTAAGGCGTGTTTTAAGTGAGTGAACAATATAACCGAGCATTATTAGCCGGCCGTTGGTATCGTATGGAAATGAACGACGTCGGTCACCAACTTGTTGAGTATGCTGAGCTTTGCCTTGATGGTAGTTTTGAATTTTCTTTTGTTGAACAAACGTCTCAGGGCGAAATTGTTAGCCAAATTATTGAGTTAGGCGATTGGGGATTAGTGGGAGATATTCACTTTACTATCACACAAGAAGAAGTTGTTGACGGTGAGCATTATCGAGCCGATTTAAATGATGAAAATAACTATCAGGCTTATAAAGTTTTAGCCTTAGACAGTCAAATTTTCAAATATCAGCACATTGTTAGTAATGAAGTGTTTATCCTGCGCCGAGTTGTTGATAAAATCGGTCATTGTTAAATTCAGTTATTCTTCAAAAATAAGAAAAATTACCCTTTTACCTAATATGTAGTTGAGAAAAAATGAAAAATATAAAGGCAGCAAGTTTAATTACTGCGATAAAAACCCCTTACAACGCACAGGGTGAAATTGACCTTGTTACTTATGACAAGCTGGTTGCAAAGCAAATAGCGGCGGGTGTTGACGGTATTGTTGTCGGTGGTACTACAGGTGAAGGACACTTATTAAGTTGGGAAGAGCATTTAATGTTAATCGCTCATACCGTTCATCAATATAGTGACAAACTTATTATTGTTGGTAATACCGGTAGTAATAATACCCGAGAGGCAATTAAAGCCACACAAAATGGGTTTGCCATGGGTATGGATGCAGCATTGCAAATTAATCCTTATTACGGGCGAACCTCAATGGCGGGTGTTGCAGCGCATTTTAACAAAGTCTTAGATATTGGTCCTGCGTTTATCTATAACGTACCAGGAAGAACGGGCCAAGACCTTACGCCTGATTTGATCGAACCTTTGTCAAAGCATAAAAACTTTATTGGCGTGAAAGAATGTGGCGGCAATGACCGTATTGCTTATTATGAAAAACAAGGTATTGCTTGTTGGTCAGGTAATGATGATGAATGTTATGTTGGTCGCCACCAATTTGGCTCTCACGGTGTTATTTCTGTAACCTCGAATCTAGTGCCGGGCCTAATGAGAACATTAATGGACAGTGAAGATGACGAACTAAATGAACGTTTACAAAGCCTGATGAAATGGTTGTTTTGTGAGCCTAACCCTATTGCCATAAATACCACGTTAATGATGACAGGTGCCGTTCAAGCTAACTTTAGATTGCCTTATTTAGCGTTGACACTAGAGCAACGTCAAATCGGTTTTGATCTGTTAGCAAAACTTGATGCGGCTGAAATTGTTGGTGATAAATTAGCTCTGCTTAATGATAGTGATTTTAATTACTGTTCATAAACAACACTTAGCCAAGAACATTTAATGAGGGCATTAAATGTTCAGGCACTTTAAACGACCTCTGCTCTGCGGTTAGTGGGCAAATAAAATTAAGTGCCACGGCGCACAGCTGTAAGTTAATACTTTCTTCAATGCTGGCGTCGCCAACTTCCCCGTGTAATCTATCGCCAACCACCGGCATATTAATACTTGCAGCATGACTTCTTATTTGGTGTTTTCTCCCCGTATCAATAATAACTTGCACCAACGAGGTGTTATTTTTTTCATTATAAGCAAGATGGCTAAAATGGCTGCTGGCGCTTTTACCATCGACATCACAGGTTAATGTGTCAGGTTGTGGTCGTAAACGATGATCGCCGTGAATAATAATATGATAAATTTTCTCTAAGTCATGTTTTTCAAACATCGCACTTAATGCGCGCGCTGCTTTTTTACTATGGGCAATTAGAATTAATCCGGTGGCTGCTCTATCTAAACGGTGAACAATAAATGCGGGGCGCTCAGGGGTTAAATGTGTTTGAGCCCAACGGGCAATCGTGCAGTGATCACTCCACTTTGAACCTTGGGATAACATACCGTAAGGTTTATACCATACGCTATAATCAACATCGTCATTAATTAATAACGCTTCATTAGGCTGTTGGCTTAATACTTGTTCGTCATAATAAAAGTGTAGGGTATCGGTTACTTGTAATGGCTTTTTTATGCGTCGCAAACGCTGTGTGCTTTTACCACGGGTTAACCATAACGCACCTCGTTGAATAGCCTGTTTTAATTGAGCATTACTTAATGAGCATGCTTGGTTAAGTTCGCCAATAATGCTGCTGTTTTCTGTATTAACATCAATGTGAAGCTCAAATTTATGTAAGGCTATATTCAAGGTGAGTGATTCGTTGGTAAGTTATATCGCTAGTTTACCAAAAATAATCGCTAACTGAATTGGTATTATGTTTTTCATCAGATAAAATAGCGAATTAATGCCTACAAAGATAAGATGAAAAATAATGAACCGTGATTTAGCCCTATTTCCACAAGACAATGTTGGTGATGCCTTATGGCAAATGATGATTGATGGTGATGATTTAAACCAAGCCCGTGAAATTGAGTTTTCAGTGATATTTCCTAACGAAGAAGCCGCTTTGAAATTTGGTCAGTTACTTTTAGAAAACAATCAAAAACTCTCTTTTTGTCCTTATGAAGGCAATGATGATTTTCCTTGGGAAATTACCGCTTATCCTTTTGTTGGCGCCAGTTATGAAAATATTAGTTCCTACCAAAATTTATTGATTTCAAGCGCTGAGCCGTTAGGTGGTCAATATGACGGGTTTTATTGCGCCGCTGTTTAATTTAGCGCTCTTATATTAATAAAAGTGCAGATCCATTGACTATTACCCAGATGCTGAAGGCTATTTAGCATTAATAAGGCAGCTTTATGCTTGATATAACACAGTTTGACCTATTAAAAAAAAGCAGTGCAAAGTCATTTAACGATCAAAAAGCATTGATTAAAAAAGTGATGGCGGGCCGTGAAATGAAATGTGAAACTTGCGGCAGTATACTGCGTTTAATTGTCCCTGAAGATAAAAGTACTCCGGGTGTTTATTGTGGCAAAGGCTGTACCGATATCTGTTTAGACTTTATTTAAGCGATAAAGTAAATTTAACTCACTGGAGCAGAGCGACAATTTTCTTTTATTAATTTATTATTTTCTATCGGTATTTATACGGTCGCTTCAGTTTCTAAGATTGCTTGCCAATCAGGGAGTATTGAAGCACCAATGCCAGTACAGACTTATTACCAAGCGTATTCAATAGTTTGATATTCACCGGTGGCTAAAACCTTATTGATTCATCGACCATAACCACTTTTAATTTATCGAGTGCATCACAAGGTGCTCGATTGATAAAGGGCATGATTTGTTCTTTCGCAATATAAATTGAAGGTTGCTGAGCAATAAGCCAAGATTTTTCGCAGTAAGTTGATGGTTGTATTGTCAGATAATAGTCTTGTCAGATAGCAAAGACGTTTTTGTAGTTTTCAACTGAATGAGCTGGAATAACACGCCTGTCACAAGGCTTTTGTGAGTCAATCAAGGTTAACTGGATATGATCAATCTCTTCGGTGATTTTATCAATAAATCGGGATTTTCAGAAAACAGAGGGTGAATAGACTTGACGTTGTCAGCGATTTCTTATGCTTTTACCGGTAAAGAAAAAATAGTTAAAGTAAAAAGTGCTTATCATGGCGCTTATGATTATGCTGAGGTCAGTTAGATCGCAGCACCAATAAACTCAAAAGAGAATATATACATGAGTGCCTTTTCAACAAAAACTGAAAACAGCGGACAAAATGAAGTCTTTATTTGTGATGCAATTAGAACTCCCATTGGCCGTTATGGCGGCTCGCTAGCGACTATAAGGGCTGATGACCTAGCCGCCTTACCCTTAAAAGCATTAATGGCACGAAATCCAACTCTAGATTTTAGCCAAGTAGACGATGTTATTTTAGGTTGTGCTAACCAAGCAGGGGAAGACAACCGTAATATTGCTCGTATGGCAACGTTATTAGCCGGCTTACCTTACCAAGTACCCGCAACAACGCTAAACCGTTTATGTGGCTCAGGGTTGAATGCTGTCGGCATTGCTATGCAGGCGATTAAGTCAGGTGAAGCTGAAATGATTATTGCCGGTGGTGTTGAAAGTATGACTCGGGCGCCTTTTGTGATCGGCAAAGCGGAAAGTAATTTTTCGCGTACTCAAGAAATGTTCGATACGACTATGGGCTGGCGCTTTGTTAACAAAGCACTCGATAGCGCTTATGGTACTGAAAGTATGCCACAAACAGCAGAAAACCTTGCCGAAGAGTTTAACATTAGCCGAGCAGACCAAGACAAGTTTGCTTTTGCTAGCCAGCAAAAAGCGGCGAGTGCCCAACAAGCTGGATTTTTTGCCGAAGAAATAATGCCTGTCAGTGTTATAAAAGGTAAAGAAGAGCCGATTATTTTCTCTCAAGATGAGCATCTTCGCCTAACAAGCTTAGAAAAAATGTTAGCACTCAAACCTTTTGTTCATGCCAAAGGCAGTATTACCGCGGGTAATGCCTCAGGGATTAATGATGGCGCTGCCGCAATATTATTGGCGTCAAGTCAATCGGTACAAAAAAACAACTTAACCCCGATAGCTAAAGTGTTAGGTATGGCTGTCACTGGTGTACCGCCACGTATTATGGGGATTGGCCCAGTACCGGCAACACAAAAACTATTAAAACGTTTAAACTTATCGCTTGAAGATATCGACCTTATTGAACTGAACGAAGCTTTTGCAGTACAAGCTTTAGCTTGTATTCGAGAATTAGGTTTACAAGATGACGATCCGCGTATTAACCCACAAGGTGGCGCTATTGCCTTGGGGCATCCTTTGGGCATGAGTGGTGCGCGTTTAATAACGTCTGCGGCTCGACAGCTACAACGTACCAACAAGCGTTATGCACTGTGTACTATGTGCATAGGTGTCGGCCAAGGCATAGCCTTAATTATTGAGAGAGTTTAAGTCATTTAAAAGCCGAATAGCTGAAAAAGGGCGTAGGGTATACTCCCTTTTTTGTCTGTGCTAACAAATAGCGATCACTAGTTTAGCGATATTATCTCGAGCTAAATGATAACTTATTTTCTATTTTTAAGTAGATAGTGATTTTTACCAAAGGTTTATACCAAAGGTTTATACAAAGAAGATGACAGCAATGACCCGATCCCATTTACTTTTATTTTTACTTACTGCCTGTGGCTTTATGGTGAGTATTTTTTTTAAGCCTTATCCGCTGAGCTGGTTAGTAAAAATTTTGCCGATATTAGTGTTATTGCATTTTTCATGGCAAAACAGTAGAGGTACTAAAGAACGCGCTAATAAGTTATTTATGATCGGTTTGGTTTTCTCTATTTTTGGCGATTTCTTTTTAGATTATGACCGAGTTAATTGGTTTGTACTCGGTTTAGCGGCTTTCTTAGTAGCTCATCTTTTTTACATCTTTAGCTTAAAGCCCTTAGTAGCCAAGCCTATTATCAGTAAACGTTTACCACTTATTGGGCTCTATTGTATCTATGGCGTTGGCGTGTTTTTGGTCATATACGCTGGCTTAGGCGAGTTATTTATCCCTGTATTGGTTTATATGACCATACTGCTATTAATGGGGATCACCACCTTACTTTCACAAAAAGCTAATATTTGGCTAATTATCGGCGGGCTCAGTTTTATTCTTTCTGATTCATTAATTGGGCTTAATCAGTTTTATCATCAAATACCTTATGCCAGTGTTTGGATCATGATTAGCTATTACTTCGCCCAACTGGCATTAGTTAACGGCATGTTTACTCAGGATAATAATTTAGCGTAGTTGTGGTTAACTATCGCCTAACTTATCGACAATAAAGTCGATAAAGCATTTCACTTTAGCTGGCATATTTTTTCTGCTGGGATAAACCAAGTAAACACCAATGTTTATTGGCATAAAGTCTTCAAATAAGGGCACTAATTTCCCTGTTGCCACTTCTTCACGTAAATTAAATAATGGCATACGAATAATACCTTGTCCTGCTAAGCATAACGAAATCATCATTTCTGAGTTATTACATGATACTCGACTGGTTACATGTGTTTGCGTTACTTGGCCATTCTGGGAGCTGTACTGCCAAGTTTCGGGCGTTTTTAAGTTACGGTAACTGATCATGTGATGATCGACCAATTCATCGGGATGTTTAGGTCGACCATATTGTGTTAAATACTCAGGAGAAGCGAGTGTTAAGCTAGTTGAGTTCATAAAACGTCGGCTAATTAAGCTTGAGTCTTCAAGTTGCATAGCGGCTCTTATCACAATATCAAAGCCATCAGCAATCAAATCAACTTTATGATCGTTTAAGTCGATATCTAAGGTTACTTTCGGATACTTAGCCATAAATTCAGCGAGGATCGGCCGAATACGAGAAACACCTATACCAATAGGACAGCTTAACTTTAATCGACCTTGCGGTATTTGCTGACGTCCAGAAAGGCTATTTTCAACGTGTAAAGCATCTTCAATGATCTGTTGGCATTGCTGATAATAGACTTCGCCTTCCGATGTTAAACTTAAAGTTCGGGTCGTGCGGTGTAGCAAGCGGACGCCTAAACGGGTTTCTAGCTTACTAACCTCCTTGCTGATATAAGACGTAGAGTGCTGCATTTTTTCAGCGGCATTGACAAAACTTTTGCTTTGCACAACTTGGACAAAAACAGCTATACCATCAAGTAAGTTACTTTGACTTTGTGAAGAAGAAAATAGTGTATTAGCTTTCATATGGAAATAATGTATCTGTAAGTAAGTTATTAATCTTATATAGGAAACAAATTACACTATCTTCACTGAAATACCTATTGTTACCTTTTCTTACCTTTGGAGTTTATATGAAAATTATCGCTTTTGCTGCCAGTAGTAGTCGTCAATCTATTAATAAACAGTTAGTGAGCTATGCCGCTAGTCTCGTTGAGAATGCACAAGTTGAAGTACTCGATATTAATGATTATGAAATGCCTTTATATAGTGCTGATAGAGAAGCTGAACTCGGTAAACCGCAGTTAGCACAAGACTTTCTTGATAAAATAGCCACTGCAGATGCTTTGGTCATAGGTTTTGCCGAGCATAATGGTTCTTATACGGCCGCCTATAAAAACTTATTTGACTGGAGCTCTCGCACGCTACAAAAAGTCTATCAGCATAAACCTATGGTTTTATTAGCGACGTCACCAGGACCTGGTGGAGCTGCAACTGTTCTTGCCGCCGCTGTAGGATCGGCACCCTTTTTTGATGGCGAGGTAAAAGCCCATTTATCTATACCTAGTTTTTATGACAATTTTGATGCCGACAAAGGACAGTTAAAAAAGGGTGAGTTAGCTGAAAAGCTCGCTTCAGCTATGGCTATGCTCAGCCAATAATTTTGCTAATATCTGGTATTGTTCTTGATCAGGTATGCCAAAACGCAAAGCATTTTTTTCGTCGCACAAGCGCACGTAAAGTCCTTGGCAACAGAATTTTTGATAAAGTTCTGTAGCTTGGGGATGAAAGAGAGTTTTAAATAAACCACACCCAGTGATGGTTATGCTTGGGTCATCGCTTTTATTTTGGTTAGGTAAAAAAGTTTTCGCTAATAACGCTTCTAACTTTATTGATAAAGCGATTAACTGCTGTCGTTGTGCTACTTGCCAGACTTTATTCTTTAAGGCTTGCTCAGTAATAAATTGAGCCGGGCCATTAACTTCCCAAGGTGAAGATAACTGCTGTAGTTTATTTATCCAAGAAGGGTGTGCACTTACAAAGCCGATTCTGATCCCCGCTAAGCCAAAAAATTTACCAATTGAACGTAACACAAAAAGATGTTTATTAGCCGTTAAGTGGATCAGCGATTGACTCGGTGTTATGACATCCATAAAAGCTTCATCAACAATTAACCAACCTGACAATGATTCAAGCGTCGTTAACAGTGTGGTTAATGTTTGCTGTTGCTGTAATTCACCGGTTGGATTATTAGGGTTAATCACCACAACAATCGCGTAGCGAGATAGCGCTTCGCAAGTGGGTAACTGCTGATAATTTTTTATGGTAAAACCAGCATCATGCCATGCTCGTTCATGCTCTTTATAGCCCACTTCCGGTAACCATACCTCTACCCCGTTTGCTGGCTGATTGATATGATTAAGATAGAGTGCAGGTAAACGAGCAATAACCGCTTGGCTGCCGCTCGTTACGCTAATATTCTGTGTACCATAATAATTTTTAGCCGCAGATAGCATTGCTTGGTTTGGCTGTGGTAACTGTTGCCAGATATTTGTAGGAATAGTGGGGATCGGGTAATTAATTGGGCTAATACCTGTTGACAAGTCTAGCCATTTTTCGAAAGGAATTTGATAGTGTTGGGCAACTTCATTGAGCTGACCACCGTGTACTAACAGGGGCGAACTTTCATTAGCTTTATTGTCCATCACAAATTTACACTATAAAAATAATGCAGGAATTGATAGCAAAAATAAGTAAAAATCAAAATAATAACCGCTTTATTGACCAGGTTTATACTACGAAAAATATCATTTTTAACAACGCTATTACCGCAACCTAATGGTATCGACGTTACTGCCTTGCCATGATAAGTCGCTGTTCCACCCAGCGTGAAGTTTAGAACGCTGGCGCCCGTCGCCATTACCCAACCGCCATTTAGGCTTTTATAATGCTGGCCTTGTCGATAACCATTATGTAGCGCACTGATCATTTTTGAGTAAGACAAATTTGTTTGGCAAGCATAAAGTAATGCGGTAATTTTTGCACTTGGCCAACCGAGTAAGTCGTCCATGCGGGCAGCACACCAACCAAAATTGATAAAACGTTGATTTTTATAGCCCCACATTGCATCTAATGTATTGGCGAGTCGATGTAAAATCACCAGTGGAATACCACCAATAATAAACCAAAAGAAACTAGCAACAGCCGCGTCATGACCATTTTCTAGGACAGACTCAACGGTTGCACGGGAAATTTCTTGTTCGGATAGGTCTGCTGTATTTCGGCTAACTAAATAACCACAAAAATATCGTGCGGTGGCTAAGTCATTTTTATTAAGGGGATTAAATATTTGTAAAGCATGTAATTTTAGACTTTTTAAACCGATAGCGAAATAAAGGACTAAGGCATCTAAGCACCAAAAAAACAGCTGGTTTTGGTGGAAGTAATAATAAAGAATAGGTAAAGGTAAACATAAGATAAGCCACGATAAAATCCCCAATAATCGAGGCAAAAATATGGAGGTTGTTTTCGGTGTCGCATGCTGAAAGTTAAAGGTATGCTCTATTACGGTACTTAACCAACCAAAGCCTACTAAAGGATGAAATCGTTTTACTTCGCCGAGCCAACGATCTAGTAGGTATGCCATCACCATGATCACAGAACTTGTCATCGCGGCATTATCACTGCTGAAGGTTTAGTGATGTCGTGTGTCGCTATAAGGGTAAATACTTTAGTTTTACACTGGTAGGCAAGCTGAAAAATGCAGCCATTATCAAAGGCTTTTTGTTGACTGTTAATTGCTTGTTTATCAGAAAAATTTTCAACAAACAAAGATAAAAAACAGCGTAATATATCGCCGTGACTAACCACAAGAATACTCTTAATCGCTATGTTGTTGGGCTTAGTGGTCGTTTTATCTTGTGGCGTTTTTTGATCATCACTAGTATTAGCAATCTCAATTAATGCTTGTTGAAAGCGAAGTGCGCAGTCAATACCCGATTCTCCACTCGGCGGTGCGGAGGCGTTTACTTGATGAAAAATAGCATGGAAGTTTTTTTCTAATTTAACTTCGTCAATAACTTTTCCTTGCCAGAGGCCAAAATCTCGCTCGATTAAGGCCGGCGCAAAGTTAAGTGGACAATCTACTGTCACCTGACAAATTTCAGCGGTACTTTTTGCTCTTGGTAATGTTGAGCTTACAATAAGGTCTATCTTGTGATCAACTAGTTGCCTAGCAATTCCATCAGCTTGTCGATAGCCTTTATGGGTTAAAGGGCTATCTAACTGTCCTTGAAACTTCCCTATTTTATTCCACTGTGTTTCGCCGTGGCGCGTAAGATAAAAATTAATAACCGTCATTTATGCTAATACTTACTCATGCATTGATAATATTACAAAATATTTTAGCATAGCTTGATGACGGAATTAGAGAACTTATTGATTAAAAGAAGCTAACTCTAAGGTCACTTGGTCAATGCCACTCTTTTGGATCCGTTGGCTTATTTCAGCTTCTTTACTACTGAGTAAAGAGATACCTTCGATGATCATATCGTAAGCTTTCCATTGACTTGTTTGTCTGTCTTGGCGCATTTGAAAAGTAATGTTAATTTCAGGCGCATTGGCATTACGAATAACTGAATTTACACCAACAATTCTAGCGCCATTTGTTGATTTATGAGATTCAAATGCAACGTCTTGTTGTTTATATTGTTTTAACGCTATTGCGTAAGTTCTTACTAAGTAACTGCGCATAGAAACAACAAATTTTTCACGCTGTTCTGGGGTCATCGTTCTCAAATTTCTACCTAAAACCTTGAATGCGGCGTATTTGTAATCTATTGATGGCATTAACTCTTCTTCAACAATATCACGCATCAGTTCAGGGAATTTTTTCAGTGACTCTTGATCTTTAGCAATACGAGAAAACAAACGTTCTCCTGTTTCAGCAATTACTGTGTATGGAGAGTTTTCAATACTGTAGGCATTGCTGGAAAAGCTTGCCAATGAAGTCATGAATAAGAGAGTAAATATTGCCATTAAGTGTTTCATGTTTTTGTCCGTATTTGAGAGAGCGTATTAAGTGCTGAGTTCATTGTTAATTCATTAGGGGTATTTTACATACCGACCATGCGGTATGTAAATACTTTATTGATATTTTTTATTACTATTTGCTATATCGGCTGTGAAAAGCCAAGGAGATAAGTGAAAAGAGTGGCGTTAATGACTTCTAAGATTTCTAATATAGTTGCACAGTTCTTTGATGACTTTTTCAAAGAGGTCTTTGTTTTTAGAACTTTTACTTAAACTAGAAGAACCATGAAAAGTTGAGACAATAAAATAGGCAACTTGGCTAAAATCAATGTCGTCACGAAGCTGGTTAGCGACACGTTGTAAGTTAATGGCGATAAGTTGATTGAGTTGTTGCTGCATGTTTAAAATACGTAAGCGAAAGCCTTCATCTACGCCAGACATCTCTTGGCAAAGGTTGTTTAAAGGACAACCACAAACAATCTCGTCACAAGATGAGTTGGTATACATAGCGGTAAAAAAGTCGCACAAACCTTCAATAGGATCATCTACCTCTACTGCTGGCTGCCATAACTCTAAAAACATGGGTGTATAAATTTCTTCAAAAACAGCGTAGCCCAGCTCCATTTTATTTTTAAAATGATGATACAAGGCACCTTTTGAAACTTCACAGCGCACTAAAATACAAGATAAGCTTGTTGCGATGAAACCCTTTTTATGAATTTCATCTGCACTTATTTCTAGTATTTTTTGACGAGTTAGCTCTGCGTCTCTCATATTCACGACTTAATTAACTATTAATGATAATTCATTCTAACCGACCGGTGGGTAGGTTGTAAACCCAGCTTTTTTATTGATGAAATATTTGAAGTTGAATAAGAATGTTTTGTGTCATTAAATCATTATTATTTTCACCATAACTATGACAACAAATTTCTTTAGTCTTATGCAAGTTGGTCGTGAAATATTTATTACACTATTAAGGTCCTTTGCTATGCTTGTAGATAATACTCTAGATCTTATCTATGACATTTTTCGTCATTTGAACTATTGAAATAATCACTCTAAGGAAACCAATGAAACATAATCTCATTACCTCAAGTATTAGTGCTTTGTTTCTTATCACTACTGCTACAGCAACATCGAACGCTGCAGCCAATGATAAAGAAGTTGTCGCCAATGATTTTGTTGAAATATTTGAAAAATTGGGTGGGAAACATCCTGGCTATAGAAAAGCACATGCTAAAGGTTTGTGTGCATCAGGTACTTTTGTACCAACACCCAATCAACATTTTACTGGAGCTGCTTTGTTATCGAACGGCGAACTACCGGTATCTATTCGATTTTCCGTTGGCGGTTCAAATCCCAATAGTGATGAAAAAGCGGCTGGCACACGCGGCATGGGCATGCAAATAAAGTTACCTGATGGCTCTTTTCACACTTTTACTGGTAATAACTTTCCGGTGTTTGCCGGTAAAAATCCAGAAGTTTTTCATGGTTTTTTATCGACCTTACTTCCTGATGAAAATGGTAAAACTGATCCCGCTAAAACCATGGCATATATTCAGCAACATCCGAGTGTTCAAGCTAATGCTATGTGGAATAAAACAGCTAAAACAGCCGCTTCATTTGCCAACACTGAGTTCTTTGGTTTGCACACTTTTTACTTTGACCAACCTAATCAACAGAAAACTAAATTTCGCTGGACCATTGAGCCTAATTTAGGGGTTAAAACATTAGAAAAAGCTGAGGCTGCTAAAATGCCTACTGAGTTTTTAGCAGATACCTTTGCGCAACAGCTTAAAAATGAAACGGTTAATTTTAACATTATGGCAAGTTTAGGTGAAGCACAAGACAGTGATATTGACCCATCACAACAATGGCCAAGTGAGCGTCCTCAAGTAATGCTAGGCACAGTGACCGTTAATACCAGTGGCAGCGATGCATGTAAAAATACTAATTTTGATCCTAATATGATGTCTGCAGGCTTTACGCCAAGTGATGATCCGGTATTAAGAATGCGCTCACCAGCTTATGCTATATCTTTTGGCAAAAGGTTGAGTGGTCAATAAGTGACTCGCTAGTAGGTATAAATCAGCATTGCTTTTATGAAATGGGGGGTCAGTAAAACTGACCCCATGTGTCATTGATTTGACAATACATGGTTAGCAAAGGGCAATTGTTTCTTGTTTTATGGTGAATGTTAACAAGTTTAATAATTAATCGCTTCTGGTAAAGTCTTTATGCAGAACAGCTTTATTTACTGTTTACTTCAAACATTATTTTTAGCCATCTTAAGTCTTTAGGCTCAAGACCCGCTTTTTTGTGCAGAGATGGCGTTTGATAAACTTCCTTGTAAACATGACAAATAGCGACCTCAGTTAGTTCTCGCCATCTTTCTCCATCAAGTTCAGGAATACTGCCATCAGCTAAATTGGCGTCAGTTATCGGGTCATGCTGCAATTCTGTGGTACGTAGTGTCAACTCTAATTCTTGTAATATAGGATTAATAACCTGCAGTGTACTTGCATCGGCAAATTCTTTTGCAATATGTGCATCAGCTTCTTCTATAGATTTATTCAGCTGATGTTGGGAAAGTTTCTCTCCCGTAGGACGCAAGCCGTACTTGTTAATTATACCGCCAACACTGGGTAACAACGCTTTTGCCGCAATACCTACGCCCAATAATGGATTTACCACAGCGGCCAAACCACCCACTAATAGCATGCTATATGTGAGTTTTTTATCTAGCGCGTCAATTTGATCAGCCAAAGACTCAATACTGTTTGGATTACTTGCGCTTTTATTTCTTACCATTTCTTCTGCTGATTGGCGCATATAATCTTTAAGCATTTCTTCTGAATGTTGATTGGGAAAGTGAAAAACACGCCTTTTAGGCAGGTTGTTAATTTCTGGAACAGCATTCGGGAGACACCGCATGGTGTGTAAGGCAAATTTATATTCTGATAGTTGGAAAGGTATAACAAAATAGTGTTTTTCGTCATACTGGATATCGTTATATTTGTCTGACTTCTCTGCGGAAATAAAGACGGGTAAGCCATTCACTTTTTCTTTAACAATGGAATAATTAGCCGCTAACTCTTCTGTAGCTTTGTCTGCAACTGAGCGAACGACATTGAGTCCTTTTTTAAAAAAATTTTGCATAAGTTTTGCAATTCCCTTGGTATGTTGTCAGTAACACGATAATGTTTTTTACTATAAGAGTACTAATACCCAATATTTTAGCTTCAGCATAATAATTATGGTCGTTTTGCGCGACAGTAACATTTTTTATATTGGCAAGGTTTCAAAGGCTAGGGAAATTAAAAATATAAGTGTACGCCTTCCTGTTGGCTGTTACTGCTTAGAATACGTTAATTATCTCCAGTTATCAATTTGGCCTAGGTCTGCTTGAACCGCTAGAAAATAAGGACTTTCTTTAACTTTTTATCCTGAAAAATTAACAGTAATTGCGCTTTATTGGGCAGATACAAATCAAAAAGCAGTGCTAATTAGCACTGCTTTTGTTGTTAATGATAAACATCAAACATCAAACATCTCAAATTTTAAGGTGATGTCGAGGCAATATTTACCCGTTTATTGTGTGCCAGTATTAATAAGATAAGTGAGATAACACCGACCACAGCCCCGATTAATTTGCCATATTCACTGGGTAAGTTTAAGCCTATTCCTGCCGTCATAATATAAGAGACACTAACACTAGTACCAACAATGGCAGGTAAACTGACAATCCAATGGAAAGTGCCACGGTCAAACAAAAATTTAGTGGCTAGCCATAATACACTGGTAGAAAGTAGCATGTTTGAAAAAGCAAAATAACGCCATATTATTGAAAAATCTAATTTTGTCATAAAATAAGCAATAATCAAAATAGGCACGGCTAACAAGAGTCGGTTGCGTAAACTTTGTGGGATATTAAATGCATCCACTAAGGTTAGACGCAAGGACCGAAAAGCGGTATCTCCAGAAGTGATAGGGAATATCGCAACGGCTATAATAGCCATAATGCCACCGAGTGCGCCAAGGTAGCTGTTTGCTATATGGTTAACCACTAAGCCAGGACCGCCTTGGTCAAGCAATGCTTTAAGCTCTGAGTAACCTTCAGGAAATGCTGCTATGCCAGCTAAGGCCCAAACACAACCTACAATGCCTTCGCACATCATCGCGCCATAATAGACTGGGCGTACATATTTTTCATTGGTTAAACAACGCGCGATAATCGGTGCTTGTGTCGAATGGAAACCACTAATTGCGCCACAGGTAATTGTTATAAATAATAATGGCCAGACAGGGAGACCGTCAGCATTAGGCTCTAAAAAGTCATGACTGTAATGGTCTGAGTTAAAATACCCCAAAAAATCACCAGCGACAGGTAAGTGTGGCGCATTCATAAGTAATGATACCGCGATAAGCGAGGTCATCACTATCATGAGTAAACCAAAAAGGGGGTAGAGCTTGGTTATTATCTTATCTATGGGTAATAGTGTTGCCATTAAATAGTAGCCTAAAATAACTAAAACCCAAAAGGTATTACCGGCTAAAAATGTGCCTTCAAAATAACTTAAATTACTTAATAATCCGGCAGGACTCATGATAAAAACAACACCAACAAAAAACAGTAGCATGGTGGTGAATATCAACATTATCCCTTTAAAGTAAACGTTGTAATAGTGGCCTGCAATTTCAGGCAAACTTTTACCATCTTCTTTAATACTCATGACCCCAGAAAAGTAATCATGTACTGCGCCACCTAAAATATTACCAAGTACAATCCAAATAAGTGCAACCGGTCCATAGAGTGCACCAAGGATAGGACCAAAAATAGGACCTACCCCAGCAATATTTAAAAACTGAATAAGAAAGGCTTTAACCGGGTGGATGGCAACGTAATCAACCCCTTCTTCAAAACGTGCTTGAGGTGTTTTGATCGTTTCATCAATGCCCGCTTGTTTTTCAATGAAAGGGCTATAAAACTTATAACCCAATATTAATAGAGTGATACAGATAAAAAAGATAATCATGATTGTTTATTACTCCGTTCTAGTGAATAGATCCATTCAGGGGGAGCACAGATTTGTGCAAGCGAATATTTGCTAAGTATTACCTATATATACTGAGTATCAAAGGAGAATTTATGTTTATTCCCCACTTTATTTAGCGCTGGGCAATACTTTATGATCTCTGTTTGGTTATTTTTTTTGGCTTTACATCAAATTTACAAAGTCATACTCAGTATGAAAAATTATTTTGGCGATATATTGATTTTATATTAGGTGAGCAGCGTCGATAAAATGCATACATTCAATGCAACAGTGATTGACTTTAACGGATATCAACTTTCCAACTAAAGCCGATAAGACACAGAATTAATAACGTAAAGCGACCTTACTATAGCTTATAAATAGGCATTACAGTCGTCTACGCTAGCAGGCGACTGTATCATTTTAGGTGGTAACTAGATTATTGATCAAAGCTAAATAAAGTCACTCGCTGGCTGATGAGTTATTTAGTAAGGACTCGATACTTCAGTTTTTAACGCTTCTAATAAATCATGAATTTCAGCTTTTAATTCTTTGTCGACAATTTTATTACAGCTGATTTTTGCTTTTTCTAAGTTTTCAATCGCCTGCTCTTTTTCACCGAGTTCAACTTGTAGTGATGCAACGGAGAAGCCAATTGATGAACGAAAATCTTTTGAATTAATCTCTTCTGCTTTAAGTAATGCTTTCTCGTAAATTGAAATAGCTAAGGGTAAATCGTCGGTAAAGTCAGCCAGTGTTTCCCACTGTACAGGATGGTCTTTATCGGTATTTTCGTTATCATCACAGAGTTGTTTTAATTCACTGTAGCAATTGTCAAAGTTGATTTGATTTCTTTCCTGAGCAGCAAGCATTAACTCTCCAGCCAAAGCAAATACGCGCTTGTAGATTTTTGTATTCATGGTTTTTAGTACTCTTAAGTTGTTTGAGGTCTAGGTGCTAGCGGTTGACTTACAAGGTTTATTCTTGATTTGTGGTTTTTGATGCTATCAAGCCTTATTGTGTCATTATTGAAACCTAAATGGGCTGTTTGATATTTTAACACCAGTTTTAACTTTAGACTAGTTTAGACCTGAAAATTGAAGAGTTATGACTCAGTAATAAACCTAATCACTTTTTAATGGAAGTCAGTCGATAACAACGTTTTGCTTGAACTCACTCAATGGCAATCTTGTGGCGGGTAATCAATTCTTGCTAAAGAACTAAACGCGAATTAATTCATCATTAATTCGCGTTACTATTATTTTATCGATTAAGCGTTAATTATGCGCTTAATCCCAATCATCATAGTAATCTTGAGTGAACCTTCTCAGTTGTCGTTCTTCTTGCAGCTGTTCAATTTTTTTCTTGGCTAAATAGTTACGTTTGTTACTGTGTCTTGATTTTTTTACATCGCTAGGTGAGGTATGTAACTCAAATTCAGCAATGTTATTGTCACTATCGTTATCATTATCATCATCATTGTTATTATCATCTCCTTCGTTTGAAGATAGATCATAGTTAAAACTTATTTCATCAGAAGCTGATAACTCATAATTAGAATTGATATTCATTGTTATATCACCAAAGGATACTCAAGTAAAAACAGCATAATCTACGCTTTTTGCTAACAAGAAAAGTAAAATATTTTTACGTTAACGATAAATCATTTTTACTGAAAATATTTTGAATTTACTGTACTAGTTCGCTATAAATTGCATCTGTTTTTCACGTTACTGGGGGCTCATAATAGCGGGGGCTTCTGGTTCATCTTTTCTCAGTAAATTTTTAATATCAATAATTCGTTCTTCATTCTCATTTTCTTTATGAAAGGCAATAAATAATTCACGTTCAAAAATAGGCAGGGCATTGATTTTAAATAACTTACCTTGCTCGATAAAAGGTTTCGCTAGCATGTCTGGTAGATAGGCACTCCCGCCACATTGCAGCATTAAATCAAGTGCAATACGCGCTGTACTCGTTCTAATTGCAGGAATTGATATGTCAGAAAATTCTTTAGCATGCCAGTGAGTAAAGCTAGTTCCCCAATCAATCATAATATAACGTTGTAAGTCTGCGGGGCTTGTTACTTTGTTATTAAAAGTCGTCACGGGAATTAAATTAAACATATGTAAAGATTCAATTTTTAGTTCTTCTACTTTTGGGGGATCAAATAGAATCGCAACATCTAAAGTACGCTCAAGTAATTGTCTGGTTAATTGCTCTCGCGATAATATTTCAGCGATTAAACTGATTTGTGGTTCATTGCTATATATCTTTGAAATGGCATCATGTATATAAACATCCCAAGTATTAGGTGTGCCGGCAATATAAATGTGCGCAACTTTTTCAGTGCTTATGGCAATATCTTGTTTTGCCATTCGAAGGGTATTGATCATAAGCTCCGCGTAGGGGACAAGCTTTTCTCCTGCGGGTGTTAATTGAATGTTGTTTCTGGTGCGCTGAAACAAGGTCACATTAAAGTATTTCTCTAACTGACGAACTCTAGTACTAACCGCCGCTTGGGTCAGATATAGGTTTTCTGCCGCTTTACCAAAGTGACGACAATCCTTAACTTCTAAGAAGGTTTTAATTAACTCAATATCCATACTGCAATCTCTTATCGATACGATAATTATTATTTGTTTTACAGCCTTGCTTGTTAGCCGCATAATCCGCTAAAACCTATACCCTGTCAATAGAGGCGCAAATGACTTTAATACATGGATTTATTGCTGCAACACAATTTTACGATGATGTACATTTTCCACGTGGTTTCAGAAAATCTGGAGATTTCAATATCGCCGAAGCAGAATTATTAACACAGGTAGGCAAACGTTTACTGATGTTAGAAAAAGCTATTTGTTCGCCAGAAAATGAAGTTGAAATACAGTTTGTAAACATGTGTGAATCACAACTTGAAGGTCAAACTAAAGTTGAACTGTTGTGGAAAAAATACATAAAAATAACCAGGCATAAGTCGTTTCACTGTTTAAATGGCAGCATATTTACTCAAGCAGCAGCCAGTTAGTCGATAAAATAATTAATATGCAGTAGATTTAAGGATAAACTTACCGATAAGTTTATCCTCTTCTTAACAAATTCTCAGTTGAGACTTTTAAAATTATCCTATTTGTCCTCAGGTAATAACGTCGGCTTAGTTTTGCGCTGAAATGTTAGCCAATTTACCCAACCAAAAGCCATACACAGTACCCATATAAAATAATCAATCAGCAGTAGTTCGTTTCTTTCTATACCGACTTTGCGGATCAGTGTTGACCATTTTAAAAAACCATAGCCTTCTTTAAATTTAAATATTTTATCATCCTGCTTCGCCCATAAATAATTATACTCAAAGCAAAAGTCATGCAAAATAACCGGGATGAGTAATAACCCTGTTGGCGAGAAGAAAAGCCAGACTATTGCCGGGTACGAACTACCATCAAAAATAAAGCCTTTCGGAATTATAACGATTCTTTTGTTAGGTAAGGTATAATGCCAATCTTCGATAAGTTGCCATTGCCGCTTCTTAAAAAGTAATCGCCACAATTTGGAATAAAATGAAAACTTTTGCGTTTTTATAGCAAAAGGCTGTAACTTTGGCATTTTCATTAGTTGTCTAGTTTAATGATTAGAGAATAATGCGATTCTATAGTTAAATAACCCATAAAATAAAACGCAAAATTTTACTTAGTTTGATTCAAAAAATTTGTTGAAATCTTTATTAGGAAATTAAATGTCCCTAGAACTACTCCCTACTTATATTGAAAAAATCGAAGAACTATTAGCCAACGATCTTCAATTAAATGAATTAGCTGCTGAAATTGAAGATACGCTCATGCCAGAGCACGTAGCAATTCTTTTAGAAGCTTTTCCTATCAAACCTCGATTAAGTCTTTGGGCGTTGTTGAGCGCAGATTATCAACAAAATATTTTTCTAGAGATGAAAAATGAATCTCGGCAGATGTTATTAAATGCAATGGATGACGATGCCTGTTTTCCTTTATTTGATAAATTAGATGCCAACAGTTTAATAGAACTTACTGAAGATTTAAGCGATCGCTTCATTGAATATGCTGTCACAAAAATGACAGCTAAACAAAGAGAGTATTTAAAAAAGGCTCAAGATTATTCTGAAGATGAAGTAGGGCGCTGGCAAAGCTTTGACGAAAAAAGAATTTCGCAAAAATTGAAAGTAGCAGCAGCAAAGAAAGTGTGTGCAAAAAATTTATTACCATTAACTGAAGTTATTTATGTTGTTGATAATAATGCCCAATTACTTGGTGAGATCCCCATCAATAAACTATTGCTTTTAGATGGGGATACTCCCTTAGCCAGTGTAGAGTATCAAGATGTTCAAGTTTTAGAAGCCAGTAAAGATATAGATGAATCAATTGACGAAGTGATCCTTTCTGGAAAATCAGCATTACCTATCGTTGATGAAAATGGCCATTTAACCGGCCGTTTAGATTTGCACTCTGCTTATAGATACAAAGACCAGCATAAAGATAATCAATTAATGCAATCGGCTGGTTTGAGTGATGAAGAAGATTTATTTGCCAGTGTTTGGTTAAGTAGTAAAAACCGAGCGATTTGGCTGGGTATTAACCTAGTGACTGCATTTTTAGCTTCTTGGTTTATTGGTTTATTTGAAGCGACCTTACAACAAGTTGTTGCACTTGCCGTGCTTATGCCGGTGGTTGCATCGATGGGCGGTATTTCCGGTAGTCAAACGTTAACCTTGATTATACGTGGTTTAGCGTTAGGGCAAATTAGTGATGCTAATAGGCAGGCTATCGTTAAAAAAGAGCTTAAAGTTGGCGCAATTAATGGCATGTTATGGGCGACGGTCATCGGCATCATCACTTTTTACTGGTTTGAAAATCCAATGCTATCAGTCACCATTTGTATCGCTATTTTAGGTAATATTTTAGTTGCTTCGTTATCAGGGGTATGGATACCTTGGATATTAAATAAATTTAACATCGACCCAGCATTATCTGGAGCTGTTATTTTAACAACCGTAACAGATATATTTGGTTTTATAGCCTTTCTTGGCTGCGGTACCTTATTACTGCTTTAGAAAAATCAGCTTAATTAACGTTTTTATTGTTATTTTAGCGATAAAAATAGTGGCTATTCTCAGCGCTGAAAAGAATAATGTTGCTGCTTCTTGCAGACCAATTTAATTTTTTAAGCCGCTGGGAATTATTTTATTGTTAACAAATAATCGATTTAAATAATCTGTTTTAAATATAACCTCTTGTTTTCAATGGGTTTGTTGTTTTTTTTATTCTCTCCCCGTCACGCTTTAATCTTCCAGTACTCACACTCATTATATCAAGGGTTAGCTATTTTCCTTGTTTAACAAAAAAAATTGATTAGTTAAACGAAAATATTTTGCTTTTCAATTCTCAAATAGTGGAACATTATCCATCCAGAATCTAATTATGATTTTTTTGAAGGCAAAAAATGAATATTGATACATACGAAAGTACTGGCATAGGTAGCAATTTGAATTTCAATCCTGGTATCTCCGGATTCGAAGTAACGAGTGGCTCTGCAAATAAAAAAGAAATTAGCAATATCGCCAAACAGAAATATCTGGTTAAAGAAAGATTAGATATTTTAAATGAAAAAAGGTTCCTTGACCGTCAACTTAATTCATTAAGTGACTATTGGGATATGTAAGTAATTTTAATGTAAAGAGAATATTTATGAAAAAAACAATTTTAGCTATCGCTTTATTAGCCCTAACTTCAGGCATAGCGCACAGTGAAGAAGCAGAACCTGCTTTAATGGATGCACCTAGTGACTACGTATCAAGTCTTTTAAGTCAATGTAAAGAATACGCTATTGAAGATGAAATAGCAGAAACTGATATGAAAACTTATTTATTAAATTGTATCAATGATGAATTAAAAGAAGGCGATTACAAAGCAATAAAGGTTTTACCTAAAGACGAGTAATCGTTTTGTATTACCAGCTTGTCTAAGTCACTCAAATTATTTAGACCACTTAATATAAGTGGTTTTTATAATTTGAGTTCACTTACTTCACTTCATCTATTCGTAAATAAACACAGCTATTGATTATTCTCAACAAACTTCCCCCTCATTTTTTGTTCTAAAACTCTACCAGTATTGCCATTTTAAAAATCATATACAAAATAATCTGCCATTATTCATTTAAGCCATTTTTCCTGGGAAAATCACAGTTTAGTCCAATGTTGTAGAGCCCATAAATTTGTCTAAACAAGTAAAATTTGCTCAGTGATTTATCCTAATAAATTTTAATCGTTATTTTTTCAACTATTGACGTAAAATATTCTATAATAACGACTTTATAATTATATAAATCGCCGTCTAATCATTTTATTTGATTAAACGTATCGAAATATAGCGCTTTATTATTTAATGAGCTAGCTATACACTCGATATTACTTATTACCTCACTCTTTAACCTTAAATAAAGGTGAGCACTACAGGACTTATTATGAAAGTTGCTATCTTATCTAGAAACAAAAATCTTTACTCTACGCGCCGTTTAAAAGAAGCCGGCGAAGCTATGGGACATGAAGTTGATATTATCGATACATTACACTGTTATATGGATATCACGAGTACTCGTTCAGCTGTGCGTTACAAGGGTAAAGAATTGCCAAAGTATGATGCAATTATTCCTCGTATCGGCGCCTCTGTAACTTTTTACGGCACGGCTGTGGCAAGACAATTTGAAATGATGGGTACCTTCAATATTAATGAGTCTGTCGCTATCAGCCGCTCACGCGATAAATTGCGGTCATTACAGTTGCTATCGCGTAAAGGTTTGGGTTTACCGCGAACGGGTTTTGCAAACAAGCCTGATAATGCCAAAGATCTGATTAAAAATGTTGGCGGCGCGCCGGTGGTTATTAAATTGCTCGAAGGCACGCAGGGCATAGGCGTAGTATTAGCCGATACCGCTAAATCGGCTGAAGCCATCATCGAAGCATTCATGGGCTTAAAAGCGAACATCTTAGTACAAGAATTTGTTAAAGAAGCCGGTGGTGCTGACATTCGCTGTTTAGTCATTGGCGGTAAAGTGGTTGCGGCGATGAAACGTCAAGGCGCTGAAGGTGAATTTCGTTCTAATTTACATCGCGGCGGCTCTGCTACTGTGGTTAAATTATCGAAAGAAGAGCGTGACACAGCAGTTAAAGCGGCAAAGGCGATGGGCTTGAACATGTGTGGCGTTGATTTACTGCGTTCACAAAATGGTCCTATGGTCATGGAAGTTAATTCATCTCCTGGCCTTGAAGGTATTGAAAAAGCGACGGGTAAAAATGTTGCCGGGATGGTGTTTGAGTTTTTAGAAAAAAATGCAAAACCTCATGATACTAAGACACGTGGCAAAGGATAATTAAAGAGAGTTTTATGGACATATTACGTATAGGTGAGTTCGAAATTTTACCTGGAGAGCAGCGCAAAATAGAGTTGCCGGTTGCTAAGTTATATACCGATGCAGACGTTTCTTTGCCCGTTCATATTATTCGCGCTAAAAAACCAGGGCCCACTATTTTTTTGAGTGCGGCGGTACATGGCGACGAATTAAATGGTATTGAAATTATTCGACGCTTGATCCACGAAAAGAAACTTAAAATAACGCGAGGCACGGTTATTGCTGTTCCTATGGTTAATGTTTATGGCGTAGTCAATCAAAGTCGCTATATGCCTGACCGTCGTGATCTAAATCGCTGTTTTCCCGGCTCTGCGAAAGGCTCTTTAGCAGGACGCGTTGCTTATATATTTCTCAATGAAATCGTTAAGCATTGTGATTACGGTATCGATTTACATACCGGGGCCATTCATCGTTCAAACCTGCCACAAATTAGGGCGGATATGTCTGATCCCGATACCAAAGCCTTGGCGGAAGTGTTTGGCGTGCCGGTTGTGTTGAATTCTACTTTAGTTGACGGCTCGTTAAGAGAATCAGCCGTTAAAAACGAAACGAAAATACTCTTATATGAAGCGGGTGAAGCGCTGCGTTTTGATGAGTTTTCAATTCGAGCGGGCATGAAAGGTATCTTAAATGTATTACAGCATTTAGGTATGACCAGAAAAGTTGTCCGCACCAAGAAGAAAAAACGTATGCCGTTTATTGCTAATGGCAGCCAATGGGTACGCGCTAACGCTAGTGGTATTGTTCATAATATTGTAAATTTGGGCGATCAGATTACTAAAGGTCAAGTATTAGCCGAAATTGGTAGTCCATACGGTGCAATATTTGATTCGGTTAAAGCAACACGCTCAGGCATTTTAATTGGTAAGCAAAACATACCTTTAGTTCAAGAAGGTGAAGCCATGTTTCATGTCGCTTATTTTAGTGAAGATGATGAAGAAATTGCAGGTCATATTGAAAATGTGCAAGAGCAGCTTTTACCTGAAAATGACGACAGTTAGAGAAGCGTATGAAAAAAGCGAATAAAGTTGTTATCGGGCGTTTAGAGTCAATAGCTTTGCCAGACTTAGCTATTGATGACTTACAAGTACGAGTTGATACCGGCGCAAAAACGTCGTCGTTACATGTTGATAATATTAAAAAATTAATTATTGATGGCGTACATAGTGTGACGTTTGATCTACACCCTGATATGCATAATGTGGATGCCATGCAGAAATGTACGGCGCCCATTAGCGATATGCGTAAAGTTAAATCTTCAAATGGCACTACAGAGCAACGCTACGTTATAGAAACACCCATCGTACTTGGCGAAGACAGGTGGTCAATTGAAATAACCTTAACGGACCGCTCTGATATGAGTTATTTAATGCTGTTAGGAAGAGAAGCACTGGGTAAACGCTTTCTCGTTGACCCATCAAAAGTCTTTTTAGGATCAAAATAAAAAGTCGTTAAATTAAGGGATTTTATGGATTTTACACAAATAAAAGAAATCTTATCTACTAAGGTTATTACTATTGCTGAGCAACCGGTAACATTGGGTGGGTTACTGTTAATTCCGCTAATTATTTACCTTGGGTTGTTACTCACTAAGTGGGGCGTAAGGTTTATAACCAAGCGTTTAACGACCAAAAAAACTGATCCAAATATTATACACTTATTGCAGCGTGTTTTTTATGTGATTGCGATAGTTATATTGTTGATCACCACCTTAGATTTGATTAATGTGCCGATCACCGCTTTTGCCTTTTTATCGGGTGCAATCGCGATTGGTTTTGGTTTTGGCGCGCAAAACATTATTAACAACTTTATCAGTGGTTGGATTTTAATGTGGGAACGACCTATTAAAATTGGTGACTTTTTAGAAGTTGAAAATGCCAAAGGTGTCGTAGAAGAAATTAACACCCGTTCAACCCGTATTAGACGTGTTGATGGTGTTCATCTGCTTATTCCTAACAGTAAACTACTTGAAAATACGGTAGTGAATTGGACGCTTCGAGACAGTTTAGTGAGAACAAGTGTTTCTGTTGGGGTTGCTTATGGTACTCGGGCTAGAAAAGTAGCGGATCTTATTTTAGAAGCGACACTGGCACAAAAAGAAGTATTGACCGCGCCAATGCCCGTCGTTGTTTTTGAAGACTTTGGTGATAATTCATTAGTGTTTTATGTAAATTTTTGGATAAACTCAACTGGAGAAACGGCTTTAAGAGTGACTAGAAGTAATATTCGATTTCGATTAGAGGAATTGTTTGAAGAGAATAATATTGTTGTTGCTTTTCCGCAACGCGATGTGCACCTCGATGGCACGCTTACTTTATTGAATAACGATAAAAAATAATTTAATTTATCAAAATGTTAGCGTCTAAAAAGTCACTCAGTCAAGAAGTAAATCGTGACTGAGTGACTTAATAATTAGTGATATTACATTAGTTTGATAAAGTTGACGAAACCATTTTTTGCTTAAACCACAATGTCATAAAATCAGCAGTTAACTTCTGCTCTATTTCTAATGCTATCTCTGTTGGGCAAAATATAGTAAAAAATATTTGCGTATCTCCAACCTCAGAAGTTGCTACTTGAATATGTGGCTCAGGGCCTGTGATGTTAACCTCTAAACGGTTTTCAATCAGTTGGTTATAGCGGATTGCAACTTCTTTAAAGTCACTACAATATAAACTTGCTCTAGTATACAACTCATCAATAAACTCGAAGGGATTAACACTGTCATCTCTGACAATGGTAAAATGATGCATTGCATATCGTTTTAAAAAGTTAAGGTTTTTAATAACCGAAGTAATTAGCTGGCTATTGGGTAGGTATAGCGTTTTACCTGTGTATTGATAATCATCTACATTTACCTCTAACAGTGTTAGTTTTGCCCAGTCTGTTGAATGCACTTCGCCGTAATGATTGCCAACTTGTACCCAATCACCAATACGAAATGGTCGACTTGACAGGATATAAACAAAACCAATAAAACATTGAATAAACTCTCTGGTTGCTAAGACAATTGCTACAATAAAAGCAGCAATCGAAAAAGCAAATTTTTGAATTTCTTCAGACCAAATATTAAAAACCATCACGATTATTAATACCGTAAATATATTATTGACTACATTGATTTGTAATCTTTTATCTTGTTTTGATTTTCGTTTTATTCTTCTTACAATGAGATATTTAATCATATAAAAAATAGAAATAAACAATAGCGCAATAACAAATTTATTATTAGCGAGTACTGCTGAAAGTGCTTTGAAATTATTCGTATGATTAAGCCATTCCATTAGAACGATTGTACCTACCTTGATTTTTATAAAGAAGTGAGACTTCTTTGATTTATATTTTTTAGATGTAACAGTGTACCTTCAACACCTAACTTACTGAAACTTGAATTTATTTCTTTTTGCTTTGCATCTAATAAACTAATGCCTTCAATGATGATATCAAAGAACTGCCAAGTGCCTTCTTTTGATATCAGTAACTTTACTACCGCTTTGTTGACTTTACTTTCACCGGTAATCGTTATGTTGACCATCGACATTTTACCACTTTTTGATAATGACCCTGTACCGATGGTCATTGACTCACCACTATATTTACTTAATAAGTTGGTATAAGTATTTATTAATTGATTTGATAACTCAGTCACAAACTCAGTCCTAAGTTCGGCAGATAGTTTGGGCAAATTTTGATTAATAACTTTATAACTAAAATATTGAATATCTACCTCAGGCAGAAGGTATTGGGTTAATACACTTCTGATATTGCTTTTAGTGAATTGATTGTTACTTTTTAAAATTAATAAAGCCGATTCTATTTGACCAAAAACTGCTTTAGTCTTCATCTCTGGGGTATCTGTTTTCGCTACCGCTAAATAGGAAATACAAAGACTTAGCAACAAAAAAATGACAAGATATATATTTACGTTTTTTTTGTAAGATTTTTTCATTTATATTGTGGTTAGTTATATAATAATTATGCGGATTATAGACTTACGAGAGAAACAATCAAGCGTAATAAATCACAACCTTTAATCAAAATAAGTGATTAAACTTAGAATTATCAAATAATATATTCTCTTTGTAGGAAAGTTATGGTGAACATTGAACATTGAACATTGAACATTGAATATGAGGCAGTGGCGGTTTTGTCGACCAATAAGATGGGCATTCATTAAGTAATATTATTAAAAAAGTAACAATAATTCATCATTGCTCTGGGCTATTAAAATAGAGACTGTTTACTCAGAGGCATTCACTGTATAATAATTTTTTAAGCAGGCTAGTTATACTGACTTGCTTCTCCTGTAAAATGATAGCCTGTTGGCATTATCAGATAATATTATAAGAGCTAAATAATTTAATGAAACCATATTCAGATATTGCCGAATTAATAGAAATGTTAGGATCGGAAATAACATTACTTACCAATACTATTGCTACTTTAAAGCAAGAACCACAAAGTTTTAATGAACAAATTATTTTTAAGTATATTGATACGGGTAGTACAGGTAAAACAAAAGATTTTGTAAGATCATTAGGCGTAAAAGCTGAGCGTGGCTCATTCTTTTCATCCGGTGATGTGAGTAAACTAATAAAAGATGGTGCTGAAGATGTTTCACCTGAATTACTTGATATAGCTCGAAAAGTAGTCAATATGAAAAAGAAAGGTGGCGCGCACCGTTAATTATAAATACAGTCTATAATGTTAAATATAGTTTGTATTAATAAGATTCAAATCCTGACTTGTAATGGTGATAGCAAGTTAGGTTTATATTTTTCACCAATGATAAAGAGAGTGTTATGAGTAAAGGTATAGTTAAGTGGTTTAATGCGGATAAAGGTTTCGGATTTATTACTCCAGAAGACGGCAGTAAAGATTTGTTTGTTCATCATTCAGAAATCCAATCTGGCGGTGAATACGCTACATTGGCTGACGGCCAAGCTGTTGAGTTTGAAGTTGGACAAGGACAAAAAGGTCCATGTGCAAATAAAGTTGTTGCTATCTAAGCAATAATATATAACAAATGGGTAAGATGGGAGGGCTATGTTCACCCACTTACCTATGCGTTATAGATATTTTTCTACGCGTTATCCCCATGTGAAATGATACATCTACCCAGCCTTCTTTGATCTTTGGCACTACCAAGGGTTAAGTCATCCAGCCTCTATATTTAGTACTTAAAACTCCTATATTAATAATAAGCGCCCTTAGGTGATTTTCTATTATAACTTTGTGATATAACATCTGAGCATTTAAGTGAAAATAGCTTGAAATTTAACCTGTCTCTCAAACAATTAAGAGCAAAATAACAATGAATGTAGACATACTACCAGCCTTAACTATTTTTGCCTTTGTGTCTTCAATAACACCAGGGCCAAATAACTTAATGTTAATGAATTCTGGTGCAAATTATGGTTTCAAAAAAACAACCCCTCACTTATTAGGAGTTGGCATTGGATTTACACTGATGATTGCTTTAGTTGGGCTAGGTGTTATTCAATTATTTGATCGTTTCCCGGTGAGTTATCAAATACTAAAAGTGGTCAGCATTGTTTATTTACTCTACTTAGCATTCAAAATAGCTAGCTCTACCAGTCATGTCGAACAACAAACGTCAAATCATAAACCTTTTAGCTTTATTCAAGCTGTTTTATTTCAATGGGTTAACCCTAAAGCTTGGACAATGGCGCTAACGTCAATAAGCCTTTATGCTCCATCTAAGAGTTTTACCTCGGTGTTGTTAGTGGCGATTGTCTTTGGGCTAATCAATTTACCCTGCATCAGTTCTTGGGTTGTTTTAGGGCAGAAAATACAAGTGTTGTTAACTAACCAAAAACGCTTGAGAGTTTTTAATATTACCATGGCACTTTTATTGGTTATTTCATTGTATCCTGCGTTATAAAAACAGGAGGAGTAAGGAAGATCCGTTACTCCTTTTTTTTAGGATAAAGTGAAGCCACTGTTACTGATGAGTTTGCTAAAAAACAGTCTACTGTAGATTATAAATAGTGTGTTAAGCGAGTTTAGCAAGCTTACCTAACGGAGAATCTAGCGAGTCTGGGGGAATAGTAAACCACTGTGGGCCTTTATCGGTCATGTAAATACAGTCTTCAAGTCTTACACCAAATTCGCCAGGTATATAAATGCCAGGCTCATTAGAAAAACACATACCAGCTGTTAACTTTTCTTGTTCACCATGAACAAAATTAACGCTTTCATGACCTTCCATACCTATGCCATGACCAGTTCTGTGCGACAAACCTGGTAATTTATAATCAGGACCGAATCCTTGTGCTTGATAGTATTTTCGTACCGCATCGTCAACAGTACCCGCAGCATTACCTATTTGCGCTTGCTCAAAGGCTATTTTTTGGCCGGTACGTACCGTTTGCCAAACATCACGTTGACGCTTTGTTGGCTCACCCATCACAAAGGTTCGGCTAATGTCTGACTGATAACCATGGACATTACAGCCACAGTCCATTAATACAATAGAACCTTCTTTAATTAGATGCTTCTTTTTACTGCCATGAGGGAAAGCACTTGCTTGATCTATTAAGGCCATATTCCACGCGCCTTTTCCCCCTAACGTAGCTTGTGCATTACTCATCAAGCTTTTAACCTGTGCAGAAGTCATACCCACTTCTAACTTTGAATATACCTCGCTATAGGCTAATAGTGTTACCTCATTAGCTTTATGCATCAGTTGCAATTCATGGTGACTTTTAATAATGCGACAACCACGCGTAACGGGTTCTGCGCTGACATGTTGAAGAGTTGATAATAAACTCATTACACCGTGTTGAACAAAATAACGTACCGAGTTTTCAAAACCAATCGTCCCTTTGGTAAGGCTAATACCTCGGTCTGCTAGTATTTGTTTGATACGCTCGAACGGGCTTTCATGCTCTTGCCAAACACGAATGTCGCCATCAATAGCTAAACTTTCTTGAATACTAGGCTCTTCAAAAAAGGGACAAACTACCGCCACTTTACCTTGTTGAGGGATCACTAAAGCTGTTAAGCGTTCGCTGCGCCACCATTGAATACCAGAGAAATAATCCATGGCGGCACCGGGCTCAATAATAAGCGCAGAAATATTCATTTGCTGCATTAATTGCTGAGCTTTTACTATCCGAGCTTCACGCTCTGCAGAAGTAATGCCAGCAACATCTTTGGTGATGTCTTTTAGTACTTGGCTATTTGACTGACTTTCTTTCGTTGATGAGGCAAATGCTGAAGCTGATACGGATAACGCAGCAATGCTTGCACCACCCGCTTTTAAAAAAGATCTTTTATTCATGTTCATAACTATCTTCCTGAAATTTTATGGTGATCACGCTAACGGTTTTTGACTTACTCAACAAGGAATAGGCGCTAAAGTGTGCTTTATATCAGCTAGACTTAACGGAGAAATACTTTTACGCGCTAAATTACTTTTCTTTTGCTGATAGCTCATTGCGCTGTTGCGCTAAAACCTGCAACTGTTTTGATTGCTGATGAAGACTACAACGTACTAATATTTCACGGTCTTCTTCTCTAATATGATGATAAATAACTTTGTAGCTAGTGAGTTCATCGCTTGTAGTTGTTGCTGAAATTATTTCCCCACAACAGTAAATTGCACAATTATCATCAAGGAGAAATATTTTCAAGGTAATAAATTGGCCGGTATCAAAAAGATTTTTACTGGTAAAAATAACGCCGCCACCACCAAAATGAGTGCCTTGGTAACGTTGCATTTCGTTGTCTTGCTCGCTCAAAATATAACTAACCAGTAAGTCTATTTTTTTAGCTTGATGATGTAAATAATCAACTAATTGTCCCGCAACGCTACCAAGGGTTTGCAGTGGGCGCAATGCAGCTTGGTCAAGGGTGACTATTTCAGAGGCCATTTTAAACGGCATCGGCATGGTGTTCATAAAACATTGATAACTTGGCGCTGTATCGGTTTCAATGATAGTTGCATTGACATTGAAAGGATAACTAATAGAAAAAAACTGGTCAAACTGAGCGGTTTTATTGTTATTGTCTTCAGACATGCCTAACCCTTATTATAATTTTTGTTGGTGAATAAAAACCTTGACGACACATTCACACATTTCATCAATATGGCTGGTATCAAGGTAAATTCCATCAATTAGTAAACGCACAATACCGTGCAATGTACCCCAAGTTACCTGTGCTAAACGTAAGCTATTTTCGTCTTCAATCAATAAGCCTTGTTGCTGCCAAGTTTTGGTCATTTCTAGTTGGTAATTAAAACTAGGATAAGCGATATCACGCAAAGCTTGATCGCTATTGTTTTTTTTCCAAATTGTTTTACCAAACATTAATTCGTAAATTGAAGAATTTTCGGTAGCAAATGTTATGTACTGATGAACAAACTGACGAAATTTTTCTTCTCCTGAAAGCTCTTTATCGTCAAATATAGCATTAGAAATACTTGTCCATTGAATAAACCCCAGTGCAGCTATCGCACAAAGTAAATCATTTTTATTTTTGAAGTGGTGATAGGTTGCTGTACGAGAAACACCAATACGCTCAGCAAGTTTACGTAATGACAGTCCTTCAATTCCTGCCTCTTCAATCATCTCGGCGCCCGTTTCAACGAGAGAACTGCGTAAGTCGCCATGGTGATATGCTGTCTTTTTGTTAACTGGTTTCATTAGCGTACTTTATTACAACGTTTTACGAGAAGGTAAGGCAACATTTGAAAAAACAAGGCCAGCGACAAGCGACATAAAAATTAGGAAGGCTTCAGAACCAATATTATTAGTATTTAACATATTCACTCCGGATACCGCACTGTTTAAGCCGATATAAACTTTACTTCCAGGCACCAGCACGACTAAACCTAATAGCTTAACAATGCTTGAAGGTAATCTCATAATGCGTGAGAATAAATTAGCATACATACCTAAAACAAAGGCACCAACGAAAGCGCCAAGTGCAGGGCCTAAGTAAGCGGCACCAATAATGCTAGCACCAAATGCAACATAGCCAGAAATAATTCCCCATGGAGCGTCTTTTTTACGGACGCGAAATAATATAACTAAGCTTATAGATAAAGTGGTTACTGCCGCCCATGCTGTCCAAACAGGCATGCTGGCGGGGGTAACATATAACACTTCGCCCCAAAATAACTTTCCTAATGCCATGCCTAATACCGCGCCAAAATAAAGCTTAAATAGCATCATTACCGCGTCCATAATACGCGCAGTACCCGACATCAGATGTCGAGCGGCCAATTCAGCTAAGCCTAGCGTTAATGCTAAGCCGGGTATAAAAGCAATGATGGCTGAAAGAATAACCAAGGGCATATTAATACTTGGGTCAATTAGCGTAATGGCCGAGGCCAGTAGGGCGGTGGTAATGGCTGCAATTGGTTCTAAAGTTTCGGTAACTCGGCGTGAGTATTCGGCCCAAAAGGTAAATAAGCAAACAACAAAGCCTAATAATACCGACCAAAATACATCATTCCAGCTGGTGTGCATTAGCATCGAAAAAGCACCACTTGAAGCACCAAACGCTAAAAAGGTAAGAAAACGACCGTAAGGGTTGGGTTTATTAGCGATATCATCAAGTCGTTCAATGGCCTCAGATAACGTGCGTTGACCCGAACTTAATTCATCAACTAGTTCATCTGTTCGTGCCAGTGAACCTAAATCAAGATCACCTGGCTTTACTCGAATAACATGATTATATTGTTGGTTCTCTTCATCTTCAGATAAGACAAAAGTCAGAGCCGTGGGTGTGATGATAAAACATGCTTTTAATTCGAGAAATGTCGAAACATCTTGAAGATGTGCTTCAAGACGATAAGCAGGCGTGCCAAACTTATGCAAAGCTTTGCCTAATCTTATAATAAAGCGTCGCTTCTCAGCAAAGTTATCAGGTGCAGTCATATTGTTGTTTACATATTTTTGCTTGTTATCTTGCTATGGTAATTGAATAATTAGCTAATGCAATGTGCAATTGGTTTAGAGATTAATAATAGGAGAAATAATGACTTTAATCATGATTTTATTAGCTGTTTTTGCCGGTATTGCCTTAATGGTTATTTTAGGTGAGCGTTTTGGCAAACCTATGGGTGAAGAAGAGCAAGCTAAGTATTCAAAAATCATTCCTATTTTGGTGTTTATTTTACTCATTGGTAGTTTAATTAAGATGTTTATTTAATTGATACCAATTTGCTTAACTTAGCTGATTTTTATCTAGCCTTTAATTGTAATTTATTACACTAGCGGTTTGATTTGTATTATCGATGATTTAAAATTATAGAATAATAATTCTTTAAAGGACTTTAATGTTAACTATCCCACAGATTAACTTAAAAAATAAAGTGTCAGCACAAGAGTGGCAAACACGCATCGATTTAGCGGCTTGTTATCGTCTTATCGCTATGCATGGCTGGGATGATTTGATTTACACTCATATCTCCGCACGCATACCTGATTCTGAGCATTTACTCATTAATGCTTTCGGTTTAGCTTTTGATGAAATTACCGCATCGAATCTGGTTAAAATAGATATAGCAGGTAATATTATTGACCCAGCATGTCCTTTTGAAATTAACCCTGCAGGTTTTACTATTCATAGCGCTGTCCATGAAGCTCGCCATGACGCGCAATGTGTCTTGCATTTACACACTAATGAAACCATTGCGGTGGCAAGTTTACAAGAAGGTTTGTTGCCGTTAAGTCAATACGCTATGTTCGCACTGGCTTCTCTTAGCTATCATGATTACGAAGGTTTAGCGGTAAATGCTGACGAAAAACTTCGCTTACAAAATAACTTGGGCTCGGCAAACTTTATGTTATTAAGAAACCATGGTGGTTTAACTTTAGGTGAAACCATTGGCGATGCTTTTATGCATATGTATGATTTAACACGTGCTTGTCAAGTGCAACTACAAGTAATGGCAACCGGTATGGCAACCATTTTAGTCGATCAAAGCATTGTTGATGGTATAAAAGCGCAAGCAAATATTGTTCATACGGGCAGTACCGGCGGTCAAAAGGCTTGGCCGGCGATGGTCAGGAAAGTCTATCGCGCTGATCCTAGCTTTGCGACCTAATAATAAAGTTGTCTTTACACCTCGTTATGCCGCTATTGAAATAAGTTCTCTGCGACAAACACTCACATATTTAGAGAAGATAAAATGAAAGTCACTCACGTAGAAATTTTTGATATTGAATGTCCAGATCGCGCCGGTTGGAACCCTGTTTTTATTCGTGTTCATACCGATGAAGGTATCTCGGGGGTTGGTGAAGCAGGTCTTGCTTACGATTGGGGGCATAGTGCTGCAGCGGCGATGATTAAAGAAATTACCGAAGCGGTTTTAATTGGTTTTGACCCTTTTAGAACCGAATTGTTATGGTCTCGAATGCTGCGCGAAAGTTTCTGGGGATTAGGTGGTGGGCCGGTGCTTTATTCTGCAATGAGTGCTATTGATACCGCACTTTGGGATATTAAAGGTAAGGCATTAGGTGTGCCTGTCTATCAACTGCTTGGCGGCAAAGTTAATGATAAATTACGTACCTACGCTAGCCAATTACAGTTTGATTGGGACGTTGAAGTTAAGAAGTTATTTTTACCAGAAGAATATGCTGAAGCTGCATTAAAAGCGGTAGCTGAAGGCTACGACGCGGTAAAAGTAGACCCTATTGTTTATAATGCCGATGGCACATCATCGTTCGATCGCACTAAATTATTTACCAAGCCGCAGATGCGTTTATTTGGAGACCGATTACGCGCTATTCGTGATGCCGTCGGTGAAGATGTTGATATTATTTTCGAATCACATTCATTAATGGGCGCTGCTTCTGCGATTCAAATGGGCGAAATTGTTGAAGAAGTTGGCTGTATGATGTACGAAGAGCCGGTTAATTATTTAAACGCGAAAGTGCATAAAAAAGTGGCTGAACGGGTTAATGTCCCCATTGCCGGTGGTGAACGTTTATATCATCGTTGGGATGTACGCCAGTATTTTGAAGATCAAAGTATTGATGTGCTTCAACCCGATGTGGGTTTATGTGGTGGTTTTACCGAGTCTAAAAAAGTCTGTGACTATGCTGATGTCTATGATATTCGTATTCAAGCCCATGTTTGTGGCGGCCCAGTAGCAACAGCAGCGTCTTTGCATTTAGAAACAGCAATTCCTAACTTTTTAATTCATGAGCATCATACTTATGCGACTAAGCATTGGAATCGTGAATTGTGTTTGCAAGACCCACAACCGATAAATGGCTTTTTCCAAGTGACAGAAGTACCAGGTTTAGGCATTGAATTAAATGACGAAGTCGTGAAACGCTCACCGCATGTTACGGTTAATTCATTAAAGTAATCAGCTTCAATATCTGAAGGTAAAAAGGATGGCTAATCGCCATCCTTTTTTATCACGCGTTAGATATAATCAACGGGTAGTGCGGTCGTATATTTAATTTCTTCCATGGCAAAGCTTGAGCTAATATCGGCAAAGCTGGCTTGGCCGATGAGTTTTTTATAAAAAGCATCGTAGGCTTTCATATCAGAAACAACGACACGTAGTAAATAGTCTACTTCGCCACTCATTCGATAAAACTCGGTAATTTCTGGAAACGCTTTTGAATTGATACTGAAATCATCAAGCCAATCAGAATTATGCTGGTTGGTTTTAATCATCACAAAAACGGTTAAGCCAACATTTAACTTTTCAGGATCGGCCAAGGCAACCCGCCCTTTTATAACACCATTTTTCTCCATAGTTTGAATACGTCGCCAGCATGGGGTTGTTGAAAGCCCCACTTGAGCGGCAACCTCACTGACTGGCTGCGTACAGTCATTTTGTAATATTTTAAGAATTTTTCTGTCGAAGTTATCCATTAATTCACCATGAAAGTGCGAAGTAATGAAATAGTATTTTATCCAAGGTCTTATGGGTAGATTTTTCTTCTTAATTTATAGCTTAAATAGGAATTTGATAGATGCGCAAGGCATTTTTATAACATAATAATTCAAGCTCAGTTGTTGATAATGGTTGGTTTTCGAAATGGGTTATCCAGTTTTTTTGATAACTACTTTTAAATAAACACAAAGGAAAATTACTGGCTAGCATGGTTTTATCTAAACCAAAGGTAGCTAAACAATGTTTGATCACATGCTGTTGCCACGAGGCACTATATTGACGATTAACCATTTCAAACCCCGAGCATTTAATGGCAACATTTTCATAACCACTTAGTGCTTGTATGCCACTTTGCCAATCTTGCCATTGTTTACTGTCAATATCTTCGGGTGGCCAACCTGCATGATTAATGACTAATTTTAGTGTCGGCAGTTCATTGATAATAGCTATTAATTGTTCGGTCGCTACCACATCAGTTAACGCCATTTGGCATTCAAAAATCAACTGCTGCTGGGCAAGTCGGGCTAAGTTTTCCTTAACGTGCGAATTTGATAAATATGCGCAGGCATTTTCATCTAGAATGTCACGAACACCGACTACGGACTCAAATTTATCAAGCTTATCTAGTATTTGTTGAAACTCGCTTGTTGGTAAAAGTAAATTAACGCCAGCAATAGCTCTAAAGGGTAGGGAACAGCTATCTTCTAACCAAGCAATTTCTCGCCAAGGCTGTTGATTATCAAATCCGGCTTCGATGTGAACAAAACCCGCAAGTTGCAGAGGAACAGATAAAGCTAAGTCCTTTTCTGTGAAACTTTGTCTAATGGTTTTTTTATCTGACCAGTAAGGTGGACTATCAGCTTTTAACCACTGATAGTGGCCTTGTTCAAGGTTAAATAAATGCAAGTGAGGATCAATTATTTTCATATTACCCTATGTTCATTAACGCCTGAACTGAAATGTATCAATGAAAACATCCTGCTGAATTTTCCTTCAGAGAAGTTGCCACTTAGTTGTTATTACCAATAAAAAAAAGGGTATCGCAATTTCTAGTATTCTCTTTGAACTGTCGTTAAACGCTAGCTGTTGTTATACCTACCAAGTGAATTATTGCGCAGTATAACCACCATCAATCACTTGTAAACTACCAGTGATAAACTTAGCTTTATCTGATGCTAAAAAATAAACTAATTCAGCGACTTCTTCGGGTTGACCTAAACGACCTAACGGCTGTAAAGCCGCTTCTTCAGCGTGAACCTCTGCTTTGTTAGCGCCAGAGCGTTGACAATAATTATCAATCGCTTGATGATACAAAGGGGTCTCTATTGTGCCGGGGCACACAGCATTGGCACGAATGTTAAAGCTAGCGTAATCAAGCGCGGTGGTTTTTGCTATCGAAGCGAGCGCGACTTTACTAATGTTATAGGCAAATGAATTTTGCTTGGCAATTAATGCTTGGTCAGATGCCATTAAGATAATAGCGCCATTTTTATTGGCTTTCATATGGGGGAGTACCGCTTTTATCGCGGCATACGCGCCCTTAACATTAATGTTAAGGACTTTATCTAAATCAGCGGCTGAGGTGTTCTCAATATTTCCTGAAAAGTGAATGCCAGCATTCGAGACTAAAACATCAATAGTCGCTGTTTTAGCTATATTACTGATAATACTTTGTACTTGCTCAACATTACTGATGTCACAGTTAATATCAGCACCGCGCAGTGTGGCAAGGTTGCTTGGTTGTAAGTCTAAATTAAAAACCTGATAGCCTTTATCCGTAAATAATTGCACTATGCTTAGACCAATACCTGAACTTCCACCGGTAACAATACATGTTTTTTTCATAACCTCTCCTGTTCTTTAGTGCTGCACTACTCGTTACTGTGTTTTGGCTGCAGCCATTTCAACTAAAGCGGCGGTGTACATTTTTAAATTTAAAACGAACTGTTTCATGGTAATAAATTCATGCTCAGAATGGCCGGTATAATTAGCATTTGGCATTGATGGCCCAAAGCTTACTGCATTTGGAAATAAGCGTGAATTTGTGCCGCCACCGATAGCAATAGGCTTAGCGTCCTTTATACCGGTAAAGTGTAAAAATACAGCCAGTAATGTGTCAATATGTGGTGCATCGTTTTGAATAAAAGGGTCACCAATATAATGTTCAAGCTCGGTAATGTCAGCCATATTTGTTAGTTTCCAAGTCGCGATGACGTGATTAATTTCTTCCGTTAGCTGTTGCGCTGATTTACCACGCGGACGACGAATATTAATATTCAATTCAATATTATTTTTCAATTGCTTAATAACAGTGGGTGAAACCGTCATAGGTCCCATAAAGTCATCACTGTAGGCTATATTACCAAACTTTTTCCCTTCTAAGCCTAAACCAATATTGTCATTAATAAAGTTAACTAATGTACCTGCACCATTGCTAGGCCAGCGAGTTTGCGATAATAAACCCGCTAAAAATGGAATGGCATTTAGGCCTTCTTCTGGCTTCGATGAATGAGCTGATTTTCCTAGTGCTGTAATCGTTAAGGTGCTTCCTTTTAATTCTAAATCAAAACTAACACCTTGGTATTCTCTTGCCTTATCCATCAGTTGTTGCAGTAAACTAAGGTCAGCATTTTCAATCACCGCTTTAGCATCTTCAGGTATTTGACTACCAAAAAAACCACCACTAAATTCACTGAGGTAAGCATCTAAACCGGTATATTTATTTTTATTAAAGGCTATTTTTATTGTCCCGTAGCCTTTTTCAGCGGTGACAACAGGGTATTCAGCGTCAATGGTAATATTGATTTGTGGCAATGTATGGGTCTTAATATAAGCTTCTAATGGACCCCAGTCTGATTCCTCTGCCATGTAAACATACAATTCAATACGCTTGTCGAGCGTTATATTTTTGTCTTTAATGGCTTTCATTGCAAAGAGCGCGGTTGATATTGGCCCTTTATCATCTTCGGTACCGCGAGCGATAAGTTTGCCGGGCTCTGAAGTTGTATCAAGTTCAAACGGAGATTTTTGCCATTTTTTGGGGTTTACTGGTTGTACGTCACCGTGGGTAATTATTCCTAAGCGCTCTGTGCTTTCGCCTAAGCCAATAACAACAACATAACCGTCGTCGGTATAATCAAAGCCTAAATCTTCAGCTTGTTTTTTTAACTCGGCTTTAAAAGCTATATGTTCAGGGTTGTCATTAGCCGAAACACCATCAATTGCTAAGGTATTGTATTTTACTAACTCGGCTAAGCTAGCAACCATAGATTTTTGATAGGTTTGCACGGCGTAATCGGCGGTTAACTTTGCTGTCGAGCTGACCTCTGCTGAAAATACCGGTAAAGTGATAAAGGTGAATAAGGCGAGTGAAGCTATTTTATTGAACACAGACTTTCCTTTTTTAATGGCGATAACTCATTTGTTATATTGTATCGATAAAGTGATTTACTAAACAGAGACAAACTTTAAAAAGTTTACCAGAAGTGTTTAATTATCTTTTAATCTCTTACTTAGAGCTAATTTTTGATATTAGTTCAACCTTGTTGTTTATTTATGTGGCATTGCAGAGCAGGTGTTTAAATATCTTGGTACTGGTATGCTATGGAAAAAATTAATGAAGAAAATAAGGAAGTAAAATGTCTGAGATAACGATACGTGAAGCAAGCATAGATGATGCCGAGCTTTTATTCACTTTTATTAAAGAACTCGCTATTTATGAAAAAGCTGAACATGAAGTGTACGCAACAGTTGAAACCATAAAAGACAGTATGTTTAGTACAAATACACAAGTACACGGCTTAATTTGTGAACTCGATGGTGTGGCTATTGGTATGGCGATTTATTTTTATAATTATTCAACGTGGTTAGCAAAGTCAGGTTTATACCTTGAAGATTTATACGTAACGCCAGAGCATAGAGGGAAAGGAGCGGGTTTAAAATTATTAAAAAACATGGCAAAAACCGCTATTGATAATGATTGTGCACGTTTTGAATGGAGCTGTTTAGATTGGAATAAGCCCTCACGTGACTTTTATCAAGCGATAGGTGCTGTGTCTCAAGATGAATGGGTAGGTTACCGTATGACGGGCAAAACCTTGGTTGATTTTGCCCAATCATAACGGATTAAATTATGCAGAGTTTGGAGTAATGTCTACTTACTCCAAACGCTAATGATTAAGACGAGTAATCTTGTAAATCATGAAGCTCTTGGCGTAATCGTTTTCTATCTTTATACGTTTCAATTTCTCGCCACTTTCTTTTTCGTGAGCGCGATTCTTTTTGATCCGTGAGTAAACCGTCGAAAAGGCTAAATATTTCATCATATTCATCAAAGTTATTATGTTCCATGAGTATCCCTTGTTGAGCTTTATTTAGTTAACGTGAGGCACTTTACAAGTTGAATATGACTTTTTTCTTACTAAATTGTGACAATTAAAATACCTTTAGCTTTATCGATGTTGAGCAAAAAAATAAAGCTTGGCTATACTTGTTTTTATAGTGTTTTTTTAAAGAGTTAGCGATGAAAAAAAGTAGTGATATAGAAATAATTTCTCAAGCAGAATTAGACAACCTATTACGTATTAATGAGTTTATAGAGCAAGTCGATGAGAATTCGTTAGTCAGTGAACTAAAACTCGCCATATTAGACTCGGGTAAATTAGAATTAACGCAATGGGAAAGCTTGCGGGATCATATTCGAGAAATAGAAGAGCTTATTCCTCATATCGACTTGATTATTAAACTCAAGAAAGAACGCCCATCTAGTTGATTTTAAAAACTTATCGTCAATTGATATTTAACAAGTAAGAAAGTGAATCAAAACCGACTATTGGTAAATAATCGGTTTTTTTAATTTTATCTTCAACCAGTATATCGATGAACTCTTATCGATAAACTATGGTAACCACCGCTAATGACTAGCGTTGTGCTTACAAAGTATATTGTGCGAGCTATAAATATGTTTTCAAAAAGTGTTGTTGTTTTATTTTTAATGGCTCTTGGTCTGCTCTTTATGATGCAAGAAATAGCGTTATGGGTGCTAGTGAGTTACTTGAGCTTAAGTTTACTAACATTTGTACTTTATGGCATCGACAAAAGAAATGCGATAAAAGAGCGATGGCGCATCTCAGAAAAAACACTACAGGTCTTTGCGCTACTTGGCGGATGGCCAGGAGCGCTATTAGCTCAACAAGCTTTTCGACATAAAACTCAAAAACGGCCTTTTATATTTGTGCTCTGGCTCGCTATTTTTATTAATGTTGTGGCTTTGGGGTATTCTCAGTATCCGGGGTTGTAAAAAGAGTAGCACAAGTAAGACTTGTGCTACTCTTTACGCTATTTAAGTTATAAATATCAATTGATTATAATGCTTTGAAACGAATCGCAGCACCGCCACTTGTCGCCAAGGGTAAGACTAATTGGTCGTTAGCGGTGACTTGCCTGTTTTCAATGATCATTTCATAGGGATTGTTAATCCACTCTGCGTTTTTACCATCGCGATAAATTTGTGCTTGATAGCGCTTATTCTTATCAAGAAAATTTAACGGCAATGTTAACGTGCGTGCTTGCTCATCGGTTAATGCGCCAACAAACCAATCATTACCCCCCCTTTCTTGACGAGCAAAAGCAACATATTCACCGACCTCACCAGCAATCGCTATACTCTCATGCCAATCGGTTGGTACATCTTTAATAAATTGAAATGCGGCTAAATTTGCTTGATAGTTTTTAGGTAAATCAGCCGCCATTTGAATAGGGCTATAAAGCACCACGTATAATGCTAATTGTTTTGCTAGCGTAGTTTGTGGGCGATTACTTTTATCACCCAAACCATTAAAACTCATATCGAAGATGCCTGGTGTAAAATCCATTGGTCCAGCTAACATGCGAGTAAAGGGTAAAATGGTGGTGTGCTCAGGCGGGTTTGGTGGTGTGCCCCAAGCATTAAATTCTTGGCCGCGAGCACCTTCTCTTGAAATCCAGTTAGGGTAGGTTCTGCGCAAACCGGTATCTTTAATCGGTTCGTGGGTGTTAATACTAATTTTGTGTTTCGCTGCTTCAGTAATACTGTGTAAATACTCACTCACCATGAACTGGCCGTCATGCCATTCTTTGTGAACTATGCCTTTTTCATCAATGCGTTTAATATCGCCACCGTCAGCAACATAACCTGTTTTTACTTGTCTTACGCCGTACTTTTCATAAAGTGCATAAGCATCACTCATTTGATTACGATAATTAGTCACATTACCTGAGGTTTCATGGTGGCCAATTAATTGAACCCCTTTCTTTTCACCGTAAGCTGATACGGCAGCAATATCAAAATCATCATAAGCTTTACTGAAATTAAACACGTCGCCGTTGAAAAACCAGTCGCCATCCCAGCCTAGGTTCCAGCCTTCAACCAAAACCCCAGAAAAACCATGTTCAGCGGCAAAGTCGATATAACGCATGGTTTCACTGGTGGTTGCACCGTGTTTGTCGCCACTGCCCCAGGTGTTGGCGTTAATGTGCATTCCCCACCAAATCCCCAAATATTTAGCCGGTTCAACCCAAGATACATCACCTAATTTATTCGGTTCATTAAGGTTTAATATCAGGTCAGAATTGAGTAAGCCAACCGCATCTTTACTGACTTGAATAGTACGCCATGGACTTTTGAAATTGGTTTTTGTTTTAACTAAAATGCCGTCTGACCAAGGTGTTAAATCGGCTTTTAAGACACCAGGACGCTTTTGGTTAATCGTCATAGCAGCATAATCAACTAATGCCGCTTCATGGATACTAAGGTGAATGCCCGAGTCTAGTTTAAAAGTAAAAGGTGTATGAGCGCGGTCAACCGAAGCTAGCTTGGTGGTATTATAAATGTATTCATAACGATTCCAGCCACGTGCTGGAATCCACCATGCGGTCGCTTTATCCGCGTCGTTTACAACAAATTCGGTGAATTCATTAATGATTTCAACGTGATCAATATCTTGTTGTTTTGGCACTTCGTAACGAAAACCAATGCCGTCATTAAACAAACGAAAACGTACCTTGAATTCTTTAGTGTTTTTTTTATTATTCTTCGAAAAAGTCACTAATAATTCATTGTGTTCATCAGTCACATTTTTACGTTCACCCCAAGGTAATTGCCATACTTCTTTGGCTGATTGGGTTTCACTCGATAAAATAGTAAAACCGTCACTAAAAGCGATAGTATCTTTGAATGCTAGGCCTAAGCGGGAGGGTTTTATAATGCTTTCACCTAAAAAGCTCATTTCGTAATTAGGTTTTCCTTGGTCACTAACACTGAGAATTATTTTTCCGTCGGGTGACGCTAACTTAAGGGTTTGTGCAAATAAACTGTGAGATGAAATCAGTAAAGTAAGGCTGAGTATAATTTTTTTCATGGATATTCCTGATGTTTTTTTATTACATCAAGCATAAAGGACTGACACCAATTTACAGCTAAGCTAAATACGTATTCATAAGTTTATCGCTAATTAATTACCCATTAGTGTAGAAGCCAAATAAAGATCGAAACAAAAAAACCAAGCAAGCCGATTTATACCGTTGAGCAAAAATGGGCTTTTCTGAATAAAAAGAGAAAAAATGTGGCAGTAAGTTTTATTTATTAAAAAAGTACCCGAACCATTCCAAATAAAGTTGGAACCTGACGTCTAGCATAAGTGAACCTTAATAATTATTCGAAACACATCATAAAATAACTGTGTTAACGTGTTCTGCGAGCGTATTGCGGAATAAGAGCAGTCAAAATTTCAAACGTCAACTTTCAGATCTTAAAGCTAACATAAATTTTAATTCTATGGCTATAAGGGGCGTTTTCGCCATAGAACTAATACTATATTTCATCTGAATTTTAGAAAAGGTGAGTGACTGCAATGTAGATTTTACGACTTTCTGGTTTGATTACAACTTAGAAAGATACATTGGTTTCTCAAGTTTTAGCTGTGTGCAACTTAATCGAATCGGTTCTACTAGGCAACACTTTCAGCCGTTAGGTTTTTTAACCAAAGCTTCGTTCTCATTCTGAAAACAAACATAAATGCTTTAGTTATTTCTTCAGAGTAAGAGATAAGAACTACCCAATATAGTGGTAACTTAAAGTAAAATGCCGCCGCCAAAGTTAATGGAATGCTTAAAATCCACATGCCTGATATATCAATTAACATGCAATATTTGTTATCACCACCTGCGCGTAATATCCCCATAGACATAGTTAAGTTAAATACTTTCAAGCAAGTGCCAAAGGTGATCAATACAAAAACATCATGGGACAATGCCATTGTTTCTGGAGACAAATTGCTATAAGGCATAAAGACTAAAGACTCACATTGAAGTAAAATTAAGGCTAATAAAAAGGTAACAATTGGCGCACTAATGGCGTAATATTTTGCTAAAACCCATGCCGTTATAAATTCGTTTCTACCTAAGCGCTGCCCAACTAAAATAGCGCAAGCAGAAGCAAAACCAAAAAAGAATGAAACCAATAATCCTTCCATTGGCGCTAATAGACTCATTACAGCAAGTTCTTGTGTTCCAATACGTCCATATATCAGTTGATATACAAAAGTGCCTAATGACCACACGCCAAAACTTAGCATCATAGGCCAAACTAAGGTGAGTAATTTAGTCCACTCTTGTTTGTTATAAAAACTAACACAAAAGAACGTTGTTGGAAAAATACTGTGCTTAACCTTTGCTAAGTAGACCAGTATTAATAAAGCATGAAGTGCTCGCGCAATTAGTGTTGCTAGCGCAGCGCCAATAACACCCATTGGCTCTATACCTAAGCCACCTTTGATTAACCAATAGTTTAAAATAATATTGGTAATAATCGCTATGGTACTAATTAACATGGGGAAGACTACTTGCCCAAGACCCCTTAACGCGTTTTCAAATATCATCACAATGACAACAAAAATTAAGCTAGGCATGGTCAGCCAAAGGTAGTTTGTTCCTGCTTTTATAACGCTGGGATCTGTTGTGGCAATACCCATGATATTGTCAGAAAACAAGAAAGTAATGAGTAATATAGGCAGTAAAATCCCTGCTGCAATAACAAGCGTTTTAACAATGACTTGTCTAATCACACCAATTTGACCCGCGCCAAAGTGTTGCGCAGATAAAGTACCAACACCTGAAGCGAGTCCCGCTAAAATGATTAAAAAAACAAATTGAATTCGGTTACCCAGCCCAACAGAAGCAACGGCCGTATCGCCTAAATGCCCAACCATCATTATGTCACTCATGCCTAGCATGGTGACCAATATGCTTTGTAAAGAGATAGGCCAAGCTAATTTAATGCTTTGCTTTAATGATGAAGGTTCGATGTTACGCATTGGTTTTAGTCATTAGGGGTTACTATAATATTGCATAGAATTATAAAATATAGTGATAAAAAAAACATAAGTGAAATTGTCATGTATCATGTTTAAAACTATCATTTTGGTAATTCTATGTGGCAAGATATTTTAAATGTTCATCCTGATTGTATTGAGGATTTTATTAATTTTGATAAATTACCAGGGCAAGCTGATAGTTTCATAGCCATTGCGGGGTTGTCGTATTTACAAACTGAATATCAAATAGGCAAAACAGGTAAAGGAGAAGTTTGTTTAGGTAATGAAAACAGCAATAGGCGTGTTCATTACTTAATTTCTACTCATGCAGGAGAGGGAAAGATCAAGTTTGGTAACAACGAATATTTAGTTAAACCCGGTAGTGTGCTTTTACTGCCAGCAGGAACCCCTTTTTTGTATGAACTTTCGGGGAAGTACTGGGATATGTGTTGGCTATTACTGCATGACTGTTCTGAATATAAGTTTGTTCATAAACTTCAACCTTCCGTTTATTCCAGTGCGAATGCAGAGAAGCTTTATCAAACGATGTCACTTATTAGAGAATTCAAACACGGCGAGAGTATGTATCAATCAGATATTGTATTGCGCTTAGTCGAAGTTTTAATTTATCAAATTGCGCAAACACTGAACATGGGGCAGCAACTAACAAAGCAACAACAAAAATTTCACTCTCTAATACGTCGTGTAAATAAGCAATTGCAACTGCCGTGGACTGTTAAGCAATTAGCTACAGAAATGCATATGTCTGAGCCGCACTTCTTTCGTTTATGTAAGAAAGAAATGGGGATGACACCAATCAAACTATTAACTCACACTCGCCTAGAATACGCTTGCTACTTACTTCGTTATACACAATATAATCTTGATCAAATAGCTGACACCGTAGGCTATGGCGATAGTGCAAGCTTTGCTCACCGTTTTAAGAAAGACTATGGTTTAAGTCCTGGTCGCTGGCGTAAAGAACAGAAAAATACTTTTCAACATAATGCCATTGAAAATGATGAGCAAAGATAATATTTAGGTCTGAAATTACTATGCCACCCATAATAATTCTAGCAATAATAATGCTCTGAAACACGCTATCCATTGGTCAACAAAAATTACTATGCCACCCATGATAATTCTAGCAATAATAATGCTCTGAAAAAATTACTATGCCACCCATAATAATGCTACGCAATGATAATGCTCTGAAACACGCTATCCATTGGCCAACAACAATGCATGTACTTCATCTTGTAAGCCTTTGTATATCGATTTTTGTAGATGTTGACTAAATGAGTGAATTTCAGGCAAGCTTTACTTCTCCCCCAAGGTAGCTGTATTTTTCTTGCTGTTTTTGAATGTAGCTATGTTTACGCGCTATTCAAACAAGCTTGAGCATTTGCTTTACCGTGTGCGCGCTTTAACCCCACGTGCTCAGTAAATTCACACAAATGCTCTGCGGTGCCGACCGCGCCCGTGAATATACCTTC
>NZ_JACGVN010000008.1:0-195955 GCF_014077245.1 Colwellia sp. BRX8-9
ATCATTATTTTTATTTTTATTTTATACGTAGATATATTTTTTATTAATTTTCGATATTCACCCACCTTATATCCCAAGTTTATTTTTTAATCAAGCTGAATAAAAAATACGCTTATCATCACTCAATTTAGTTAAAATTTTTATCCAGTTAAAATTCAATAATAAAAGTACGTTATAATAAATATTTGTTATACAACTTAGGATCAAACCTTGAACAAATTTGCAGCCATAATTTTTGTTTTATTATTATCGTGTGGTGCTGCGCTATGGTTTTTAGCCAGTGACTCTTTAAATTTTCATATTAAAAATCAACTTCAAAATATTGGTTCGCAACTAAGCCAACAAAAAGTAACGGTTGAAAACGTAACAATCCATGGGTATCAGGGAACAGGAACCATTAGCAATTTTGTGTTGGCCCCGTCACAGTTATCAAATATTTCGACCGATGAAAAATCAACACTAAGTATTGCCGCCATTCATTTAGTGGTTGATCGTGATAGCTTAAAAGAAGATATTATTCTTATCGAGAGTATTACCATCGATGGTTTAAGTGCTTCAATTTATTACAGCGAAGATGGTGACAGCTTTAAACAACTACTATTAACCGTGCAAAAAAATATAGATCAATTCACCCTCAAAGACAGTAGTGTCAAAAATCAGCAACAAGTTACAACGACGCCACGTTTATTAAAGGTGGCTAAAATAACAGTAAATTCGCCAGTACTTAATTTAATAGGCCATAAAAACGCACCAATAATCACTAAAAAATTACCTCGTTTTGAATTAGAAATTGTTGATAAAGAAACCGGTAGCACTGGTGAAACCATAGGTATTGAGTTATTTGAAAAATTACTGAGCGCATTAAATAACCAAGCAACTATGCTTACAAAAACATTGTAAAGCTTGAAATAGTCTAATAACCCAGCTAATAATAGCTTTACTCTTTTATGTTTTTATCCGTATTGAAAAGGTCATAAAATGCGAACGTCATTAAAGTCAGCAAATCTCATTTGCATCCTACTTATTAATTCAGTTTTATTGTTATTACCTTTTACAAGTCATGCTCGAGATATAGAAATAACTCCCTTTATCGGGCAAATGTTCAGTGCTGATCTAATTAATAGCCAAAACGGCACAGACCTGGTTGTCACTGATGATAAAAATTATGGATTAGCAATCGCTTGGCAAGATTCACCTAATGGCCAAGGACAAATATTACTTAACACTGTTAGCCATGATTTTATCAGTAGTTCAGATCAACAAGAGCACTCCTTCGATATTACCTACTTGCATTTCAGTGGCGTTACTCAGCTTAAACAGCAAAATTATGTGACGACCATCTCGCTAGGTATCGGTGCCACTTATTTTGAAACTGACAGTAAAGACGAAATTTACCCCTCCCTCACTATGGCTTTTGGCACGCGCTACGAACTATCAAAAAATGTCGCTCTTGTTACAGAGCTTCGAGGTTATGCAAGTTATATAGAAGAGGATAATCAGTTATTTTGTCAAGAAACCATCTGCCACGCTTTGCTAGAAGATGGTCTGTGGCTTGATGGGAGTATTTCGGTTGGTTTAGCTATTAAATTTTAGTCATCATTGATAAACCATTTTATTACCAACGTCATTACTTATTACCGGTAGCATAGCTAGAGTAAACCTGCTGTTTTAATCAAAACAGCTATCATTGTTAGACCTAGCTGATGTTGCAGACAAAATTTCCATAAATAGCTTCATCTAATGAAAAGCAGGGCTTTAAATGTGATAACAGCCGTCGGGCTTGAACAAAAATTTCTTTGGCAGCGATTTTGAAAAGAAGTGGTATTAAAAATCACTCGTTGTAAATTAAGTCCGGTAAAGCACTTTAATTACATGCCAACCAAATTTAGTTTTAACAAGATGGGGCTCTAATATTGCACCGCTAAAAGCCACTTTATCAAACTGAGGTACCATTTGACCTCGTTTAAACTCGCCTAAATCGCCCCCTTTTTTACCCGATGGACATGACGAATGTTTTTTAGCTAATGTTTGAAACTTAGCTCCTTTAGCTAGCTGCTTAATAATATCTTCTGCAATTTCTTTATGTTTAACCAAGATGTGAAGTGCATGCGCTGTTGCTGCCATATTGAAACCTTTTTAATACTGTCTAATAAACACGCATATTATAGCGGATCATGACTAATCTATTTGAATATTATCTTTCGGAAAACAAAAAGCCCCGACTCTTTCGAATCAGGGCTTTCATATAATGGTACCGCAGGACGGACTTGAACCGTCACTTCTTTCGAAACCGGATTTTGAATCCGGCGTGTCTACCAATTCCACCACTGCGGCTTAAATATTTTTCGTAGTAACTACCAAAAATTTAAACTGTTTATCAATAACGCCAGTGCGTTAATGAATCTGTTCGGCATTATACGAAAATAACTTTATTAAGCAATAGTTTTTATCAATCGTTGGTGTGTATGTTTATTATTTGGTCGATTTGGAGGGATTTGAAAGTTTAGAGCATTAAACACCGACTTAATTAATGCTTAGGTGACTATTCCCCTCCAACAATGCGATTATGTATAGCTCGCAACACTCAAGAAAAACCTTGCCTTCATCGGCTATTGTATCGAAATTTAAATAATTTTAATCAAAATACACGGGGCAATATATAAACAAGTCATTTGATGCCAATCTAAAATCATTCTTGTGTGATATAACATAACTATGGAAAAAGCTTAGTAACAATTTACTTACTGTAAATTGACAATTCCATATGGAGAAATATTATGAAAACCTTAATAAACAATTCTAAAAAAGTACTTATCCCCTTAATTATGGGAAGTATTTTTGCTGGAAATGTTATGGCCGCAGGCCCTTATGCGGTTGAACTTGGCGAAGCAGGTACTTTCACCATATTGAGTAAATCTGGAATTACTGATGTTTATCCGTCTGCTGTTACCGGTAATGTCGGCACTAGCCCAATTACAGGCGCTGCGCTTTTACTCAACTGTGATGAAGTAACCGGCGCTATGTATACGGTTGACTCTGCTGGTCCACTGCCCTGCTCAATAAATTCACCTTACCTTTTAGGATTAGCAGTCAGTGATATGGGCATTGCCTACAATGATGCTGCAGGCAGAGTTCCTGCTGATCATACCGAACTTGGTGCGGGTGAAATTGGTGGCCTAACACTAGCACCTGGCGTTTATAAATGGTCTTCAGACGTCAATATCAGTACAGATGTTACTTTTAATGGCACTATGGATGATGTTTGGATCATGCAAATATCAGGTAATTTAAATCAGGCAAATGCCAAGCGCGTTACTTTAACGGGTGGCGCTTTAGCCAAAAATATTTTCTGGCAAGTCGCAGGTTATACCGCACTCGGCACTTATGCATCCTTTGAAGGCATCGTGCTCAGTAAAACCTTGATTTCTGTTAATACTGGAACCACTGTTAACGGGAGACTATTGGCACAAACTGCTGTTACATTGCAAAAAAACACGATTAACGCGCCAACTGAGCAATATGAAGAAGCTCCTCAATAACAACGTAGTGACTACAGTCAAATAGCGTTAACGACATATAAAAGGTAGCAAATTTGAATGCTACTATCATTTTTGTATGTCGTTTTTTAATACTATTTTAGCGATAAAAAACACAAATAATCATCTCTCTTATACTTTAGCTATTGTGTTTGATAAACTGTTAAAAATTTATTATTCACGTGACTTATGACTTTCATTTCATCTCAACATTTCCCCCGTGCCGGTTTTCGCCGCCGCTTAGCTTCTTGGGTATATGATCTTTTAATTGCCATTGCGGTATATATGACTGCTGGCGCAATGTCATTTCTATTGATGTACTTAGGTTTTCACTTTGGCTTATTCGGCTTACAGGGGTACGAACACTTTTCTGATGCTATTGCCAATACGGCTTGGTTAAAGTGGCCAAATGAGTTTTGGAAGCTTGCTTGGGTGTCGTTTTTCTTTATTTGGTTTTGGTCTAAAACCGGTCAAACCTTAGGGATGAAAGCGTGGCGTTTACGTGTGCAAAACCAAGATGGTACTTTGATCAATAAGGTTACTGGCCTAAAAAGATTACTGCCTACGCTATTAGGTTTAGGTAACTTTACGGTGATTTTTGATCGTAAAAACAAATTAAGCTTACAAGACAGGTTAACGGATACAGAAGTGGTGGTTTTAACGTTAGACGCTAACCGCGGTCGTTTGTAGAGTACTCCTGCTAATACGGGGCAATAAAAGTGAGGCATGATAAATGTGATTATCATGCCCACTAATCACATTTATCGACTAAAAGGCGCGCAAGTAAAAGTTAACTGGGCCGTTTATTCATTAGATATAACGCTAATGATACAAAGATAAAGCTGGGCATTAACGCGCCAAAAGCCGCAGGCAACTGATACACTAAGCTTAACGACCCTAACACTTCGTTTGTAATAAAGAACAAGATTCCTGTTGCTACTCCCATCATAATTCTTGCCCCCATCGATACTGAACGCAAAGGTCCAAAAACAAAAGACAAGGCAAGTAACAGCATCACCGCAACGGTTAGTGGTTGAACGATTTTACGCCAAAAAGCTAAAACGTAACGACTTGAGTCTTGGTTGTTTTCTTCCAAATAACTTAAGTATTCAGATAAGCCCCGTAATGATAAAGCTTCGGGAGTAACCATAACGACGCCAAGTTTTTCAGGCGTCAAACTCGATGTCCACATTTTTACCTGCGATGACTCGGTAACCATTTTGTTTTCACTTAAATGGGTATCGACAACATCACGTAACTGCCAAGCATCTTTTTGATAAATAGCACTATCTGCAGATAACCAACTTGATAGTTTTAATGATTTATCAAAGCGGTATATTTGTACATCGTTTAATTTCCCTTTATCTTCTACTTCACCAATATGAACAAAATAATCGCCGTCTTTCGCCCAAGTTCCATCAGCGGATGAAATTAAGCTTCCGCCTGATATCGCCTGTGCTTTAAGCTGTCTTGCGGCTAATTCACCAACCGGCGCTAACCATTCTCCGACCGCCATACTGATAAAAACGAGAATAGTCGCTGACTTCATCACTGATTTTATAATGTCTACCCGCGACAAACCTGCCGCTTGCATAACCACAAGCTCACTGTTTGTTGCCAGCATGCCCATACCGATTAAACCACCAATTAGTGCTGACATCGGGAAAAACATTTCAATATCGGGTGGGATTTTATAAAGCACAAATAAAGCAGCATGCGCAATATCATAGTTACCCTTGCCCACGGTTTTCATTTCTTCAACAAACTTAATGATACCACTTAGGCTGACAAAAACTGATAACGTTAATAGCGTTGTAGATGCAATAATTCGACCAATGTACATGTCTAATATACGCATTATGATGATGTTCCTTTGCGGGTGAAATTGCGAAATAATAGCGGAAGCTTAGCTTTGATTTTCATCCCAAAACTGCGATCTTTTATAAGCAGACTTACGCCTAACACAAGCACAAATAAGTGTACTGGCCATAAACCTAAATTTTTAGGTATTGTGCCCGACTCAACGCCAGAGCGCACCGCTGTCAGCATCAAGAAATAACCTAAAAACAGCAATAACGCCGGTAACATTTTAGCAAATTTACCTTGCCTAGGATTAACAACACTTAAAGGTACGGCAATTAATGTCATGATCAAACACGCAATAGGAAAAGCAATGCGCCAATGACTTTCCGCACTAAAAGCAGCGGTATCTTCCTCAAACAAATCTTGGGTGGGAATAGCCCTTAATTTTCTATTTTTGTGCGCCACTTTTTGATCTTGTATTTGGATATAATACTTATCAAAAAAGACTTCTTTGAATTCTTTACTCTTAGTATCGTTTTGATAACGTGTACCGTCACTCAAGACTAAACGCTGTGAGCCACTTTCTTCCTCAATCACTTGTCCGGTTTGTGCATAAACTAAACTGGCATTAATAATACTTTTATCCGTGGCTTTTTTATCAGGAAGTTGCGCAACAAACACTTTTTCAAAGGTGTTGTCATTACGGTTTTTATCGTGAATAAAAATGACGGCTTTTTCATTACCTGTCGTTTGAAAACGACCAGCAATAAGCGAACTTAACCCCGAGTCTGCGGCTAATTGTTCTTTAACTTGATACTCATATTCCGAGGCCATAGGTGATAGGTACAGCGTAAAAATTCCGGTAAATATCGCTGTCACAAAACTTAAAATCAGTGTAACCCGCACTACGTACCATTCACTGACACCACAAGCATGCAATACTGTCATTTCGCTATCGGCATAAATACGCCCGTAAGCCAATAAAACCCCGAGAAATAAACTTAAGGGTAAAATCATTCCCGCTAAGTCAGGTATCTTTAAACCAATAAAGACCATAACCAAGTGTCCGGGGATCCCTCCTTCGGCAGCATCGTCAAGAATACGAACAAATTTATTACTAATAAAAATGGTCATCAGCACTAAGAAAACCGCTAATTGAGTTTTAGCGACTTCTTTAAGTAAATAACGAAAGATAATCATAAGAATTCCCTATAAAAACATCGTTTTTTTCTGACATCTGCTCTATTTTTAAGTAAACTTGTCGTTTTCATAAGTAATATTAATTTTTGCTCTGAGGGGAATTCGCTTGCACCAAGCTATAATTATAGCCTGTAGCTGAATACTTTTAAAAGTAAGCATAACGATTATTTATAGATTTAAACAAGTTTACTCGTAAATTTCATTTAAAAACAGCTTGTTTTTGTACGAATTAGGAGAGCTCATGGAGTTCAACGTAAAAAGTGGTAGTCCCGAAAAGCAACGTAGCGCCTGTATTGTCGTTGGCGTTTTTGAACCTCGCCGTCTTTCAGCGATTGCTGAACAACTTGACGAAATTAGTGAAGGCTATATCAGTAACTTATTGCGTCGCGGTGATTTAGAAGGTAAATCAGGGCAAATGTTACTGCTTCATCACGTGCCTAATATCTTAAGCGAACGTGTTTTACTGGTCGGTTGTGGTAAAGAACGTGAACTTGATGAACGTCAATACCGACAAATTATCAGTAAAACTATTAGTACGTTAAATGAAACGGGCTCGATGGAAGCTGTGTGCTTTTTATCAGAACTTCATGTTAAAGGTCGTGATACCTATTGGAAGGTACGCCAAGCCGTTGAAGCGACTCAAGACTGTTTATACAGCTTTGACGGATTAAAAACGCGTAAAGTTGAAGCACGCCGACCTCTACGTAAAATGGTTTTTAATGTACCAACACGTCGAGAGTTACCGATGGGCGAACGCGCTATTTCTCATGCGCTTGCTGTCTCTGAAGGTATAACAACCTGTAAAAATGTTGCTAATATGCCGCCAAATATCTGTAACCCAGCATATTTAGCAGAACAAGCTAAGATTTTAGAAAATGATTACGACAATATCAGCACCGAAATAGTTGGCGAAAAAGAAATGGAAGAATTGGGTATGAATTCATACCTTGCCGTTGGCCGAGCTTCACGTAATGAATCTATTATGAGTATTATTAAATATAATGGTGCTGGTGATGATGTTAATCCGATAGTTTTAGTCGGTAAAGGTGTGACTTTTGATGCCGGTGGTATTTCTTTAAAGCCTGGTGAAGCCATGGATGAAATGAAATATGACATGGGTGGCGCAGCGGGTGTTTTAGGTGCTATGCACGCCCTAGCAGAATTACAGTTGCCGATTAACGTTATTGGTGTTTTAGCCGGTTGTGAAAATATGCCCGGTGGCGATGCTTACCGCCCTGGTGATATTTTAACGACGATGTCAGGACAAACGGTTGAAGTATTAAATACGGATGCAGAAGGTCGCTTGGTTTTATGTGACGCGCTGACGTATGTTGAACGCTTTGATCCTGAACTTGTTATCGATGTAGCAACCCTTACCGGTGCCTGTGTGGTTGCCTTAGGTAAACATGCATCTGGTCTATTGAGTACGCACAACCCATTAGCACATGAGTTGTTAAATGCCTCTGAACAAAGTGGTGACCGCGCATGGCGTTTACCGTTATGGGAAGAATATCAAGAACAATTAGAAAGCCCATTTGCTGATTTTACCAATTTAGGTGGCAAAGGCGCAGGTACTATTACGGCTGCCTGTTTCTTAGCGCGTTTCACTAAAAAGTACCACTGGGCACATCTTGATGTTGCCGGTACGGCCTGGCGCAGCGGTGGCAAAGATAAAGGCTCTACTGGTCGTCCGGTAAGCTTATTGACTCAATTTTTATTGAATCGTGCTGGCGCAGAGCAAAGCGAATAACTCTAGACTAAAAAGAAATAAAAGGAACAACGCAAACATGCAAACACAAGTAATGTTTTATTTGCTTGAAGAAGATGCAAAGCATGAAGCGGTGGCTGAACAGTCACATGCTCATGCTTGTTTGCAGGCTGCTAATTTTTATCGCCAAAATCAGCGGGTATTTATTTACTGCGCTGATCAGCAAACAGCTCACCAGTTAGATGAACTGCTTTGGGCCTTTGAACCTGACAGTTTTGTTCCTCACAATTTACCGGGCGAAGGCCCTAAAAATGGCGCTGCCGTTGAAATTAGTTGGCAACCGCCCACTAACCGACGCGCTATTTTAATAAATTTAACCAGCACAGTGCCTCACTTTGCTAATCAATTTTCACACATTGTTGACTTTGTACCCAGTGATGAAACCCTAAAACAACAAGCTCGAGAGCGCTATAAAGGCTATCGTCAATGGGGATTTCAAGTGGATAATCAAACCGCGCCACAACCGTCACAGTCAATTAATGCACTTTAATCAAGTTAAGTAGTCATCCCCATGGAAAAAACATTCAATCCTTCAGAAATCGAACAATCTCTTTATCAAAGTTGGGAAGAGCAAGGTTATTTTAGCCCTACAGGTGAAGGAGATGGCTATAGCATTGCTATACCACCACCAAACGTTACCGGTAGTTTGCATATGGGACACGCGTTCCAACAAACTATTATGGATACCTTAATTCGTTATCAGCGTATGCAAGGTAAAAATACTTTATGGCAAACCGGAATGGACCATGCGGGTATTGCCACACAAATGGTGGTAGAACGTAAAATTGCTGCCGAAGAAGATAAAACTCGTCACGATTACGGTCGTGAAGCTTTTATTGATAAAGTATGGGAATGGAAAGACGAATCTGGTGGCACGATTGGCAAGCAAATGCGCCGTTTGGGTAACTCTATCGATTGGTCTCGCGAACGTTTTACTATGGATGATGGCATGTCTGAAGCGGTGCAAGAAGTTTTTGTTCGCTTATTTGAAGACGACTTAATTTATCGTGGTAAACGTTTAGTTAACTGGGATCCAAAATTCCATACCGCTATTTCTGATTTAGAAGTTGAGAACAAAGATAAAAAAGGTCACATGTGGTACTTACGCTATCCTTTGGCTGATGGCGTTAAAACTGCTGAAGGTAAAGACTACTTAGTGGTAGCGACAACTCGACCAGAAACTGTTTTAGGTGATACCGGTGTCGCGGTAAACCCTAAAGATGACCGTTATAAAGATCTGATCGGCAAACATATTTTATTACCTTTAGTTAATCGTTTAATCCCTATTGTTGGCGATGACCATGCTGATATGACCAAAGGTTCAGGTTGTGTGAAAATCACACCTGCACATGACTTTAACGATAATGAAGTCGGTAAACGTCATAATTTGCCATTAATCAATATTTTAGATAAAAATGCTGCTATTTTAGCAAGTGCTGAAGTTTATAAAAATAACGGCGAGCATTCTGATGCCTACAGCACTGAATTACCAAGTGAATTTGCAGGGCTCGACCGTTTTGTTGCCCGTAAAGCCATTGTCGCTAAATTTGACGAGCTAGGTTTACTTGTTGAAGTAAAAGATCATGATTTGGTCGCACCTTATGGTGATCGTTCAGGTGTGATTATTGAGCCATTATTAACCGATCAATGGTATGTTCGCACCGCGCCTTTAGTGGGCCCTGCCGTTGACGCAGTAGCAACGGGTCAAATTGAATTTGTGCCTAAACAGTATGAAAATATGTACAACGCTTGGATGCGTGACATTCAAGACTGGTGTATTTCTCGTCAGCTTTGGTGGGGACATAGAATTCCAGCCTGGTACGATGAAGATGGAGGTGTTTATGTCGGTAGAACCGAAGCTGAAGTGCGTGCTAAATACACGTTAGCGGCAGATTTTGTCTTAAAGCAAGACGATGATGTACTCGACACTTGGTTCTCATCAGCATTATGGACGTTTTCTACCTTAGGCTGGCCAAGCAATATGGAAGATCTTAAAAAATTCCATTCAACTGATGTACTTGTTACTGGCTTTGACATTATTTTCTTCTGGGTTGCCCGCATGATCATGATGACCATGCATTTCATTAAAGATGAAAATGGCCAACCACAAGTACCGTTCAAAAAAGTCTATGTTACCGGTCTTATTCGCGATGAAAATGGCGATAAGATGAGTAAATCAAAAGGCAACGTTGTCGATCCTCTTGATATGATTGATGGCATTGCCCTTGATGAGTTATTAGAAAAACGCACCGGCAACATGATGCAGCCAAAATTGGCGGCAAAAATAGCTAAGCTAACCAAGAAAGAATACCCAGCAGGTATTGAAGCTCATGGTACTGACGCATTACGCTTTACCTTAACCTCAGTTGCATCAACAGGCCGTGACATTACCTGGGACATGAAACGCTTAGATGGTTACCGTAATTTCTGTAATAAATTATGGAATGCGAGTCGTTACGTGTTAATGAATACCGAAGAGCAAGACTGCGGTAAAGTCGTTAATGGTCAACAAGGCGAAATGGAGTTTTCATTAGCTGACCGTTGGATATTAGGTCAATTCCAGCAAACCGTAAAAACTGTCCATGAATCTTTTGAAGCCTTTCGTTTCGATTTAGCTTCACAAGCACTATACGAGTTCACCTGGAACCAATTTTGTGATTGGTACTTAGAGTTAACAAAACCAGTATTGTTTAAAGGTAGCGAAGCACAGCAACGTGGTACTCGTCATACCTTAGTGACTGTGCTCGAAAGCTTATTACGCTTGATGCATCCTATTATGCCATTTATCACTGAAACAATTTGGCAACGTGTTGTGCCATTAAGTAACTTTGTTGCTGATAACAAAGGTAATGAAAACGCCAGTATTATGGTCCAGCGCTTTCCACAGTTTGATGAAAGCCAATGTGACCAGACGGCTATTGGTGATTTAGAGTGGGTTAAACAGTTTATTGTTGCTATACGTAATATTCGCGGCGAAATGGATATTTCACCCAGTAAAGAATTACCGGTACTGCTTAAAAATGTTAATGCTAACGACCAACGTCGCTTAGATGAAAATCAACAGTTTTTAAGTGCCTTAGCTAAACTTGAAAGTATTACGGTATTAACAGACAAGGACAATGCACCCCTGTCTGCTACTGCTGTTGTTGGTGATTTATCAGTATTAATCCCAATGGCGGGATTAATTGATAAAGAAGCTGAGCTAGCCCGTTTAACAAAAGCGGTCGATAAACTAGAGAAAGACGCTGAGAGAACCCGTGGGAAATTAAGCAATGAAAAGTTTGTTGGTAAAGCTCCTGAAGAAGTTATCAACAAAGAAAAGACCAAGTTAGCTGATACCGAATCGGCCTTAGCCAAGCTTGCTGAACAAATAGTACAAATTTCGGCGTTGTAAGCGTTGTTTATCTTATGATTGATAATAATAATGATTCTCAATCATAAATATCTAATAAAGCCAGCATCTTAGCTGGCTTTTTTATGTCATAAAAAAGTCATCAAATCTTAAGATTTTTATAGGATTTCAAGAAAATATTGTGCTAACATACTTTCGCGTTGAGTTTTTGCGTTTCGGGAGAAGGATATTTCAACTATTTACCTTAATTTAACAAGGTCGATTATTGATTAACCTCAGACGCTACTAGTTTGTGTTATTGGAAACCTTTCTCTGTCTGTACTTTTATAGGTAGAGAGCATTTACTCCGTATATTTCATAGTGGATAATCCACTTATTACTATTTTTTAATTAATGACCTACGGGAAATGTTGACATGTCTGATTCAGTAACTGGTAAAGTAAAATTTTTTAACGAATCTAAAGGATTCGGTTTCATCGAGCAAGATAACGGACCTGACGTTTTTGTTCACTTCAGCGCTATCTCTGGTGACGGTTTCCGTACACTAACTGACGGCCAAGCTGTTACTTTTACTATCAAGCAAGGACAAAAAGGTCCTGAAGCTGAAAACGTAATTGCTTCTTAATAACGACTTATTGTAGTTATTAAAGGATCTTAGGATCCGAATAAAAAAAGCGGAACAATGAAAATTGTTGCGCTTTTTTTTATACTAAAATTCAACCCACCACATTTTTTAAAGAACGCACATACCTTCAAACACCCCGTTGCTATCAAAGCCATTAACAAAGTCATTACTAAAGATCATCAAAAACGCATCAGTGATTGAACAAGAGTATGTGTTCTTATTGCTATGAGTTTATTTGTACGGCTGGGCCGATGAATCGCGTTTTAAAAGAACTTATTGGCGCAGCCATAGTGTTTGTTAATTAATAAAAAGAAGTGAGCTAATGAAGGGAGGTTTACAATAGTGACACCGTTATTAAATAGCGCAGCGGAAACACCCGTGAAAGGTATCAGCAAGGCTATAAAATACGGTGCCTTATTTTAGTTAGTGAGTTATCTCTGCAGAAATAATATCTACAATCGCATCAATATGCATTTCATCGGTATTTAAAGCTGGAATATAATGATACGTTTCACCACCAGCACCAATAAACATATCTCGGTTTTCGTGCACTAACTCTTCTAAAGTTTCTAAACAATCAGCACTAAATGCTGGGCTAATAATAGCGACATGCTTATTATCAGCAGCAAGATCAACAAGCGTTACATCGGTATAAGGTTGTAACCACTCTGCTTTACCAAAGCGTGACTGAAAGGTCATCACAAAATCATCCTCGGTAAAGGCTAACGCTTCCATTAATAAACGCGTTGTCTTTGCACAACAACAATAATAAGGGTCACCCTGCTCTAAGAAATACTTAGGCATACCATGAAAAGATAATACTAACTTATCCGGCTTACCATGTTCGGCAATATGCTTATTTACACTTTGCGCAAGGGCCGCTATGTATTTAGGGTTGTCATGATAACCACTAATAAAACTTAGACTTGGGATCCAACGCCACGATTTAATTTTATTAACGACCGCATCGAAAGTAGAACCAACCGTTGGACCTGCATACTGGGGATACAGAGGTAAAGTAATTATCTTACTGACTCCTGCAAGTTGTAATCTGTCTAAAGCCTCGTCGATTGTAGGCTTACCATAACGCATTGCCAGCTCAACTCTGACATCATCGCCATATTTCTCAGTAAGCACTTTAGCGACTGCGTCTTTTTGCTGTTGGCTAATAACTAATAAAGGTGAGCCTGATGGTGTCCAAATACTTTCATAGAGCTTTGCTGATTTTTTAGGTCGAACCCTTAAAATAATGCCATGCAAGATCATTAACCAAATAAGTCGAGGTATTTCAACGACCCGAGGATCAGATAAAAACTCGCCTAAGTAGCGTCTCAAAGCTGATGCAGTAGGCGCTTCAGGTGTGCCAAGATTGGTGAGTAAAACACCAACTTTAGCCGTTTTATTATGTATTTCTTTGGTACGGCCGTGAAAACGTCCACTAAATTTAGGCATGAATTCGATACTCTATTTTTTAAATGACGACAAAAAGACAACGGGTAAGCTTACCCTAACACACCAAACAAGAATCAGTTCATCTGATGTGTTAAAAGGCTCAAACCCATACTATATTTAAATTATGGAACGATATTACTAATGACTAAATTTAATTGCTCTGTAGTCGTTACTGGCACATTGTTAAGTTCAGCTTTGAAATCACCTGATTTAATACCAGCGCCGCCTGAAGCAGAAACGACTGCATAAATGTGTACCACATCGACATCACTCAACTTAGCTTGTGGCGTCATTGCACTTGCATCATTAAGTACTATGGTTATGGGCAAATCACTCGCGACTAATTTAACGGCGGCAAGAGGCATACGCCCCCGAGAAGTATCTGCAGATATAGCATAAATGAAAACCGTTTTATCATCACCCACTGACAGCAAGGTTTGTATTTCATCACTTAATGTAACGTTAACCGTTAGCTTGGGACCAGCAATACTTGGTTCGATTTGACTGTTGGCATCGTTGGTCATATTGGGTTGGGCAATACGCTTTTTCGCTTCATCAATAACTTCAATTAATGCTTGCTTATTGACATTCTTTTTATCTGAATCAACAACACGTTGCCAATGAGAAATAGCCACTTGATACTTACCAGCAACAAAACTATGCATACCGAGTAATATATTTGTCGAAGGATCGTTAGGGTCTATCGCTAAAGCCTGATCAATAAATCCTTGCACCCTTTCATCAATTTGTTGTTCGTTCTTATAGTAAATCGCTTGGGCTTTAGCACCAAACACATCGGCTTGCGGGCCTTCAATGCGTAAAACTTGGTCATAAGCTTTTACTGCACTGTCAAATTCACCGACGGTGACTAAAGATTGACCTAAAGCGTACCAAGCATCTGAGTTGTCTGGTTCGGTTTTAGTGACATCCATTAAGCGTTTTAATTCATTAATAGTTTGTTGTTCCGCATTAGCCGATTGCTGCATTGGCTCTTGAGGCGTCATTGTTGTCAATTTTTCATAAGTGCCTATTTCAGCATATAGATAAAAACTAAAAGCTAAAATAAAAACAGACAAGCCAACAGGCCAAGCCATAGCTAGTACTTTCGTGTCTTGTGGCGTTTTATCTGCAAGATCTTGATTTTCCATATCTTGCAATAAAGTATTATCGAGCTCTGTTAATAAATATTGGTAATTTTCATCATCAATATTATTTTGCTGAAAGTCTTTTTCTATCTCAGCTTTATGTTCGTGATATAAGCGCACATTAGTTTCGTCACGCTGAGTATCATCAATCGAGATGTTGTTTTGGTGTTGTTTAATAAATGGTGCCCACACTACTGCTAAAACCAGCAATAAAAAGACAATAATGATAAAGATTAATTCCATGAGACAGCCTTATTTATGCTTTAGAATTTGATCAAGCTTATTTTTTTGATCATTGCTTAATGGTTGTTGGGCATTTTTAACTGGCTTTCGACGAAGAATAATAACGACGACTATCACACCAATAAATAATAGCCCTGCAGGGCCGTACCATAAAAGATAAGTTAAGCTAGAGACCCTAGGGCGATATAAAACAAACTCACCGTAGCGTGACACCATAAAATCAACAATTTCCATATCGGCCTTACCTTGTTGAAGCATGTCATAAACTTCACGGCGAAGATCTGCGGCAATAGGTGAATTAGAATCAGCCAAATTTTGATTCTGACATTTAGGGCAACGTAATTCTTTATTAAGGGCATTAAAACGAATTTCGGTGACCTTATCTTTAAAGACATAAGTATCAACCGGGCTGGCTAGAACAAATGAACTCAGCAAGGTAACCGTCGATAAAAATACAGCAACTAACAATTTATTGAACATCATTACTGGCTTCCTTTGCTCGTTGACGAAGCTAAAAATTCTGCTTCTATTTGAGTGATAAGTGGCTCAAATTCGTTTTGCCAAACTTGTGGAGTTAATGGACCCGCATAACGTTTGCGAATAATATTACTGTGGTCCACCACAAAAGTTTCTGGTGCTGCGTATACACCTAAATTAACACTTAATTTTCCCTCTTCGTCAAAGGCCGAGAATTGATAAGGATTACCTAGCTGGGTTAACCACTTTGCCGCATCAACACGTTGATCATCATAATTTAAACCATAAATAGTAAAACGATTTGTTTTAGACAATTCGTTCAAGTATTCGTGCTCATAACGACACGATGGACACCAAGTTCCCCAAACATTCACCAGTTTTATACCCGGTTTAAAGTCAGCTGTCGTAACAGTTCGATCAGCGTTTAATACCGAGTGTAAACTGAACTCAGGGAATTTTTTGCCAATCAACGCCGAAGGTAGTTCAGTCGGATTAAGCGATAAACCGCGAAATAAAATAGCCCCTAAAGCAATAAACAATATCAGTGGAATTAAACGAATTAACTTACCCATTACGCATTTCCCTGATTATTTGTTGCTAGTTCATCAGCGCTAGCTGTGTTTATTGACTTTTTATTGGTGGTGTTACTGACTTTTTTACGACGGTAGCGCTTGTCTAATATCGCTAAAAACCCACCAAACGACATAAATATTGCACCCAACCATATCCAACGAACAAAGGGTTTGTAATGAACACGAACTGCCCAAGCATTTCCTTCTAAGGGATCACCTAATGCCACATAAATATCACGGAATAAACCTGGGTCAATACCCGCTTCAGTCATTCCCATAGTCTGTACTAAGTATGTGCGACGTTCAGGTTTCAAAAGCGTAACAAAATCACCATTATTGTACACTTCTATCTGACCTTGTTCGGCACTGTAGTTAGCACCTTTTACTTGCTTAATACCTTTAAAAGCGATTTCATAATCGGTATCAGAAATTTGAACTTTTTCATTAATGTGCATTTTTACGTTAGTTTCACTTTCATAAACAGAGACTATCGTTACACCAACGATAGTGATCGCTATCCCCATGTGAGCACAGGTCATGCCCCACTGGCTTAATGTCAGCTTAGAAAATTTCCCTTTGTCATTACCCGAGTTTATTTGATTCGTTAATTCTTTAAGAACGACCAGAAAAACCCAACAGGCTAAACCTATACCCATACTAACCAAGGGCACAAATTCACCACCGTATAAAAATGGGAAAGCAAGACCAACAATAACGCTAATCACTAGTGGACTCATCATTTGTTTGCGCAATTCACCTTGCTTAGCTTTTTTCCAGCGAATTAACGGACCAATTCCCATGACAACAAAAAGCAAACTCATGATCGGCACAAACACCGCATTGAAATACGGAGGCCCAACAGAAATTTTTCCTAAGCCCATAGAATCAACCAACAACGGATATAAGGTGCCCAATAAAACAGTAACCGTTGCCACAACTAAGATAATGTTGCAAATAAGCAGTGCCGTTTCACGAGAATACAAGGCAAAACGACTAAACGTTTGTACTGTACTTGCTCTAAAGGCATAAAGTGTTAATGAACCACCGACCGCAATCGCCAGTAATAATAAAATAAATAAACCACGACCAGGATCTGCGGCAAATGAATGTACAGAAGTGATAACACCTGAACGTACTAAGAAAGTACCCAATAGGCTTAAACTAAAGGCAAATATTGCTAATAACACGGTCCAATTCCTGAACGTACCACGTTTTTCAGTCACGGCTAATGAATGAATAAGTGCTGTACCAACCAACCATGGCATAAAGGAAGCATTTTCTACGGGATCCCAAAACCACCATCCGCCCCAGCCAAGTTCGTAGTAAGCCCACCAACTACCTAAAGCGATACCTAAAGTTAAAAATATCCATGCGGCAACAGTCCAAGGTCTTGCCCATCGAGCCCAAGCAGCATCTAACTTGCCGCACATTAACGCAGCAACAGCAAAAGCAAAAGCAACAGAGAAACCGACGTAACCTAAATAAAGCATCGGCGGGTGAATAATTAAGCCAATGTCTTGCAGTAATGGGTTTAAATCGCGACCTTCTGTGGGGACCATTGGCCATAAGCGTTCAAAGGGGTTAGAAGTTAATAGCGTAAACAGCATAAAGCCAACGGCTACCATACCCAAGACAGCTAATACCCTAGCAATAAAGGCTTCGTCGATGCCTTTACTGAATTTAGCAACAGCGGCAGTCCAAGCGGTTAGTGAGAAAACCCACAATAACAGCGAACCTTCATGCCCCCCCCATACTGCACTTATTTTAAAATAATAAGGTAAATGAGAATTTGAATGACCTGCAATATATTTGACCGAAAAATCGTCAACGACAAAGCTCCAACCGAGAATAATAAGACTAATGGCTGTAAAGGCAAACATGCCAAAGGTTAAGGGTTTAGCATAGCCGACTAATCGCTCTTGATGACTTGCCAATCCTACTAATGGAATAATGCTTAAACATATTGCAAAAGCTAAACCAATTATAAGGGCGAAATGTCCTAACTCAGGGAGCATTACTTCAGGGATCATTACTTTCTCCGATTCAGCGTATTTACTGAATACAAAAATTATCAATTAAAGACACCATTAATATGGCGTTTTAGTGAGTTTGTTGTTCAATTAACGGTAAATAGCAAGTTAAAGAAAAACAATTCAAACTAAAAATTTTGGTAATTCTAGCACTATATGGTGAGTAATTTCATTAATGTAATACGAAAATAAATGATTAATTTTCTCATTGCTAGGGCTAGCCTTTACCGACCGATATAGTATGATAATACCCAACTTGGTATTACGATCTAAATCAACTCTTTATGTAGCAAATTACGTTAATATTTGTTCCATAAATTTGGTATTTAAATTATTCAAAAAGTGATTCTTTTGGCAAACTCTCAAAATATTCAACCACCGAACGAACGAACGAATAAGCAAGTATTGCTCTGTGCTAACGAATTAACGTGTATTCGTGAAGATAGAATATTATTTGAAGCACTTAATTTTTCAGTATCTAGCGGTGATATTATACAGGTGGAAGGCCCAAATGGATCAGGTAAAACTAGCTTATTACGTATTTTAGCGGGTTTATCTCAACCCTATGACGGTAGCGTGTTATTCCAACAAGAAAATATTGTTGACCATGGCGATGCCTTTCATCAAAACTTACTCTATTTAGGACATTTACCGGGTGTAAAAGGTGAAATGACCGCTCAAGAGAACCTAGTATTTAATCTTGCCTTGCATGGCAATGACATTTCAACAGCAGAAGAAACGTTAGAAAAAGTAAACTTGTTAGGTTTTGAAGATGCCCTTGCTTCACATTTAAGTGCCGGGCAGCATCGCCGTATTGCACTTGCACGTTTATGGCAAAGTACCGCGCCTATTTGGATATTAGACGAACCTTTCACCGCCATCGATAAGCGTGGTGTCAATACATTAGAGCAATTGTTTCTCGCACATGCTCAGCGTGGTGGCTGTGTTATATTGACCACACACCAAGACTTATCATATCCTGAAGATAAGGTGAAAAAAATCACTTTAGATTACCGATTTTATTAGAGATAATAACATGACAACCGTTCATAATTTATCATATACGTCCGCTTTTAGCTTAATCATCAAAAGAGATCTTACAATTGCTTTTCGTCATCGCGACGATATTATTAATCCACTGTTATTTTTTATCATTGTCGTGACTTTATTCCCGCTTGGTATTGGTCCTGAGTCGACAACTTTAGCGCGTATTGCACCTGGTATTATTTGGGTTGCGGCTTTACTTGCGACATTATTATCACTCGACCGCTTATTTAAATCTGATCACGAAGATGGTTCTTTAGAACAAATGATGCTGAGTCCTCATCCCATATTTATATTAGTACTGGCTAAAATTATTGCGCATTGGTTGGTTACTGGCTTACCCCTTATTTTTATTGCACCCTTACTTGCCGTATTATTACATTTAAATGAAAATAGCTATGGGGCATTAATGCTAACGTTATTACTCGGCACCCCCGTGCTCAGTTTATTAGGTGCTATTGGTGTTGCATTAACTGTCGGTATTAAAAAAGGTGGGGTATTACTCAGTTTATTAGTCTTACCGCTTTATATTCCAATATTGATTTTTGCGACTAGTGCCATAGATACTGCGGCAATGAACTTACCTTACAGCGGACAACTTGCTATAATTGCCGCATTGTTTTTTGGCTCGTTAACCTTAGCCCCTTTTGCTGTTAGTGCAGCATTAAAAGTGAGTACTAACTAATGTGGAAATGGCTACATCCTTATGCAAATCCTGAAGTGTCGTATCGCTTTGTCGGTAAACTATTACCTTGGATTGCAAAGATTACGATCACTTTACTCACTATTGGCGTTATCTGGGCGTTAGTTTTTGCGCCAGCTGATTATCAACAAGGTGACAGTTTTAGAATTTTTTATATCCATGTGCCAACAGCTATATTATCAATGAGTATATATTTAGCTATGGCATCAGCGGCTTTTTGTAGTTTAGTCTGGCAGTTCAGGCTGGCTGATGCATCGGCGGCAGCCATGGCACCCGTGGGAGCTGTTATTACCGCTATAGCATTATTTACCGGCGCCGCTTGGGGTAAACCTATGTGGGGAACTTGGTGGATATGGGATGCGCGCTTAACGTCTGAATTAGTGCTACTTTTTCTCTATTTAGGTGTTATTGCTTTACACAATGCCTTTGAGGATAAAAACCTTGCAGGTAAAGCCGCAGGCATTCTATCACTCGTTGGCGTTGTCAATATTCCTATTATTAAGTATTCTGTCGAATGGTGGAATACCCTTCATCAAGGAGCAACCGTAAGTAAAATGAGTGCTCCCTCAATGAGTATGGATATGTTCTGGCCATTTGTTATCTGCTTTTTAGGTATCGCCATGTTGGTAACATTTGTTATTTCTATCCGTTTTCGTACCGAAATATTAGCACGTAATAGTATGCGTCCTTGGGTACGTGAATTGATCACCGCAGAGGGCATTAAATAATGCAGTTTGATAGTATTTCAGCCTTTTTTGATATGGGCGGTTATGCTTTTTTTGTTTGGTTATCTTATGGCGTTAGTGCTTTTTTATTAGCCGCGTTAATTTATAGCAGTCTTAGCAACCATAAAAAGGTTAAACAAAAAATAGCACTTCGTTTACAGCGCGAAAAGAAGTTACGCAAAGCGGCTCAACAAAATTCAGCGCAAGCAGAGCAAACTGATAGCAAGACCGCAGTTTTAAAAAATTTACCCAAAAACTCTAATAAGGTTGTTTCATGAATCCACGTCGTAAGAAACGTTTAACCATCGTTATATCTATTTTAGTCGGCCTAAGTGTCGTTGCTGGATTTGTGCTTTATGCATTAAGTCAAAATATAGATCTTTTCTATAAACCCTCTGAAATATATCAGGGTAAAGATGATACCGGCATAAAACCTATTGAAGGCCAACGTCTTCGCATTGGTGGTTTAGTGGTACCTGGAAGTGTTAAGCGTGACCCATCAAGTTTAGACGTGACTTTTGAACTTGTAGATATGAGAATGCCAATAGTTTTTAATGATTCGGACCCTGTCATTAAAGTACATTATGACGGCATACTGCCTGATTTATTTCGTGAAGGCCAAGGTATAGTCGCAAATGGTATGTTAGTTAATGGCAATTTTATTGAAGCCTCTGAAGTATTAGCTAAACATGACGAGAACTACATACCGAAAGAATTAGCTGATGACATGGGTGAAAAGCATCAAAAACCCAGTTACAGTAAAGAACAGTTAGAAAAGAAAACCTACTAGTAAAAAACAAAAACGCTACACCAAGATAAATATTATATTTGTCTTGGTGTAGCGTTTTTTATTGTAAAATTTAAACGATTAATCGTTTAGCTAAGCAACATCATAAGCCGAAATAATACGATCACCGATTTTATTAAGAATGTTAATCTCACCTTCACAAACAGCAATAATCGACTTACCTTTCTTAAAGCTTTCAGGAATAACCACACGCCCTTCTGCAGATTGTAAAAATGATTCAATCTTATGTAAAAGTTCTAGGGAATCATCACTGTAATAAATCAAGGTTACTATCTTTTCTTGGTAGATTTGCATTATTCACTCTTATTATTGTTGAGTTATAAATTTATCAAGTTAAAGTCACTTATAAACTTTATTGTTCAGCAATGGCTAAAAATAAAAAATCAGTAAACCTTGTATCCAAACAAAGTAACACAGCAAAAAACACAAAGCTAATTATACAATTAAATCAACAAGTTAAGTTAACACCAAGTTAACTCGGAGTTATCTTTAAGCAATTGTTGTATCTTGCTGTAAATTTTAAGTAAAAAAAAACCCTGAGTATAAAACCCAGGGTCGATCAAATTAGATCGTTTAACGCATCCTCAACTAGTGAGATCGGATATCCATGTGGATAAATTTTTTAAAATATTTAGAAACTGTCCAGAGAATCTATATTATTTCCAACTTTTCATTTTATGGCCCTTAAGCGCATAAAATAGAATAAATAAATAACAAGGTAACATCACAATATAACCCCCTTGTTGACCAAGTGATGAACCGCTTGCCAAGCCCCAAAATAGTGGACCAAATGCTCCTCCTGAAATACCCATAACTAATAATGCCGAGCCCACGCTGGTTAATTTCCCCATTCCAGAGAGTGCTAATGGGAAAACAGCAGGCCAAACAATCGCATTAGCTAAACCAAGCAATGCAATAAGCATCAAGGTATCAGGTAGTTCTGCCCCTCCAAAAGGAACAAGAATTATATTAGCGATAGCGTATGAATTATTGTCACCAAAGACCACACCTAAACTTAACACCAACCCCAGCAGGGCTGAAACAGTTAAGGCTTTTTGTTGAGAAATAAAACGAGGAATTAAAAAGATACCTAATATGTAACCTACCACCATACATATCATAGTGTATGAGGTCATTATGCTGTAATTTTCAACACCTAGAGACAAGGCAAACGTACCTATTGTGTCGCCGGCTATTACTTCAACCGCAACGTAGAAAAAGATAGTTAATACACCTAATGCTAGATTGGGGTGAGATAATGCTTCTTTAATATGTCCTTTGCTATTTGCTCCTTCTTCCTCATCTTCACTGGGTAATTCTGGAAGTGATGATTTTTTAACAGCAAAACCGAGTAAACCAATGAAAATCGCCATACCTAAATAAGGAAGTACCAACGAGTTAGCCATCTCATCAATACTGGCTTGGGTTAGTACTTCGGTTGAATGACCTTCAAAGCCACTCAAAATTAAGGCGGTAAAGACTAAAGGCGCAATAACACCGGCACCTTTGTTTAAAATTCCCATAACACTAATACGTGCTGCAGCAGATTCTTCAGGTCCTAAACGGACAACATAAGGATTAACAGCTGTTTGTAATAAAGTAATACCCGAGCCCATCACTAACTGAGCAAACAAAAACAAAGCAAAAATTTGGGTTTGAGCAGCAGGAATAAATAATAAGCCAGCTACCATCATGGTGGCCATTCCCAAAGCCATACCATTTTTATAGCCTACTTTACGAATAATCGTCGCCGACGGCAGCGCAGTAAAAGTAACGGCAATGTAAAAAGAGAATAATATTAGTGATGCTTGAAATGGTGTCAGCTGGAGTATTTGTTTAAGGTAGGGCATTAATGACCCATTAAGCCATGTCGCAAAGCCTAGTATAAAAAAGAGTACCGCGACAATTGCCATAGGCAGTGCATTACTTTTTGGTTTATCACTTGTTATTATCTGTTCCATATATTCCTCAATATTTATCTTGTTATTATTGTTTTATGATAGGTTAAGTTAGTTAGTTTCTATAAATAGCTTGCCCAGAGATCCATGTCGATTTCACGGTAAAATTATCGTTAAGCTCAACAAAGTCAGCTTGACTACCTATTGTTAAACTGCCACGAATATCACTTTGCTTAATATAATTGGCTGGGTATTTTGAGGCCATTCTAAGCGCTTCATCTAAAGGTAACCTCAGGCCTAAATGAGTATTAGCTACTGCTTGCGCCATATTCAACACCGACCCTGCCAACTCCCCTGTTGTTGACGTTAACTTGCCATTTTTAAGCCGCACTTTTTTACCAACTAAAGTAAACTCAACATCGCTTGTACCTACCGGTGGCATTGCATCGGTTACTAAGAAAACCCTTCCTGCAGGTTTAGTTTTCAGCGCTAATTTACAGCTCTCGTAATTAACATGATGACCATCAACAATTAAGCCACAACTTGCTTGATCGTTGAGCAAAGCACACCCCGTTACACCCGGCTCTCTGCCCTGTATTGCCGACATAGCATTATACAAATGAGTAAATCCGTCAGCACCCGCTTCTAACGCTTTTTGTGCGGTGTTAAAATCAGCATTGGTGTGGCCTAAGCACACCTTAATACCCAACGAAACCATGCGAGCAATGTCATCAACATTTACCGTTTCAGGGGCAAGTGTCACCAGTATTTGCCCAATATCTTTACGTTCAAGCACTTGCCATTCTTGTGGTGAAATGGCGCGAATGTGCTCTTCGATATGTGCCCCTTTTTTAGCAACAGATAAATGTGGGCCTTCAAAGTGAATACCAATAATACCTGGTGTTTTTTCTGCCATTGCTTCTGCCATTGCTTCTGCGGCCTGTTGCATCACTGATATTTTATCGGTTATAAGGGTAGGTAACATCGCTGTAGTACCAAACTTGGCATGAGCGGCCATGATAGTTTTAATGTTTTTTAATGATGGTGAGTCGTTAAATAGTGCACCTCCACCTCCGTTGACCTGTAGATCAATAAAGCCTGGGACCACTAAACCATCAAGCACATCATCAACGTCAGAGATATTATTATCAAATGCTGTGATTTTTCCATCGGTGATCGTTAACACTTGATGGTCAATAAAATTTTGCCCATCAAATAATTTTTTAACGTAAAGACGAAATATAGTCATAGCAATGCTTGTTCCTTAAATTCTATCAATTAATTGGCTAGGTTTTACTGTAAAGCAAGTTGTTGTTTAGCGTAAATTACTGAACCAACTTCTGGTGGATGCTTTGGCTCGATCAGTTGTCGTTTAATATCTTTATCTAACCAAGGTTTTATTCTTGGTGTTAAGCCACCAATTAATGCAATGGCGGGTGGATTTTGCTTTAATAACTGCCTAGCCACATGGCTAATATATTCAGCGCCTTGTGCAACAATATCTAACGCAATTTTGTCACCTTCTTCAGCAGAGTCAAAAACCAAATTAGCCATACGGGCATAAAAAGCGGCTGGCTTACCAGCAATCACTTCGACTAATTCAACATCATCTTTGACATTTAATAACGCTAATACTTTGTCATTAATGGATGAATGAGGAATTAATCCATCGAGTGATAACAAAGATTGTTTTGCTGCCTGTAACCCAAACCATGCACCGCTACCTTTATCCCCATGAGGAAAACCATGAGCGCCAACAATATAAGGATGGCCATCAACATATGAAAAGCCACATGAACCAGTCCCCGTTATCATCACTGCACCGTCTTTACCATCGTGAGCTCCAAGACAAGCAATAAGTAAATCAGTGGCAAGATACATCTTTTTAAACGGATGCTGCCAGTTTGACATTTGCTCAAATAAAACCGGTAAATTCACCCCAGCAAGACCAACACCGGCAATGATATTACCGAGCTCACTTTCATCAATTCCGGCATTTTCAAGTGCTAATTTAGCCGACTCAGCAATTGAATTTATAGCTTGTTCATAACCGTGCAACGGGTTAGCAGGCCCCGCAATGCCAGTACCTAATATTTTATTATCATTCGACATTAGGATAGCTTTGCATTTGCTGCCACCGCCATCTATGCCTAAGAATATTTCGTTGTTGCCGCTGCTGCTCAGCATGTTGACCTCATGTCTCTATATTTATTATTTTAATCACAATGCTTAATAAACAGCCAGTGTCTAAAATGTAATCTGATTTTATCTTAACGACAAATGACAGCGTTGTCATTTGTTTTTTTAATAAAAATGCTTTTTTTATTTTTCTATTACAAAATAAATAATGAATAGTCTGATTAAGCGGGCTTTATTAACTAGCCCGCCAAGAGCGTAAACCATAAATTAGTGGTTATTAATCGTTACTGCCCGACCTTTACGTTGTCCATCAAAGCTAATGCTGCGAACGTTTACTGTGCCCTCGATAGCTACTGGCCCTTGGTAACGAGTCCAATTGCCCGCCGATACTTGATACTCAATAGCGATACCAGGAAAAGCAATATTGGCATAAAGTTTCCCTTCTTTTACGATGGCACCTACGGTAGGTAATCGATAAAAAATGTTATCATTTTCTAATTTAATTAAGGCTTTTTGACCGATAGTATTCGCAAATAATTGCCACTGTTGATCGCGCAGGGCTTTTTTCTCTGCAGTAAAAAATTTAGTTGCCTGACTGTATTTAGCCCCCTGATAATTATAAGGAACTGCCCAATCAGCTAAGTGCCATGCACGCTCGGCTAAAGCAAACAGTCGTGGAAATAATTTATATTGCGCCGTATGGTCAGTGCGAGTATTTTCACTCCATAACTGCCCTTGGATACCGAGGAAACGATTACCTAACTTCATCGGGGTTTGGCTATCATCGGCTTGATAAGGATTGTCTTGACGGTCCAACCAAAACTCCGCATGAATAGGTAAATTGTCGGGTATGAATTGAAAGACTTTTTCGGTGTTAGTGTGGCGAGAGGCCCAATAATAACCATGTTCTTTGGGATCAGCTTCATAAGGGAAATCAAAATAAAGTACATCGGGTGATGACAGCACAACTTGCCAATCTCTATTGACTAATTGATGGGTTTTGTTATGACCTCCCCACGCTAACGTATCCCAAGCGTTCGACTGAACAATAGCCGGCATATTTTCTTTGCGGGTATGCTCCATACCATCGCTCCAACCTGCGGTTTCTATGTCTAATGCTGATAAAATACCAGCAACACGCTCAATAAAATAAGCACCAAGTTCACTCATTTTTTTAACACCTTTATCGTTATTGGCAATAAAGTCTTTACAGGCTTGAGACTCTATCCAAGCGCCCGCAGTTTCATCTGCGCCAATGTGATAACGCGTTAACGGTTGACCACCATCAGCATGAATTTTCTTAACTTGAGTCATCACTTCAGTCACAAAATCGTAAGAAGACTCTAAACAAACGTTGATGGTATTATCATTGTAAAATTGCACGGATGAATAGACCGTTGGGTCATTAGCATCATGGAGGATAAACTGTTTTGCTTTGTCATCTTGCTCAGCTATGGCGTATTTCTTGGTACGCGCTGCCATCGCTTTAATTGCAGCACGTGAATGCCCGGGCATATCTAAAGAGGGGATCACTTGAATATGGCGAGCCGTTGCTGCTTGTAATATCTCTTGATAGTCAGCCACAGAATAATAGCCATTGACTTCACTTTTAGGGTCAATACCCGCGCCCAGTTGTGGTAATAAACAATTTTTATCGTTTAAATCAAAACAGCGCCTGCTACTCACTTCGGTTAACTCGGGGAGCGAGGGGATTTCTAATCGCCAGCCTTCATCATCACCTAAGTGTAAATGTAGCTTATTAAGTTTATAAGCTGCCATTTGATCAAGCAGCGTTAAAATAAACGTCTTATCGTGAAAGTTACGCGCAACATCAATTAACAAACCGCGAAACTCATAATGAGGTTCATCATTAACCGTTAACACAGGTACTTGCGTTGAACCTAAGGTGATTAAGCTTGATAGTGATTGCAAGCCATTAAAAACACCAGCGCCGTCAACACCTGTGATCTTAATATCTGTTGTGGTGATGTCTAATTGGTAACTGCCAATCATTTTGCTGTTGTCTTCAAGCAGTCTTAACGTGACAGGCTTGCCTTGAGTATTATTAGCAATACCTAAGGTGTCTAAGCGAGTAATGGCTACGATAACATCATCTTTGTCGACATTGCCATAATCAAGATGAATACCAGAAGTAAGACTAAGCTGAGCATTATTCTTACTATAAATAACCGACTTCGGCGTAGGTATAATCACCTTGCTCACATCGAGCTTTTGCTCACCTAATTGAGTATTTCTTTGATATAAACTTGCCGCATCAAGCCACTGAGTAGAATCTTGGGCGGTGCGTTTAAACTGCTTTTCAACATCAGTGAACGGCACAACATAAGGCAGTACTTCTAATCCTGTTTCACTGTTTTTATATGGCTTGGTACTGGCTATAACGCGTGGCTGTAAATTATTTGCACTGACAATATAGTTAGGTAAAGCATCTGTTTCAGACAACGACCAAAACATAGCTCTAAACAATAAGGTTTTGGTTTCACCTGCAGTAAAGCCTTTAAACTTATCATTCAACGATATTTTATGTAAATCGCCATTAATATGAACAACAGAAAATTCTTCACTCTCAAAAGATTGAATAGGCGCAATTTGACTAAAGTGAATATGCCAATCATTACTAGTTATAGATTGAGTTGCGGTGAAACTTAGTTCAACTTCAAAGCAATTACCGTCAGCAATGTTTTTATCACACTTATCACTGGGTATATTGGTCAATACTTTATACTTAACATTGAGCGTTTCAGCGATCTTGTCAATATCAGTTTGAGTCGCTTTAACTAAGCGCTTAAGTAATACATCTTGCTGGGTCTTGTCATTGGTCGTAGCGGAATGAGTTGGTGATTTTTCACAGCCGAATAAATTTATGCTCGTTACCAAAAATAAGACAATGAGTTGTCTGTTCATGTTTTTCTTACTCACAAGTTTAGGTTAATCAATAGAATGCCAAAACTTCTTCGGGGTTCAGGCTCCATTGTAATTAGTCGATATTGATGTTTAGTTTTCGCTAAGGCTAATTAACTTCGCGATCCGCTGGGTAGAAAACAAACAACTATATATCGCAGCAAGAAACCCTTTGTCTTTTAATTCTTGGTAGTCTGAATCATTTAAATCTTTAAAGGCTTCTTCATCGATGGAATATAACCCCGTTACCGTGAACTCTTTAGCGTTAATAGGTTTAATCGTTAATGATTGAGAAGAGAGTAAACTTTTATCTACCATTGTATTGATAAAAAGTTGCGTTGCATTAAGCTGTGAATTAGCTCGAGCAAGATTTTCTGTGACTTGTACTAAATACTTTGTTTGCTCACCCGTATCAGTAAACAATGCTTCGCCATCGCTCTCTGATACCGTTTGACTGTCTAAATCAATACCCACAACAAAATTATTAGGTTGTTCAACAGACGACGATAATACAAAAGGGAAGTTAGTCAAATGCTGAGGAACATATAAAGCATTCCAGCCCTCTTTTTTATGAAACAAATTTTCCTGCGGCTTTAAGCCAAGTAACGCAACTAAGTGGAAACGTCCTGTTTCTGCATCCTTAATAAAAACAATAGGATATTCCGCCTGAACTTGCGGCAATTCAAAAACGGAAATAGGGGTAACATGGCTATTAGCACTATGTGCATAACTAGGGTCTACTTTTACTTTCAGTGCTTGATGCTGACTTTTATTGAGTGGCGATAAGTTAGCCATGTATTTCTCCAGTAATATTTATTTTATATTTTTATATTTTTATATTTTTTGAAAACCAAAAGCCCTTACCTTATTCAGTAAGTCTCTATTGGTTGGCAGATTATTTTGTAGCTGTTGTTTTAATTTAGCATTTTTCTTTAAAATGCTTTCAAGCATACGATGTTCATTAAACGTTGAAGCGTTATATTCTAATGCTTGTACGTAGCCCATGCCGTGCAAAACATATTGGTAGCTGTCTTGAATAAAAGGTTCAAAGGTATTTTGAAAATCATATTTACTCACCGGACGATGTTTCCAATTATCGAGTTGTTCTAATAAACTTTCTGGTACGGAATTTAGAGACTTATTTTCTAACCAAAAACTTTCTTGTCGTTGAGATAAAAAATAATGTAACTTAATAAAGTCTATCGTCCTTTTCCAACGGTAGTGAAATGAGTCATTAAATGTTTTTTCAACTGCAGGTAATTGTCGCTTATTACGAGGAAATAATTCACACAGCATATTGGCTGAAGCCTCAATAAGAAAAATAGCTGAAGCCTCTAAGGGCTCAACAAAAGCGGCAGACATGCCTACTGCCACACAGTTTTTTTCCCAAAATTTGTTTCTATACCCTGATGAGATTTTTAACCTTCGCGCTGACAGTTGTTCTGCTTGTGGACCAATATAATCACGTAATGTTTGCTCTGCTTGATCATGACTGACAAAATCAGAACAATAAACATAGCCAGTACCACGCCTATTTGACAACCCTATGTCCCATGTCCAACCCGCAGAATGTGCTGTTGAAATAGTAGAACTACTTATAGCATCCTCTTCATTTTGATAAGGTACTTGTATCGCTATCGCATTATCGGTAAATAAAACGTCATTAATTGGCGTAAACCCGACCCCTAAAGCTTCACCTAACAATAAGCAGCGCCCCCCCGTACAATCTACGAAAAAATCACCTTCAATACGCCCTAACTCTTTTGTCTCAATAGAGGATATTTCACCTAAAGCATTCAAATTTGCGGATAATACATTTGCCGCTAAATGCTTAACACCGAAACGTTCGCAGCTTATCTTTTTTAAAAAATCAGCAAATTTGCCTGCATCTAAATGATAAGCATAATTTAATAAACCATCGTAACCTCTATTAGCTATTGTTTTTGGTGCTAAACCACCTTCACAAATAAGCGCCTGAGGGCTAACAAAATTAGCGTAATCTATTTGCTGATCTGACAAAGACCAATAAGGACTGAGATTAAATTCATCTGCATGGGCAACAGAACTAAACAAGTGATAATAAACAGAGTCTTGACCATTTTTAGCAGGCGTTCGCCAATTAACAAATTTTGTTGCCTGCTTAAAAGAGGCATTACAATAATTAATAAAGTCATGTTCTTCGATATCTAAATCAGCCAATGTTTTTCGCATGGTTGGCCACGTACCTTCACCGACGCCCACGGTTGGAATATCAGGTGATTCAATAAGAGTAACCTGCACTGCATCTGACTTATTCGAGCCAAGATGCTTTGCAAGTTTAGCCGCTGTTAGCCAGCCAGCAGTGCCTCCCCCAACAATAACAACTTGATTAATCATTCCATCATCCATTCAATAACACCTTTATACTTTGTTAAATCCAAATTCTTTTACTTTTTCAATGAGATCGCGTTGTTTGGGTAATTGATTTTTCAATAATTCACTTTGTCGATCAACATTAGAAAATAATTTTTCAGCTTTTTTAACATCTGGATAAGCCGAAAGATTGCCTGATAAATCTGTTTGATAATGCATGCCATACAATACATACAAATAACTGTCTAAGTTAAAGGGTTCCCATGCATGGTCAAAGTCGAACTTTGTCGGTGGTTGATTTTTCCAGAATTCGAGTCTTTGTTTTAACTTATTTGGTATTGTGGTTGGCTCACAATTATCAATCCAATATTGCGAATCTCTGCGCGCTGAAATGCAATAATGTAACTTAATAAATTCAACCGTTCGTTCCATACGAATTTTAAAGTTTTGATTAAACTGTTGCTCCGCATAAAGCATTTGCTTTTTGTCACGAGGAAATTGCGCTGCAATCATGGTAGCTGCCGCATCAAACAAATAAATAGCGGAGGCTTCTAGTGGTTCAACAAAACCTGCAGACATGCCAATGGCAACACTATTTTTATGCCAAAATTTCTGGTGGTAGCCGAGCTTTATTGGAATTTTTCGAATAACCAGATCGTCGGTATAATCTTCGCCAATATAGTCGATGAGCTGTTGTTTAGCTTTTTCATCACTAATATATTTGCTACTAAAAACATGACCTACGCCGCGCCTTTCTTGTAGGCCAATATCCCAAATCCATCCAGCTTCTTGTGCTGTCGATAAGGTGTGTGTTTTGATTGGTTGCTTTTTATCTGCATAAGGAACTTGAACAGCAAAAGCCGTATCATTAAAAAGAACATCGCTAATATCATGCCATTCAATATTATAAGTTTGCTTAATAATAAGCCCTTTAGAGCCACTACAATCGATAAAAAAATCTGCGGATATTTGCTTTTCTTCACAATGATCTGTTTCAACATGTGTGATAAAGTCATTTTCATCCAAGACGATGTTCGTCACATTAGCACTAACAAATTTCACCCCTAAATTATCAATACAATGTTTTTTTAAAAAGTTAGAAAATTTATTGGCATTTAAATGGTATGCGTATTCTTGAGCAGCACTGTATTCGGGCATAACGATTTGCTTAGGCGCTAAACCTTGGTCACAAATTCTTGCCTGAGAAGCTACTGCTTGGTCATAAGGTAATCTAGTCGTTTTATTTTTTAACAACCAATAGGGAGCTAAATTAAAGTCATAAGAAGAGTGACTTACCGTGCCAAGTGGATGGTAATAACTTGATTTTTCATTCTGTTTAGGTGTTGTAGCCCAATTTATAAATTCAGCTCCTTGCTTGAAGGTTGCATCACACTCACGAATAAAGTCAGTTTCACTCACGCCTATTTTATGTAATGTAGCTCTTAAATTAGGCCATGTCCCCTCTCCAACACCAATAATAGGAATATCTGGTGATTCAACGACAGTGACCTTTATGCCATTTTCTGCTTTGCAATTTAAGCTTTTAGCCAAAATAGCAGCACTTAACCAACCAGCGGTTCCGCCGCCAATAATTAAAATATCATTATTAACTGTAGTCATTGTGAAAGCTCATCATGTAATGAAGGGTTGAAAGGAGTTCATGTATAAAATTGAGGCTCAATAGATATTTAGGAAAAATATATACTAAGCCTAGAATAACGATGAAAGGAAGTAAAACCTATCCTCTCATCGAAACAAATTACCCGTTATAAGCGGTAAGATACTTTTAAGAATACGTTGCGACCATTATCTGCCGCTAAACGCATAGCGGTGAAACCCTCACCAAATCGTTGAGTAGTCGTTTCTTCGAATAAGTTAGAACCTTCAACACTTACATCTAAGTTTTCAGTGGCATGCCAAGTAACATTCGCGTCAAAAAAACCATGGGCATCCCACGCAGTGTTACCACCGATACCGGTAGACGGAGCGATAAATTCGTCACGGTAGGTGTAAGCAACTCGAGCTGAAATAAGGTCAGTTTCATAGTAGGCACTTAAGTTATAACTAAGTTTAGACATCCCTGGTAATGGTCTTTCAACAATACCCCCGCCATCAGCGCCTAAATTCTGTAAACCAAAGCCTTCAGTATAAGTAATGTTAGCTGACCAGCCAAACTCACCCATTTGCTGTTGGTATTGACCTTCTATACCTTGAAGTTCACCACCTAAACCTTGACCGGGTTCACGTAGAATATAATCTACCCCATTGACATCAACAGTAGACTCGTTAGCACCGTTAATAATAAAAGAACGAATATCTTTAGAGAACAAGGTTGCTGATAATAAAGATTCTTCGTTAAAGTACCATTCTAAACCAATGTCATATTGGTTGGCACGATATGGGTCAAGCGCAATACTACCACGAGCAATGCTTCGAGTAGTCTCGTTAACGCTAGCCGCTGGATTTAAGAACGAATAATTAGGACGACTCATTACTTTAGCAGCAGACAAACGTAATATGACATCTTCATGAAGATTTAGTGCTAAGTTAAAACTAGGTAACCAATCTGAGTAATCACTGTCTTCTGTAACGATTGTAGCGGTATCTACATAACCGTAATAATCAGCAGAGGTATCAGTAGCCACATAGCGTAAACCGAAATTACCGCGATAATTATCGCCACTAAAATCAGCTTGTCCGTATAAAGCAAAAATATCTTCTTTAATAACACCGTAACTGTTTGTGTTTAATGATGAACCCGTTTTGTGAGCATCATAATGCGCTCTTAATTGTGCACCATCTGCACGCGCAATGTTTGTTGGAGTACCCGAAAGTAACCCTGCACCAGAGTGATTAAAATGACCATCCGCAAATGTGGCTTTAGTGATACCTGTAGTCAAGCTATCATCAAACGTCCATGCATCTGAGTAACTTGTAAATTGATGATCTCGTAACTTAACACCGGTTTTAAAGTTAGAAATTGGGCCCCACTCAACGTTAAAATCAACATCAAACTGTGCGAAAGTCTCTTCGTCTTTACGATAGCCAGCAGTAACAGCACCACTACTTAAAATGTATTCAGAATGGTTGCTTGGATCTGTACCATTAGGAGAAAGCAACATCGCATTATCGCCACTCATATCGAAATCAATAGAGGTATTACTGTTACTTGAAACCCAACCAGCATTGTAGTTACCACCGTCACCACCTGTTGCTTCAGTAGAACCAACTTTGGCATTAATTGAATAGGTATCAGCCGTATAATCAACTTCAAATGCGATGACTTCGGTATCCATTTCAGCATTACGGGTATTCTGATCATCAAGTGGCGCACCAGAATAGTTACCATTTAGCGCAAAACCATTAGTCGGAGAGAATTTAGTCGCTCCAGTAACTTGGTCATTAAAGCCGGTTGGATCTGTACCCGCAATAATTAAATAGTTTTGGTTACTGTTAGCAGAATCAAGATCAACTTGAAAGTAATGCACATTCATTGATAAATCTTCAGAGGGTGAATACTGAACAGTTAGATCAACCGCATCACGTTCACGAGTTTGCGCGAATTCTGAAATACCTGCACCCGCCCAACCATCATCCATATAGTTTTCTGCTTTGTGCGCACGCCCAACAGTTTCTAGCGTAGATAAACTCGCTAAAACACCAAAGTTTTCTTGATCGTTTTTCCAGCTATACATGCCCGTTAAGCCTTGACCATTTTCGTCAGAAAGGCTGTTATCTTGGTATTCAGCAGATAAAAACAAGGTGTTAGAGTCTAGTTCTAAAGGCTTACGAGTGCGCACAACGACAGTACCACCAACACCACCTTCATCAAGGCTTGCTGTTGGCGATTTATAAACATCAACACCAGCGACAAGTTCTGGTGGTAATAAATCCATATCAAAAGAACGCTTTGCTGCTGCTTGTGAAAACCATCCTGTTGAAGCAACATAGTTACCATTCATACTGATTTGGGTTAATTCTGAGTTAGTACCGCGGATAGAAACATCACCACCTTCACCAGCAAAACTTCTGGCAATCGTTACGCCAGGTATTCTTTGTAGTGACTCTGCAATGTTTCTATCGGGAAATTTACCAATATCTTCTGCAGAAATTGAATCAACAACCGCGTTAGAAAATCTCTTTTGATTTAATGCTTGTTTCAAAGAACCACGAATACCGCGAACTTCAATTACTTCAGTTTCTTGCTCGGCAGCTTTAACTTCTTCAGCAGCCATTGCGAATGGTGTAGCACCGCCCGCTAGCACTAGAGCGATTGAACTCGCTAACATGCCTTTTTTAAATTTTTGAATTGACATCGACTTTCCCTTACACACGTTTTTTTTAAATATAATAGTTATGTTTTTATAACCCTATCAAAGACAGCGCTGTCTTTTTAATTCATGACAGCGTTGTCATAGGTCGGGTAAAACATTACACAATAAATGACCATCTGGCTACACTTGATTACGATTTAATCAGCACCTTTAATGCAACGAACTGTAAACAATAGAGTTTTATTTTAGTTTTTTTGTAAACACCCTGTATTATTTTCGTACACACAAGCAATTATTATACGTTTTTAGCACTACTTTATTCATTTAAAGTAACGTTTAATGAATAAAGAATTACTTTAGTGAATACTATAATTTAATGTCATTAATGAAGTCTAAAAAGGTAATTTTATTAATTTTCATTGTTTCAAAAATAGAAACGCTGACAATTTATCAGCGTTTTAAAGTAAAATTAAAGCTTATTTAGCTTTATTATAATAGTTCATCAAGTTAAGCGTAGAGCAATCATGACTCGGCGAAACATTACCGCTTTGCAGCTCTTTATGAATACTTTCTGCTAAGCCCTTGCCTAATTCAACGCCCCATTGGTCAAAAGAGCATATTTGCAGCACAATACCCTGCACAAATATTTTATGTTCATAGAGTGCAATTAAGTTGCCTAACGTCTTAGGATCTATACGTTTTAAAAGAATAGTGTTGGTTGGACGATTCCCTTTGTGCACTTTATGAGGAGCCACCTTATCGATGTAATCAGCTGTCCGTCCTTTTGCTTTTAAATCAGCACGAACTTGCTTTTCATTGACGCCGGTCATTAATGCTTGTGTCTGTGCAAAAAAGTTCGACATTAACGTTTCGTGATGACCAGACACCGGCGTAACACTGGCAACCGAACCAATAAAATCAGCTGGTACAACATTATTACTTTGATGCAGGTACTGATAAAAGGCATGTTGACCATTAATACCCAGTTCACCCCATATAGAAGGTACGGTGGCATAGTCAACTTCATCGCCATTCCACGAAACAGATTTACCATTACTCTCCATTTCAGCTTGTTGTAAATAAGCAGAGAGCATATGTAAGGTTTGATCGTAAGGAAGGATCGCTTGAGATCTAGCTCCTAGAAAAGTGGTATTCCAAACGCTGAGTAAAGCCATTATTGCCGGCATATTTTTTTCTAGTGGTGCACTTTGAAAGTGTTCGTCCATTTGATTAGCGCCATCAAGCAAGTCTATAAATTTATCAAAGCCCAGATCTAACGCTATTGCTAAACCGATTGCTGACCATAATGAGAAGCGCCCTCCGACCCAATCCCACATCCCGAAGATGTTTTCTTCTTTAATGCCAAACCCCATGGCATTTTCTTTATTCGCTGTTACTGCAACAAAGTGTTTACCGACCGCATTATCATCAAACGACGATGCGGTAAGCCACCTTATTGCTGTTTTAGCATTTGTCATAGTTTCGGTCGTGGTAAAGGTTTTACTGGAAACAATAAATAGCACTCTTTCTGGGTCAAGCGGACGAAGTATTTCTACGATTTGCGCGCCATCTACATTAGAAACATAATGAACATTAATGCTTTTATCACTGTAGTGTTTTAACGCCTCGGTGACCATCTGTGGACCAAGGTTGGAACCACCAACACCAATATTAACCACATCAGTAATACGCTTTCCTGAATAACCTAACCACTTACCTTCACGAACATGATTAACAAAAGCTTCCATTTTCTGTAACTGTACTTGAACGCTGGTGGTGACATTCTCACCATCAACAATGAGAGGCTCTTTGCTTTTACGGCGTAAAGCTGTGTGAAGAACAGCACGGTCTTCTGTTTTATTGATTTTTGCACCAATAAACATTTTTTCGCGCCATTCAACGACTTTACATTCACTAGCCAGATTGAACAGTGTATCCATTGTTTCAGTATCAATGAGGTTCTTTGAATAATCTAACAGTAATCTAGGTAACTCTATAGAAAACTTGTCAAAGCGTTCACTGTCTTGAGCAAACAGATCATTCATGTGCTGAGATTGTTTCTGTTGAGCAAGCTGAGTCAGCTTTTTCCAACTACTGAGTGTTTGACGACTTGACATAAATATTCCTATAGTGCATTAATTTAACCCTTCAATGTTGTACCATATTTGATAATGACAGCGCTGTCAATTTGAATTTTTATCCTTTATTTCTATAGATTAGTATAAAGGTTTGAGTTATTTTAAAATAAGTAGTTGCCGCCGTGCCAAAGAAACAATATTCTGTTGCGCTGCAGTAGGGTTACATAACAAGAATAATACACAAGGCTGTTTTAACCGATGAAAGCTACAATAAACGATGTTGCCAAACAAGCGGGTGTTTCGATAAAAACCGTTTCAAGAGTAATGAACAATGAATCATCTGTACGACAATTGACTCGAGATAAAGTCATGGAAGCCGTAAATGATTTACATTATCAGCCCAACTTAGCGGCACGAAACTTAGCGGGTACTAAGGCATACAGCATTGCTTTTATCTATGATAACCCTAACGCATATTATGTCATTGATATGCAAAATGGTATTTTAGCGGCTTGTAAACAACAAGGTTTTGAATTACTTATTCATCCTTGCCAAGCAAAATCAGTACATGTACTTGATGAAATTGCCGACATGGTTAGAAAGACACGAGTCGCTGGTTTAGTGCTCACTCCACCTTTTTCTGAAATGCCTGAATTTGTCCAAAAAATTATCGACCTAAATGTTGATGTTGTTCGGATAATGTCTGGCGATGTAGCACCCGATGAATTAGCCCCCTGCATTATGGTAAATGACCATGCGGCTTCGGTAAGTATTACTCAACACCTCATTGATTTAGGCCACAAACACATTGGTTTTATTGCCGGTGAAGCAGCACATATGTCAACTGTTGAACGTTTAAGAGGTTATAAACAAGCCTTGTCTGACAATGGCATTGCACTTGATGAGCGGTTAATTATTAATGGCGAGTATTCTTTTGAATCTGGCGTACTTGGCGCAAAGCAATTAATGTCTGAAGATATTCGCCCAACTGCTATTTTCTCATGTAACGATGAAATTGCGGCGGGTGCTTTGTTTGCCGCTCGGTTAATGGGGATATCAATACCTGATCAACTTTCTATTGCTGGTTTTGAAAACTCGCCCTTCTCTCGCCAAACATGGCCACGTTTAACGACAGCAAATCAGCCGAACCAAAAAATCGCTGAAGATGCAGCCAACTTATTGATTGCAAAATCGCGTAAACAAACCCCTCAAAATAGTGTTCATCATTACACACCAAGATTGATTGTCCGTGATTCAACCGGTAAACATAGCTAATTGATAATTGCTCATTGAGTTAAATCTTAGCGCAATATATAACCCACAACAAACCGGCCTTTCAACGGACAGTGTTCATCATTACACACCAAGGTTGATTGTCCGTGATTCAACCGCTAAACAGGGTTAATTGTCAGAAAACACTAAACTTTATCGACTAGCGTAACGCTTTAACGATAAAGTTTAGTTTGATTATCACTTGCAGCCTATGTTGATAAGCAAGTATGAAATATTACTTTTGTCTAAATGAATAAACGCCAACTTTACCCTCCGCGCCTGCCGCCAAAAACATCATCTTATCGCTCGCAAGGGTATAGAAGCCTTTATCGTCTTTTTTACCTTGTGGGTTTGCTAGTACTTGCCACGTTTTTCCTGCGTTAAGCGAAATATCACTACTGGTTTTTCCTGTAGCAAGACAAATATTTCCCTGACAACTCATTGCTGAGCGCAAGCCATATTGCCCAGCATTGACTGACTGCCATTGGTTATCGGTAAAAGTTGCCATATTAGGGTAACTTGCAGGACGCTGTTCATAGTCTCCGCCAACAACAAAAAGTTGTTGCTTGGCATTTAATGCTAAACCATAACCGCCGGCGGTTTGTGTTTTAGAGTACAGTGGCACACGATCACGTTGCCATGTTTCACCAAAATCGACGCTGCTATAAACTGATGCTGAAAATCCACCCGTAGTAAGCCAAGCTTTACCTTTGTCACCAACAATTAAGGTATTACCACTGGCCGCAAAAGCGGCTTCTTTTTCAACAAATTTCGGGATATTACTCTGCTCGATACGGCGCCACGTTTTGCCACCATCACTGGTTTTTTTTATAACATAAAAGCCATCGACAGGATCTCCCATCAACAAACCATTATCACCATCCCAAAAAGCGATGGAGTCAAAAAAGCCATCTTTATCTTCATTTTGATAAAGTAACTGCCAGCTATCGCCACCATCAATGGTTTTGTAAAGTACAGATTGTTCTCCACTGCCAACCCCCATAACAATAGCGGTATGCTTATCGAATAAGGCAATATCGCGAAAACCTGTTTTTATAGGGCTATCTACTGATTTATCCAACCAAGTTTTACCTCCATCTTGACTAACAAAAACAGTCTTATTACTACCACTAACCCACAATGAATTATCGATAACAGCACTTCCGCGCAAAGAAGGTGAACCTGGCAGCACCGTATGTTGCCAAGACGGCAAATCAACGATAGTAGTGCTACTGGCAATTACCGAGTAAAAGACAGTCGTGATACTAAGAGATTTTAAGATACGAATTAAGCGAGTGCTTACTTTAACTTCTGGTAATATTGAAAGAATTGATAGCATGATAATTATTATTTTAAGTGAACATAGCGCTACTATTCAATATTTTCAAATATTTAACAAGTGATAAACATCAAACACTGACAAAGAGACAAAGCAACAAAATTGTCAGTCATTAAGTTGTAAATACCGCCAACTTCAGCGATAGTAGAATAATAAAAATAGCCGTGATAATACTTAATTGATTAATAAAACAGTAAATTCTTATGCTAGAAGTTGATGATAAAGTACTCGCTGATATACGCCGTGGATTTTCTATTCCGGCTCAGCCAAGTTTATTAATTAAACTACAAAAAATAATGGCCGAAGACGAGCCAGACGTAAATGCGTTAGCCGATATTATTTCACAAGATGTCGGTGTCGCTTCAATTATTCTGAAAACCATTAACTCGCCCCTTTATGGATTGTCGCGCTCAATATCTGACATTCACAAATCAGTACGTTATATCGGTTTGCAGGGAATAAACTCATTAGTAACCAACACCTTGATTAAACGTAGTTTTGACCAACAAGATTGTAGTATCGCTTTAGAAGAGTTTTGGGACAGTGCCACACATATTGCCAACACTTGTGTTCATATTGGCAAAACGATTAAAGAAAAAACCTCAAAAGATAAGCTCTTTTCTCTTGGTTTATTTCATGATTGCGGCATTCCGATTATGGCAATGAAGTATAGTGACTACAGCGATACTTACCAACTTGCTTACAGCACCCCAGATAAAACACTCCCCATCACTGAAGACCAGGCTTATGGTGTAAACCACGCAACCATTGGCTATTACGTTGCCTCTTCTTGGCGATTACCTAAAGATATTTGCGAATTAATTTTAATACATCACGACCGTGATTTTCTCAAAATGAATAATCCACGTGGTCAAGAAGTTTACTATGCAATATTAAAACTGGCAGAAAACCTAGTACACAATCATAAGCACTGTCGAGACTCTGCTGACTGGCCTTATGTACAAGAAATGATTTTCACCTTACTCGACATTGATGAAGACAACTATCAAGATTATCTTGAAGACAGCGAGTCATTCGATGTAAAAGCTGATTAACCCTTGAAGCTACCTTAAATAAGTTTGTCAAATAAGCCCTTGGTTAAGTGCAATCAATACCGCCCGTGTTCTGTCTCGGGTATTAAGTTTTGATAATATTGTTGATACATGATTTTTAATTGTGCCCTCAGCAAGAAAAATACTACTAGCAATTTCTTTATTAGAGAAACCACCCGCCACCAGCTTTAAAATCTGTTGTTCTTTTTCAGACAAGACTTCAATAACTTTAGATTCATTCAAGCCTTTATTTAATTGTTTCATCACCACGGGCTCAGCCACAAAACCACCATTGGCAAGTGTTTTAACGCCATTAACGAGTTTATCTAAGGAAACATCTTTAAGTAAAAAACCATTAGCACCTGCTTGTAAGCTTTGCATAAACAGTTCGCTATCATCAAAGGTTGTTAACATTAAAATAGGCAAGGTACTGCCTTGGCTTCTTAGTATTTTAACTAACTCAATACCATTCACTTTTGGCATTCTAATGTCGAGTAACAACACATCAGGCGTTGGTTTACTGGCCAACATTTGTTGAGCGTGTTCGCCGTTTTCGGCCTGCCAAATAATACTTATATCGTCACTTAACGAAAGTAGCCCTGCAATTCCCTGTCGAACTAACTGTTGGTCATCAACAAGCGCAACATTAATCATAACAATCCTCTACTTGTATTTTTAAGGTGAAACCACTGTCATTTACAATAAGATCTACCTTGCCAGAAAAATCAATCAATCGTTCATTCATGCCAGCTAAACCACTGCCAAAGTTTTCGTTATTCTTGTTGGTAACCGTGCCATTGTCAGACAAGTTAATGACTAAGCTATTGCTCATTTTTTCACAGGCTAAAGTAAATAGGTTCGCTTTGCCATGTCGAAGCGCATTACTCACACCTTCTTGTAAACAAAACATCAGCTGTTGCTTTAGTTGCAGTGAATTAATATCAATGGATGATTTCACAGTTAACTGACAATTAGGCAATTGACTAATGAGGTTTTCAAGCGACGAAACAAGATCTATTTGTTCTTCTTCACGCATTTCTTTTACCACTTGTCGAACGTTGCTTAGCAGTGTTTTAGTCAGTTGTAAGTTTTCTTGCAGTAAGGGTTTAAATTCTTCGGAAACTTTATGTTTAGCGACCTCTAAATTCAAAGACAACGCCGTTAGCTGATGACCAATAGCATCATGTAAGTCTCGAGATATTCGTAATCTTTCTTGCTTTTTCGATGAAGCTTTCAGCATAAATCGTGTTGCTAACAACTCTTGATTAATAGCTGCTAATTCTTCTTTAGCTTTTGCTTCACGCAAGATGGTTTCTATGGCAGAGAAACCAAAAACTTGTAGCATAAAATAGATAATGACCTGAAAAAATCCAGAAATAAAACTGCCATCATAAACAATAGTAAAATGAGCGACTGTAATAAAAAACATCAACAACAATGCTTTTTTTCGGGTAAACATTGATGGTAACTGCGTCGCAATCAACACTAACAAAATAGCGGCAACATTATAAGTATCTGATGAAATTAACAATAATACCGTAACTACTTCAACCACCAGTAGTCGTTTATTTATCTTCGACTCTGCCCTTTTATCAGAAAAAATAATCCATGCAAATGAAAGATAAAAAATAATAAATGCCAACAATTTCAATACAAATGTCTGACCAAAATCAAGATTGACTAAAGACAAATAGCAAATAACTGACCAAGTAATAAAGCCAGAAAAATGTAGTAGCCAGTCTTTGCGTAAGTGCTCTGGTAATGGTGACTTCAACATAAATAAATACCTAGATAAAATGTGCAGTCTAAACCGTTAACATGCACATTTAAAACTTCATAATCATATGATTTTAAAACAAATCAATCGTAATTGCTGTGTTTTCTTTCACCATAAATTTAGCTTCTTTATATTTCGGCGCACCAAACATGCCGACATTATTACTAAAGCCATAGCCTTCTTTTGGGATCCCCATCATATTAAAATCCATTTTGTTATTGTCGTTTTCGTCTTGATACATTTTTATCGCATAGTCGCCATCAGGTACATTTTCAAAAATAGCGATTTCCTTGCCATTTTGAGCTTTAACTTTTGCATAAAAACTAGCTTTATCTGTCTTATAATCTTCTTCTGAGGCATATAAAGCGATTAAAAGGTGGCCTTTCCCTTGCTCAATATCACTGATATTGACCGTTAAGTCAGCGGCAACGGCATGCTGGCTTAATAATAAAATCATCGATAATGCACTTATTACAGAAAGCGCTAAACTGGTTACTGACAAAGAGATTAATTTTTTAAAAATCATAATGATTCCTTTATTTATATAAATTGAAAGAGGATAAGTAAATTTGTTTATTAATTCATGATCAGTGTAAAGCTAAAGCTTTTGTTAAACAGGTGCCAAAAGTCATCATTTTCACAGCAGTAAAACTGACTTCTGGCACCTAAAGGTTAAAGGACATTATAAGAATATTGTTGGTTATGAAGATGAACAAGGTAACGTTGAAAGAGTGCGAGAATCACAATAGGTGCGATAACAGAGAGTGCGATATTACCTTTAAACAACCAAGATAGAACGAGCGATATCAGTACGGCGATAAATAAGTAAGCTGATTTTTTATTAATGTTTATCCGATCTTTAGTTTCTTTAATCTGTGTTTTATTGATCCCAACAAAACCATGATTTGAAAAGAGCATGGTGGTAATACCAACAACAATCATCACAATAAAAATGGCCGACTCTTGCAACATGCTATAAAACGATAAATACCACCATTGTTGAAAAAATGCCGCTAAACCACCTAAAATCAAATAAATATTCGCTGATAGTATTAAACGGCTCATCACTATTTTAAGTTTACTGATTAACACTAACTGACAAATTCCCACCAATGCAGCTATTTTAAAAGCCAATAACCAGCTTTCATTGGATGTTTCGGTTTGCCAAAAACCAATCATTGAAAAAAGTGAAAGCGGGAGAAATTGTAATAAAGCACTGAGTTTATTTAACATACGGGCTGCCTTGTCGTTGAGTGATTAACTATTTACTTATTTTAAATAATAACGTTTCACAAGCTAAAACAAAGGTGCCAAAAGTCATGGTTTGCTTATAAAAAAATGACTTTTGGCCGAAGAAGGTATCAGCACCGATACAAAGCACATTAATCATCAACACCACTAATGTGTGCCTAAGGGGGGATTAGTCACGTAAAGCTTCGGTAACAGGTAAACGCATCGCCTTTATTGCTGGTAATATCCCACCTAATAAACCAATCAATAACGCTAACGACATTGTTTTAATCATCAACAAAACCGTAATATCAAAATTGAACATCATTTGACTCAAATTACTGGCATTTTGCGTGGCAGCCGTCCAGCCATCAAAGACAAAATATAAAGGTAGTATGCCTAACAACCCACCTACAAAAGCAATGAGCAAGGCTTCACAAAGAATCGACATTGAAATTGCAAAAGGACTAAAACCTATCGCTTTATGCGTAGCTATTTCCTTAGAGCGACTTGCTATGGCGGCATACATGGTATTAAGTGCAGCCACTATTGCGCCTAACGCCATAACAATAGCAATAGGAAAACCTAACCAACGAATTAAGCGTGTTAAGTTACTGGCTTGATCAGCAAAGAATTGTTTTTCTGTTAACACTCGAATGTTTAACCTAGGGTCGTCCTGCCACTCTTTTTCTAATTGTGGTAAATCGCTAATATCTTTTAATGCTAAGCGGATAGACTGTAGCGTATTTCCTCGACGATAATCACTCTGTACCATGCCAATATCAGCCCACAATTCTGATTCAAAAACACTATTACCATCAGAAAAAATCCCGCTGACTGTCCACGCTGCTCCACCTAAGGTGATAACTTTGCCAACAATTAACTCTGGCATTCTACGCGTTATTGCCTGACCAACAATTAGCTGACGCACACCCGTAGCGAACATTTCACCTTTGACTAAACGAAAATTAGGGCGAAATTGTTGAGTCGATTTGCTGATACCTCGCAACGCTAAACTTTTCGTTTTTGTTTCTTGAGCTACGGTATCTAGATTAGAAATATAAGTCACTTCAGCATTAACAAACATTTCAGCCGATACTTGCGCCAGCCCTTGTTCATCTTTAATAATTTTTTGATTATTCGCTAAAATATTAACTTCTACTGGAAACATCACACTTTGCAATTCTGAAGAGGCTCCCGCGCGCATCACTAATACGGTATTATCTAAACCAGTACGTTCCAGTGTTTTCATCATTCCCTCAGTCATTGCCAGAACATTTAAAATAACGCCAGCAACACAAGCAATGCTTAATATACTCACCATAGAAGCAATAATACGCTGCGGGAAACTTTTAAAATTAATAACCGTTAACGCTTGTGCTTGTTTTATATTGATAAACCATGAATGCTGCGCCTTTAATGAAATATTCATGCCTTGTCTCCTAACGTTTTGCTGATAACAAGTTGTTTAATCGCTACCGCCGGAAATACAGTGCAAAAAGCGGCAGCAATATTTACCCAGGCAAATACGGTTATATAATGACTTGGCGCAATCGATATACCCGGTAAAAAATCATTAAAACTCTGGCCGACCAATGCTAGAGATAAAGAGGCAAGAATGCTGCCCGCCAAAGCGCCTAAGCCAATTAATAACAAAGCCTCTAGGTAAACACCTTGAATTAAACGTGTCGCTGAAAACCCTAAAGCTTTCATCATTGCGCTTTCATTATTACGCTCACGAATAGTTTGGATCATGGTATTGCAAACAATCAGTAATAAAGTAGAGAATACCGCAATAACCACAAGGTTAATGACCATAGCCATATCAACAAACTGTTGTGCTTGTTCTTTAATAAAAACCTGTTCAGTCGTGGTACGGGTTGGATTGTTGGTATGTGAGAACAATAAATCGATAGCAACAATAACGTCATCTACGTTGACATTTTCAGTTATTTCAGTCGATAACCACCCCAAAGAATTATTAGCATAAGCACGGCCTTTATCAAAATAAGCATGTTGGAAAAACACTTTATTATCAGCAGATGAATACTGAGCTGTTTGGTAAATGGCAGAAACGGTAAACGACCAATTAAATGAACCACTTTTATTCATCCAAATAGAAGAGCTTAATGGCACGGTATCACCGATTTTCCAACCATATTTATCAGCAAGTCCCTGACCAATAACAATACCTGTGCGCGTTTTTTTCCATTGCGCTAGTTGCTCACTAGGGATTATATATTCATCAAATAAATTGAAATAATGATGATGGTCAACCGCAGTTACGGGTAGCTGATTTTTTTCATTTTGAAAGTACCCACCAAACCAAGATGCATAACTCACTTGTTTTACGCCCGGTAATGCCGCAATCTTTTGTTGAGTGTTAATGGGGAGAGATTGTGTCATTGATATTTTATGACTGGTCATTAAACGGTATTGATTACTACTGCTTACATTAGCCGTAAGCGCCTGATCTACTCCAGACAAGGTCGTCAATAAGAAAAAAGCCACCATGACAGAAGTACAGGTTAACCAAAAACGTACTTTTTTACGAAAGCTGTTCCGCCAAACTAATATCAGTAGGTTCATCTGCTTTCCCCCATATGACAGTTATGTTCTTCGCCAATATAAGACTCTAAATTAATCACTCTACTTGCGTAGTCAGCTGCTTTTTTATCATGTGTAACCATAACAATGGTTTTACCAAAATCGCGATTAAGTTGGTCAAGTAATGCCAGAATTTCATTGGCTGTTTTTCGGTCTAAATTTCCCGTTGGCTCATCACATAATAATATATGCGTGTCACTGACAATAGCGCGTGCAATAGCAACTCGCTGCTCTTGCCCACCAGATAACTCTTTGGGGAAATGACTAGCACGCTCACTCATGCCAACGAGCTCTAGCGCATAACTAGCATGCTCTTGTCGTTGCTTTTTATTTAACGAGGTTAACGCGAGTGGCAGTTCAACATTACCCTGCGCGCTTAACACCGGTAATAAATGATGTGACTGAAAAACAAAACCAATGTTTTCAGCGCGCCATTGGGTTAATGCCGCTTGCTTTAAATGATCAATACGCTGTGTACCAATAATAACCTCACCTGATGTCGGTTGATCAAGGCCGCCCATTAAATGCAACAAGGTGCTTTTTCCTAAACCTGATGGTCCCATTAATGCGACAAACTCACCTGATTTAATCGTTAAGTTAAAATCGTGGTGAACGACTACCGTGTTTTTACCTTTCTGGTAACTTTTGTTAATATTTTTTAATGTAATGTTATAGCTATTTTTCATCATTTTTTCCTAAAATCTGCAGAGAGGCTTTCATTAAAGTGCGGCTATATCTACGTGGTTATTTGAGCTACTAGGGAAAACATCTAACGAGTGTTGATCGTTTTTCATAAAGCTAACCTTCACCCCCATATCAGGTAAAATCCGAGGATCTGCTGTTAACAATTTCACCCTGACTTTAATGCTCGCTTTTTGACGATCTGCGGTAGGTATAACAGCAACGACTTCACTGCTAATACTCCATTGCGGGTATGCATCTAATCTAGCGAATACTTTTTGTCCAGGATAAACACGATTGATATAGCTCTCACCTACTTCAACTTCAATTTCTAACGAGCTCATATCAACAATAGTGCCGACACCGGTACGAATAAAACCACCACCAGAAGATCCCGCTGAAATAAGCTCACCCACTTGGGCATTTTTACTGATCACGACACCATCAAATGGCGCGCGAATTTTATGCTGATTTAACTGATACTGCGCCAATTCAACTCGTTGCTTTGCGGAGTCAACCATGGCTTTTTTATGACGTATTTGGATGGCGAGTTGTGCATTTTTAAAGGCACTGTCTTCAAGTAATTGCTCACTGATCAGCTTTTTGCTGGCCAGCGTCTCATTACGCTTAAATCGCTGATTTTGCTGTTTGAAAAGTAAAGTGAACTCGTCAAAACCCGCTTGCTTTGCTGATAATTCCGCTAAAGCAAGTTGGTATGAAATCGATGCTTGCTTATCATCAAGTTCGGCGAGTATTTCTGATTTACTTACCCTTTGTCCTTCCTCAATATTTAAGCGGTTTAGCTTACCAGTTACACGAGAAGATACTGTGGCTATGCGCCTCGCAACCACATGGCCGCTCGCATCAAGTACGCTGTTATTTATGGGTTCTGCTTTATTTACATCATGGGTGGTAGGAGAGTGTTGTTTAATATCGACGTTAACTGACTCATTTACTCGTTTGTTATCAGTTTCAAGGTGATTAATAATTTCAGCAGCACTTGTTGGAAAAAACAGTGTCTGACCGACAAAATATAAACTTGTGCTGAGTAACGTAACAATCAAGATACTAGTATAGTTACCTGATAGCCCCGCAGCTTTAGTTTGCGGAGATCTATCAATAGTCAGCTTAGAAAGTTCGAAAGGGGTTTTACGTGTTATCGGCATTTTATTCTCCTACAAAGTTTGTAAAAGAATAAAAAAAAGTGGCGTCAGACAACAGTGCCAAAAGTCATTGTTATCAGAAAACTATTAAGAATAAAAGCGTAAATAGGATGAAAACGTTATTCATCTATCAATAATGAATGAATAACTTGAGGTTAACCGAGTGAGTTAACGTGTGGTGAATCTTGCCCAAGACAATAATAATTCGCGAAAGTCTTCTAGCCCACAACTTGCTGACTCTTGATCGTCAAAGTCTATATCATCAGCACTGAGTGCTTCAGGTAAAGCTTCAATACCATTTAAGCTCGCGTTAGCAGCAATCGAAACATCTTTTTCAATGATTCTAACCGTATACTCACTGCCAACAATTTCCTGCTCTTGTGCACTTGCGTGCTCGGCTTTATCGATGAGCGTTAACAACGCGGTTAATTTTTGTGGATCGTTACCTACTTCAACTTCAAGCCAAGGGCCAAAAACTTCATGTTCAAAAGAGAACTTTGCTTTCGCATAGCGAGTAGTAGGGTCGTTTATAAATTCGTATTCCATGGGATAACTCGGAAATTTTTTGATATCTTTATTATAGAATATTTATCGCACAAGGGGGAGTTAACATTTACTCTTATCCCCCTCGATGAAACGATACGAGTGATAAACTATAATGGAATTTTTTTATCAGCAAAGGCTTTGGCGATAGAAAAACGCTTGCTTGACCGTTCGCCCAATTTAACCAGCATCAAATAACAAAACGGTACCAAAAACAAACTGGTAAAGGTTGAAAACAACAAACCTCCAATAATGGCAACCGCCATCGGGTAAGCTTGGCTATCACTTGATGCTAATGCTAACGGCACCATACCAATAATAGTTGTTGCAACTGTCATAAATATTGGCCGAATACGGCTAACACAAGCGTCGATAATCGGCGTCATTATATTCTCAGCGTCTACTTTTAACTTGTTGATTTGATCGATGAGGACAATACCGTTATTCACCACTATACCCATTAAAATCAACATACCGATCAGGCCTGTTTCACCCAACCCCATGCCTAAAATAGCAAAGGTCCAGTAAACACCAATAAAAGCTAAACCAATCGAAGACAAGATAGCGATTGGCATTAATAGCGATTCAAACAGCGCTGCCATAACAATAAAAATAAGCGCTAAGGCAAGCATCATGTTCATCATCATGTCTTTCGCTGCTTTTTCGTCTTGCGCAAATTGGCGTCCTAAGTTCCAATCATAACCCGAAGGAAAAACAATATTCTCCATCACTTCTTTAATTTTCATCGAGGCTTCAACACGGCTTAAGTCAGCTAAATTAATAGAAATTCCTAAGGTGGTTCTTCTGTTTGAGCGCGTAATTTGTTGCATTATCGGTTGTGTGTCAAAAACAACGAGTTGCTGTAAGGTAATAACTCTGCCGTTACTCTCATAAATAGGTAACTCTTTAATACGTTCGAGCGGCACAGCCTGTTCAGCGTGATAGACCAAGCGAATATCAACTTCACCTAGCTTAGCATCACGAAACGAACGCAAGTTAGTCCCACGCAGTGCACTCGAAATACGACTAGCGATATCTTGGGTGTTTAAACCTAAACGTGACACTTTTTCTCGGTCGATACGCAGTACTAACTCCATGTTTTTATCTTCGTTATCGATGCCAACTTCAGCAAAACCTTCAACATTACTCAACTGACTGATCACAGATTCGCTCAATTGTATTAAACGCTTGGTTGAGCTGCCGTTTAAAGTAAGTTTGACCAAATTTTCTTTTTGTTCTGACCAGTCAAATGATGGTTCTGCAATGGCCGTATCGGGGAAACCTTTTTTAATCTCTGCTTTTAAATCATAAAGTGTTTTTGAATAACCATCGTTAAGTTTTATGCGAGACATGGCAAAATCTGACCAAATCCGGCTATTGACTTGTGTAAACTCGAAGGCTTGTTGATTATCGTATAAGTACTGCTCCATCTCATCGACTAATTTACTGACATCAGCTAACTTTTGTTGCCCTTGGATATGATAGACAATATTGATTTCTTTGACAGTTTTACCCTTTTCGCCATTAATATTGACCATTTGCTTGGTTAACACACCACTAATGCAAAGTAATAAAATGAAAACCCCGGTTGTTTTAGGGTGAGTCAGTATTCTTGTTAAATTAGGACGATACCAGCGATCTAATTTTCCTTGGGTAACAACTGACGACAAGGCCTTTTTGTTAACACGACTAAGCATTAATGGAATGGCGGTTTTTGAAATAATTAATGATGCCAATAAAGGTAAACAAATCGCCACGGCTATTTGCTCAACTAAGATGGTAATAAAGTTTTTTTCACCCATCAGCAAAGGCATAAATACAATGGTGGTGGTGAGTGTGCCACTGATAATGGCAATACTGACATTATCAACACCATGAAGAATTTTGTCTATTGAGGTTAAGGCTTTATCTTGTTGTTGAAGGATACTCTCACAAATAACGACGGAGTTATCAATCAGTAAACCAACGGCAATAAAAAGCCCCGCCAGTGAGAGCATGTTTAAGGTGTAGCCCATAAAATACATGCCAGCTAACGCAAAACTTAACGAAATCGGCACAGAAGCAACAACAATAAAAGTAATGTGGCTATTGCGCAAAAATATAAATAAAACAATAAAAGACAAGACAATACCTAAGGCGCCCGCCTTTAACAAATCACCTAATGATTCTTGAATTTCTTCACCGCTGTTATCTTTAATTCCAATGGTAATCGCTTTAAAGTCATCTTCTTGGCGAAGCACTTCAATTAAAGCAACAATGTTATTTGTCACCTCGACAACATTAGCATCAGACTCTTTAAAGACTTCTAAGCCAACTGACTTCTTTCTATCTGTTCTAATTTCGCTATTCTTAGGAGGAGCGGTTAAACTCACTGTCGCTACTTCACTTAACCGAACACCCACTTTAACTTGAAAGTTTTTAATGTCGTCTAAACTGTGATATTCACCGTCAGGAGAAACTCTGAACTTTCTACCTCCATTGAGAATAGAGCCTGACTTCACTAAAAAATTACTGTCACGTAGATCTTGCAATAACTTTGCTTGATCAACACGATTCATCGCGAGCTTAATACTGTCCAAATGAATTTCTATATGGGGTTGAACAACGCCACGCATTTCAACTTTACCGACACCTTGAAGCCTTTCTAGCGGGTTTTTCAGTTTTTTATCGATAAAGTCATAAGCGGTGGAGAGATCTTTATTACCCGATAACACCAAGCTCATGATGGGTAGATCTTCAGTAGAGAACTTTTGTACCATTACGTTTTGCACGTCTTCAGGTAAAAGATGGCGCACCATATCGACTTTTTCTCGTACCTCTAATATTTTACTATCGAGATCACTACTAAGATCCATCATTACCTGAATAGAAGCACCGTTGGCCCGACTTCTTGACTGCATTTCAGTAATACCGCCTAAAGTCGAAACGGCTTCTTCTATCGGCCGGGTAATTAAGCGTTCAACTTCTTCAGGTGTGGCGCCGTTATACGGCACATTAATAAAAGCCATCGGAATATTCAGTGATGGCCAGCTTTCTTGTGGCAATAATTTACTGGCGACAAGCCCAGTAACAAAAAGCGACAACATCAACATAGCCGTGGTAACAGGCCGCCTTATCGCTAAAGCGGTTAACCAAACAGTTACTGGTAAGTCAAAAATGCTTTGCTTAGCTGTTTTCTTTTTAGACGTTGAATTTGTCATCTTACGCCTCGGCTACATTATTAGACGATGCGCTATTAGCTTGCTGGCTTTCAAAACCATCATTGTCAAGTTCATCGCTTTCGACAATATAGGTTTTTCGGTCAAACAAGCTATACAAAACAGGAATTAAAAGTAACGTTAGCATTGTTGCAACCAGTAAACCGCTCATTACCGTAATGGCAAGAGGTGCTCTTAATTCAGAGCCTTCTCCACTGCTAAATGCCAACGGCGCTAAACCTAAAATAGTGGTTAAAGATGTCATAATAATCGGGCGAAAACGTGAACGACTCGCTTCCATAATAGCAGCAAGTTTATCAACACCTTGATGACGTAACTGATTAATTCTATCTACTAAAACAATGGCATTATTCACCACAATACCCGTTAGCATAATAATACCTATGAGTACGATAACGCTGATATTGGTCCCAGTAACATATAAGCCTAATACCGAACCTAACACGGCTAATGGAATAGAGAATAAAATAATAAATGGATTTAATAACGACTCAAATTGTGAAGCCATCACTAAATAAACAAGGAATACCGCTAACGCTAACGCCATCATTAAGGAAGAAAAAGAGCTTTCCATTTCTTCATTTTGCCCTGCGACTCGTGCTTTGATATTAAAAGGTAAATAGAGTTCTTTCACTAGATTTTCGGCTTTGGCGGCCGCTGCAGATAAGTCGCCATAAGCCAGTGATGCCGAAATAATAGCAACACGACTTTGGTCAATACGGTTGATTTCATTAGGGCCAATACTTTCGGTAATATCGGCAACGGCGGCTAGTGGTAATGATTTGGCCTGCTGCGAGTTAACCGTTAATTGACGAATAGCTTGTGCTGAATTTCTCGCGTTTTCATCGGCGCGAACTAGAATATCAACTTGTCGGTCTTGTAAGTTGTATTTACTCGCCACCGAGCCAGCAATTTTAGTGACTAACTGATCGGCTATATCAGACGCTTTTAACCCTAAACTTGCTAAGCGCTCATTATCAAAGCTGATTTTTAACTCAGGTTGACCGGCGCGTAAACTATTGTTTAGGTCAATAAACTGATTATCCATCGACATTGTTTGCATTAATTGGTCGCTGTATTTTTTCAAAGCCACCAGATCGTATCCTGACAAAATAATTTGCAAAGGACGCTCTGTTGTAAACATTTCTGTTTGCGCTATTTCAGCGGTGACATCAGCCATTTGAGCAACTTTCGCGCGAACCACAGCTTTAACTGATTCAAGATCATCACTGCTGTAAAGTGCCACTAACAGTTGTCCCCAGTTTTCACCGCCTTTACTGGCTGAGCTCATCATTAAGCTACCGCTACCTGCTAACGAATAGCTGTGCTTGACTCGTTTATCTTCGGCAATAGTCGCAGCAAGGTCTTTTAGCCGTTGATCAGTAACATCTATGGGCGTTCCTTGTGGCAAGGTTAACTCGATAGTAAATTCCGACTTTGCCACTTCAGGAACAAGTTCAACCGCAATTTTTGGTAATAAACTGCTGACCGCCAGCGCAAACACTAAACTAAGTGCCACTAAAATAGCTCTATTTTGCAAGGCGACTTTTAATAACCGACTGTAGGCTGACGCTAGTTTTTCAAAATAATAACTAAAAGCTTTATGTGCCGGTTTAAAAATAAAGCTGACGACCTTAGTGATTAAATTAGTAATCAATAACAAAGTTTTGGTTAATAATAAAGGTAAGTAATTAAAAACCAATAAAAGCGGAAAGGCCAAAATGTGCACGACGATATTAACGACTTTCTTTCTTCTAGTTAGCGGCACTTTATCGGTTTGTTTTTCTAATGAGTCATCATTATTGTCATTTATAGGCATTTCTTTATTTTGGCTAAATTGACGTGATGCCAGCATAGGAATTAAGGTTAGCGCCACGATTAAAGAAGCGAGTAACGCAAAAGTCACCGTCATCGCTTGGTCACTGAATAATTGCCCGGCAAAACCGGTCACAAAAGCTAAAGGAAAAAACACCGCTAAAGTGGTCAGTGTAGAAGCAATAACAGCGCCCGAGACTTCATCGGTACCCTTTATTGCCGCTTCAATAATACTGGCGCCTTTTTCGCGATAGCGCGCAATATTTTCTAGCACGACAATCGCATTATCAACTAATAAGCCAACCGCTAAGGCAATGCCCCCTAACGACATAATATTAAGACTAATGTCATTAGCAAACATTAAATTAAAGGTCGCGATAATTGAAATAGGTATCGCTAGTGAAATAATAATCGTATTGAAAAAATTACCCAAGAATAAATATAAAATCAACATGGCAAGTAATCCGCCAATAATAGCCGCACTTTTCACTTCGTCTACCGCATTGACAATAAATTCAGATTGGTCATAAATAACCGTAAAAGTCAGTGCTTCGGGTAAAGTTTCTTCAAGCTCGGCTAATTTTTTATTTACCGCTTTTGCTACGGTTACCGTATTAGCATCGCCTTCTTTATAAATGGCCAGTTCTATCGCTTCATTATTATTGATACGAGTAATATCGGTGCGTTCTTTTTCGCCATCAATAACTTGTGCAATGTCTTTAAGATAAATAGTTTTGCCATCGGCTTGCTTAACAATCATATTGCCAAGTTGCTCGAGTGAGACGAATTGGTTCACTGTTCGAACTAAATACTCTTGCTGACCATCGTAAACACGACCTGCCGACATATTAATATTTTCACTTTGGATACGTGCAACAATACTTTGTGCTGTTATACCTCGGCGCGCAGCTTTTTCTTGATCAAATACAACCTGTATTTCTTGCTGTAAACCGCCACCAAGCTGCACAGCGGCAACACCAGAAATAGTTTCCAGCTGTCGTTTTATTTCTTGCTCAGCAAAAGTACGTATCTTTTTTAATGCCCGAGGATGCTTATTTTCAGTGGACAGCCCTAAACGTATAATGGGGTCTAGTGCGGGGTTAAAACGTAAAATAATGGGTTTATTAACATCTTTTGGCAAGGCAATTATGTCAAGCTTTTCACGGACATTCTGCGTCGCAAAGTTCATCGCCACGCCCCATTCAAACTCAATAACAACATCGGACTGTCCAGCTTTTGAGATAGAATGAACCTTGCGTATCCCTTTAACAACACCAACTGACTCTTCAATGGGTTTACTGATCAATTGTTCTATTTCAGCAGGTGCGGCGCCGGCGTTATCGGTTCTTACGGTTAACGTTGGATAAGAAAGATCGGGCAACAAAGCAACAGAGAGTCGAGAAAACCCCACCATGCCAAATAACATCACAGCGAGGGTAAACATCGCTACTGTTACCGGGCGTTTAACCACAGTACTAACAATACTCATGAATAATAATTCCTTTAGATTTAATGATTAGGTAAAAGCTAGTTCACAACTTATTAGTCTTGTGTTGCTTGATTATCAGCATTTTCCTTAACGGCGTTATTATCAGTAGTTAGTTCAACGTTCTTCTTTTGGGTTTCTTCTTCACCTATTATTTTTACAGCACTATCAATTTTCAAACCTTGCTGACCGACAATCACTACCGGTTCAAGGGCATTTAGTGGCGTTAATATTTCAACAAAGCCATCTTGTTCAAAACCGGTAACCACTGTAACTTTCTTAGCTTTATTATCTTGAATAACGAATAAGCTGGTTTCAGTGTCGGTAACAAGCAAGGCATTTTGTGGCACAATTTGCGCGTTATCATGAACATCAAGTGTTAGTGACACTTTGGCAAACATCCCTGGTTTTAAGACATGGTTATCATTATTAACTTTTAAGGTCACTTTAAAAGTCCCCGACTCGGTATCAATGATTGGTGAGATTAAGCCAACCGTTGCAGGAACTTCTTTTGCATTTGCCGGAAAGTTTAAATACGCTTGTTGACCAACATGAACATTATTCATTTCAGATTCGGGTAAATAAACAACCCCTTGTAAGGTATCGAGCGCAACAATGGTAAACATTTCACCACCAACATTAGCGGTCATATTGCCTTCTTTCACCATTCTTGAAGCAATAACACCTGATATTGGCGCTCTTACCTTTGAATCACGTACTTGTATCGCCGCCACTTTTTGTTGGTTTTTTCTTGTTTTCACTAAAAACTCAAGCTTCTCTAGATCTTTAACCGATATCAGTTGTTCACCATCTATTGGTCTACTGCGGTTAAATTCGGCAACCGCAGAGTCGACATCTATAGTGGTACGTTCAAGTTCTAATAAATAATTTTCAGAATCAATTTCAGCTAAAATTTGTCCTTTGGTAACCGACATTCCCTCTTCAACTAATATCTTGTTAATCATGCCTGTGACTTTATTGGTGACTTTGCTTTCAGCTTTTGCTTCAAGCACAGCAGTTGTTCGATAAGTATTAGTGATAGTTCTATTGTCAACAAGAGTAGTTTCTACGGGCACCTGATAAACTTTCTTTTCTTTGTCTGCTACTTTTTCTTCATTACAAGCGCTTAACACTGTGACTAAGAATAGTGATAATAATAATGAAGTTGCTAGTGAATTGAGGTGCATAACGGTCCGTTGTTTTATAATTATAATTAATGTCATTTTATCCGGATCGGCAAGTAAGATACAAATAGCTTTTGAGGGTTATTAAACATTCAATTGTAACGAGTTATGATTACTAGCAAGTATAAGAATTTTATCCGTAAAAAATATTTTAAATTATTTATTAAGTCGCCACAGAAACGCTATCTATCGAACGAACATTTTTTTTCAGTATCAACATTAAACACCTACCACTAAAATAATTAAAATAGTTTTAATCACCGCGCACTATGGTTTACGATTAATATATAAAAAAATTTTTTCTAACAAGGTTATTGAATGTCTTTTATAAAACTGTATTTTTTAGCGATTTTTACTGCTGTTATCTTCGTATCGCCCGTTATTGCTAATGACAAAGACGAGTCCCCTGTTCGCGGGCTAACTGGCTTTGAGAACATCAACGAAAGTCAGCCTTTATGGGAGTTTGGACTTGGTGGTGGCGCTATAGAAGTCGCTAATTACCCGGCATCAGGCGAGCGAAATTTCATTGCATTAGCCGCGCCCTATGTCGTTTATCGGGGCGATGTGTTTCGGGTTGGGGGTGGTGATGGCATGCGTGCAGTTGTGGTTGAAACAAGTGATTTTGAATTAGACCTCTCCTTTGGCGGTGCATTCTCTGCCGACAGTGATGACAATACATCTCGAGCTGGTATGCCTGAATTAGACTTCTTATTTGAAATAGGCCCACAATTAATTTATCGCGTTAAAGACTATAAATTTTCACAAGGTGGAGATGCAAGACTCAAAGCTCGCTTGCAAGCAAGAGCGGTATTTTCTACTGATTTTGATCGCATCGACGATCGTGGTTTTGTTATAGAGCCAACCATTTCATACCAACAGCGTGGTGCAATTTTTAAAGAAGTAGGCTTAAACATCGCTTTTAGCTTAACTTTTGCGACTGAAAAATTACAAGATTACTTTTATCAAGTTGATCGCAAATTCGCCAATAGCAATCGCCAACAATATAATGCCAAAGGAGGCTATTTGGGCGCCGAACTTTCTATGGGTCTGTCATTACCCATACGAAAAAATATCCGCGCATTTATCACTGGCTCAGCACAATTTCATCAAGGAGCAGCCAACCAGAATAGTCCTCTTTATGAAGAAGACATTACTTACAGCGTCGGTATTGGCTTTGTTTGGCGCTTATACGAAAGTGACAAAAAAGCGAGTTGGTAACAAACCTTTCAATGACACTAAAACAAATAGCTACTATTGATTAAATTGACTTATAAAAAAGTTAACACTGCTCTAAACTGAAGATAATCAATTACAAAAGGAAAAAAACGATGTTCTCAATTAAAAAATTGTTCTCTTTAATGCTTAGCTTAACCTTGGTTGCTTGTGCTTCAATGGGAGATGGTAGTAAAGCAGAACAACAGCAAGAAATTATAACTATGAAAGATACGGTGCTTACCCAACTTTTTGCTAATAAACCAGATACCCGCAGCCAAATTAATTCAGCGGCAGGTTATGCTGTCTTTTCGAATGCTAATATCAATTTAATATTTATGGCAGCTGGTACAGGCTATGGTGTTGTTAAAAGTAATAATTCAGCTAAATATACTTATATGAATATGGCTGAAGGTGGTATAGGCCTTGGTCTTGGTGTTAAAGATTACCGTATTGTTATGGTATTTCATACGGCACAAGCAATGAATGATTTTGTTAATCAAGGTTGGAGCTTTGGTGGTAATGTTGATGCCGCTGCAAAAGCGGGTGATAAAGGCGGTTCAGTTGAAGGAGAAATGTATTACGGTGATGTAACTGTTTACACTTTTACTGAAAATGGCTTAGCCCTGCAGGCAACAATAAAAGGCACTAAGTTTTGGCAGGACAGTAAGCTTAATTAACAGCCCAACTCAGTAGTCATTATCCTTAGTTAAATCTGTTATTGATGTAAAGTGCACAATATATAAATAAACCTTGTGCGCTTTAAGGGAAAATCAACATAAATTAACTTCGGTTGATGGACAAGCTTAACTCTGGCTAAATTCCACTTAATTATAAAAACCATCAAGAAGATGAACTTACCTTTTTATCTATGGTCTATTTAGCCGAGTAATAAGTCGTTAACTTGAATGTTTAATAATAAGTGCTTTTATTAAAATCAATAACGTAAACAGGTATATAAAAACGGTATTTACAAGGAGGTTTACAATACAAGGTTATAAGTTTGCTATTTTTTTCTCTATTATTTTCCATATTTTTGTTGTTTTACTGTTAAGTAATACGAAAGACAAACTGATCGATAATTTTACCAAAACACCAAAAATAGTACCTATTAATAGTTTTATCTATTATAAACCGATTGAAAATAAACAAGAAAAAGTCATTTCCGTTGATAGTGAACAGAAAAAAGTAGCACAAAAAAAATTAGCCATTAAAGACGTTGCACAGCAAAAGATAGAAATTAAACCATCAAGTCCTTTAATAAAAGCGATAACTGCTCCGCTAATAAAACAACAGCCTGAAGAGGTAAAACACCACACAACTTCCCAAAATTTATCTCGCCTTAAAGATAAAATTAATCAGCAAATAATCGACCAAGCCATGCAAAACTTCGCTAAACTTAATACAGGCTCGTTAATGCATGGTACACCGAGTTATGTTCCGCACTCTTTTGTTGAAGATACACAAAAGAAGAAGATTGGCTCAACAGCTAGTCAGGTGGGGAATGGCTTTAGTGTCAAAAAAGGTGATAACGGTACTTGTACGTTAACTGAAGATTTATCAGTTATTGGCCTTCAAGGCAAAACGACATCACAATTTAACTGTGGTTTATCAAAAGATGAGAAAAACTTTAAAAGCCATATGAAAAATGTCCTTAAAAAGTTAGGCCATTAATAAAAGATTAACCAACCGTAGCAGCTAAAAAGCATCGATAAATGACCATGCCCAATCTATACTTAGGTTATAATATGAGCAGTTGTGAGTATATCGCAAAGTAAACCTTTCGACTGAGAGTGAAATTCACCTCACTTTTACAATATTATCAACGCACAACAATACCAACATAACTACTACAACTAGACTTTCTATTAGTTATCACTGCGGTGAATAGTACTTATTTAATCAAATGATTCGTAGTAGCTCGAAAATCAGGTAAACTATAAGCAAAATTTTTCCTTGCTAATGATGATAATGTTATTAGCCCATTAGAACTAGAGAGAGTTTTAAATGAGTCTATATTTAGAGTACATTAAAGAAATTGAAAATCGTAAGAATGAGCTAGGATTAGCTCCTCTACCCATTGATTCCGCTGATCTATTATCAGAAATCATTGCTCAAATTAAAGATTCTGCAAATGAGCATCGCGAAGATTCACTTAACTTTTTCATTTATAACACTTTACCAGGCACAACCAGTGCTGCAGGTGTAAAAGCTGAATTTTTAAAAGAAATTATTCTAGCTCAGTCAGTTGTCGCAGAAATTACCCCAACGTTCGCTTTTGAATTGTTATCTCATATGAAAGGCGGCCCTTCAATTGAAGTACTTCTTGATTTAGCATTATCTGATGACGCAGCAGTAGCAAAACCAGCAGCAGAAGTTTTAAAAACTCAAGTATTTTTATATGACGCTGATACAGCACGTCTTGAAGCTGCATTTAAAGCAGGCAACGCACTGGCGAAAGATATTTTAGAAAGCTACGCTCAAGCTGAATTCTTCACTAAGTTACCTGAAGTTGAAGCAAAAGTTGAAATAGTCACTTATATTGCCGGTGAAGGTGATATCTCAACTGATTTATTATCTCCAGGTCATCAAGCACATTCACGTGCTGACCGTGAATTACATGGCCAATGCATGAGCACTCCAGAAGCTCAAGCAGAAATTAAAGCATTACAAGTTAAGTACCCTAAAGCGAAAGTCATGCTTATCGCTGAAAAAGGCACTATGGGTGTTGGTTCATCTCGTATGTCGGGTGTTAACAACGTTGCACTATTGGCAGGTAAACAAGCAAGTCCATACGTACCGTTTATTAACATTGCGCCTATAGTTGCGGGTACTAATGGTATTTCTCCAATCTTCTTAACAACCGTTGATGTAACTGGCGGTATTGGTCTTGACCTTAAAAACTGGGTTAAGAAAGTCGATGCAAGTGGCAACGCCGTTGTTGATGCAAATGGTGATGCAGTTTTAGAGGAAGCTTATTCTGTAGCGACTGGTACCGTATTAACTATCGATACCAAAGCGAAAAAATTATACAACGGTGACAAAGAGCTTGCGGATATATCTTCAGCCTTTACACCACAGAAAGTAGAATTCATGAAAGCTGGCGGTTCTTACGCGGTAACATTTGGTAAGAAATTACAAACGTTCGCAGCTGAAACACTTGGCGTAGCAACACCACCTGTATATGCCACTTCAAAAGAAATTTCTCATGAAGGTCAAGGTTTAACCGCCGTTGAAAAAATATTTAATAACAATGCTGTTGGTGTAACATCGAACACACCATTACATGCAGGCTCAGATGTTCGCGTTAAAGTTAACATTGTTGGTTCTCAAGACACAACAGGTCCTATGACATGTCAAGAGCTTGAAGCGATGGCAGCATCTACTATTTCTCCACTAGTAGACGGTGCATACCAATCAGGTTGTCATACAGCGTCAGTTTGGGATAGCAAAGCTAAAGCTAACATTCCTAAATTAATGGCATTCATGAACAAGTTCGGTCTTATTACTGCACGTGACCCGAAAGGCGTTTACCATGCAATGACTGATGTTATTCATAAAGTATTAAATGATATTACCGTAGACGATCGCGCAATCATCATTGGTGGTGACTCGCATACTCGTATGTCTAAAGGTGTAGCCTTTGGTGCTGACTCGGGTACAGTAGCAATCGCACTTGCCACAGGTGAATCGGCTATGCCAATCCCTGAGTCTGTAAAAGTTACTTTTAAAGGCAAGATGCAAGGCCACATGGATTTCCGTGATGTAGTTCATTCTACTCAAGCGCAAATGCTTAAGCAATTTGATGGCGAAAATGTCTTCCAAGGTCGTATCATTGAAGTGCATATCGGTACATTATTAGCTGACCAAGCATTTACCTTTACTGATTGGTCTGCAGAAATGAAGGCAAAAGCCTCAATCTGTATTTCTGAAGATGAAACATTAATTCAATCACTTGAGCTTGCTAAGAGCCGTATCCAGATAATGATCAACAAGGGTATGGAAAACGAAGCGAAAACACTTAACGGTTTAATCGCCTTAGCTGATCAACGTATCGAAGGAATAAAATCAGGCACTACGCCAGCATTAGCACCAGATGAAAATGCTAAATACTACGCAGAAGTAGTAATTGATTTAGATATTATCGACCAGCCAATGATTGCTGATCCAGATGTAAACAACGACGATGCTTCTAAACGTTACACTCATGATGTTATTCGCCCTGTTTCATACTACGCTGATAAATCAGTTGACCTAGGTTTTGTTGGTTCTTGTATGGTTCACAAAGGTGATATGCAAATTATCGCTCAAATGTTCCGTAATATGGAAGCACAAGGTAACAAGATAGAATTTAAAGCTCCATTAGTTGTTGCACCACCAACTTACAATATTGTTGATGAGCTTAAAGCTGAAGGCGATTGGGAAATTTTACAAAAATATTCAGGCTTCGAATTTGACGATGCTGTACCTAAAAATGCTGCACGTACTAAGTACGAAAACATCATGTACCTTGAACGCCCAGGCTGTAACTTATGTATGGGTAACCAAGAGAAAGCTGAACCTGGTGACACGGTTATTGCAACATCAACACGTTTATTCCAAGGTCGTGTTGTAGCAGATACTGCTGAGAAAAAAGGCGAATCGTTACTTGGCTCTACACCGTTAGTTGTACTTTCAACGATGCTTGGTCGTTTCCCAACAATCGAAGAGTACAAGTCAGCAGTAGAGGGTATCGACTTAACTCGATTTGCTCCTCCTACGCATGAGATGACGACTAAGTATACTGCTCAAGCAGTACCTATTACAGTAATGTAATCACCGATATAGAGTCCTTAATAAGGGACTCTATTTTAAGCGATACATTAAAATAGACTTAGAAATATAAGGGTTATTTATTTTGGTTTAGTGAGGTAAAACTTACTATCAACTAAAATAAGTAATCCTTTTTTATTTTAATCTTCTAGTTATTAAAAATGGCACAGCCATGCAAGGACTATCCTCACTTAACTGGGTCTGTAATTAAGTGAGCACGTGAGAGAAGTTTACATTGAACAGAAATGCTTCTACTGACTAGCGCATTCAATATTAGCAGATAACGAAGGCATAATTAAATTTGGAAACGATTTTCTGTCATCAAACTTTTCAATACCTTTTAACACTTCAATGGTAAAACCATAAGTGCCACAAATCTCGTAAGACTGTCTCATCATAAAAGTAGCCAGCTTATCAAAATGAGTATCAGACTTAGGGTTAACCACTAAGTGATATTTATTGTCAGAGAGTTTTGTTTGTTCAAACTGAATATTGTGATCAAAATCCCATTGTGAAGCTCCGTTTTCAGAAACAATGTTGGTACAAGCAGATAGAGCAAAACAAGTAATAGCTAAAGTAAATAAACGCATCATAAGTCCTTTTCAAATAATAATTTATAGTATAAAGCAGCTGTACTCTACCATCGACAACCAAAAATGTACTAATGCTGAGACAACATAGCTGCCAAGGTATGGCGATGGCGCTGAGACAGTTCACGGTTCCTAAACATAAAAACCAGCAAAAATGCTGGCTTTTATATGAAGTTAGTCAAGCATTTACAAGTGCTTTTCTAAGAATTCACCCACCACCTTAAATGCTTCTATGCGATTTTCATTTTCATCGAGATAATGTGTACCATTAGCAAACTCAACAAAATCGATATCTAAATCAGCGTCTTTAGCCGCATCATAAAAATCGTCAGATTGGCTAAACCTTACCTGAGTATCATGTTTACCATGAATCAATAATATCGGTGCTTTGATCTGTTTAAGATAGTTAATTGCAGAAGTCGCTTTAAGACTGGCAATAATTTTATCGTCCGTTGGGTTACCAATGGTTTTATCAATAAAAGGTCGTTTAGATTCGTATCTGTATTCATCTTTTGCTAACTCAAGTAAGTCACCAATCCCAGCGATACTGGCAATACATTTAAATTGCTTGGGCCTTTGAAATGCAGCCGTTAATGCCACATAACCGCCGTAGCTAGCGCCAACAATACAGCTATTATTAGTATCAACCAGTTCGGTCTCAGCTAACCAGTCTATCGCCTCATAAATATCATCTTGCATACGTTTTCCCCACTGTTGGTAACCAGCGGTTTGATAAGCGTTACTAAAGCCAGTGGAACCACGAAAGTTAACTTGCAGTACGGCATAACCTTTACTGGCAAAGTATTGCACAAACGGACTAAAGTATTGGTAATCTCTTGATTGTGGACCGCCATGAGGGTGAATAATCAAGGGTGGTTTTTTATTATTACTCATTGGCGTTGTTGGCAACGTTAAATACCCGTGCAATGACATGCCATCAGATGCTTCAAATTGAAACGGTTGAACACTAGCCAGCGACTTGCCTTCTAAATAGGGGTATTGACTGATCCAAAAACCACCTGATTTTTTAGCTAAATCTAACCAAAAAAACTTAGGGGGTGAATTATCTCGCTGAGCAGCTACTAAAATTTTCTTTTTATCTTTGCTCATACTATAAATACTGGCTTGGTATTGCTTGAAACTATTTTTTACAATGTTATAGATTTCAGTGTCAGCATCAGTAAAAAAATGATTCTTACGGTAGTGCTCGAAATAAATAGCACCAATAACTTCATTTCTATCCGCATTAAAAATAGCACCTTCTACATCATAGTTATCATTAGCATATAATAGCTTATCGTAGGCTCCCGACTTAATATCATATTGCCAAAGTGCGTCTCTGTGTAACTTGTGATCAGAGATAACAATCGCCTTATCATCACTAACTAAAATAGGAGAAAAAGTTTCACCTTCGAACGCCTTTTTAGAGTGTAATAACTTCCACTCATCATTATTGTCTTTTCTGTACCATATATTCGTAATAGTACTGTCATAATCGTCAGACCCTACACCCAATACGACATCACCCGCTTTATTGGCAACCCAACTATAAACGTCATATTTATTAACGAATAACTTTTCAAATTTATTTTCATAAATATTAACTTTATAGACAGATTGTCCTTTATCTTTAGGAGAGTACATCTGCAATAATACAAATTCTTTTTCTGCTTTTAATAACGAAACAACTTGTTGAGAGCTGTTTAAATCATACATAGCGATTTCTGCACCCGTTAAACTGCGAAGGTTTGCTGCACGATTTAATTCAACCAACTTACTGCCGTCAATGTTAACCGAAAATAATCGATTAACTCGAAATCTATCACCCCATTGCTTTTTAGAGTAACTCGACGATACCAACAAACGTTCATTATTTGCCCACATAACCGAGTCTATTCTGTCTTTAGACTTTTTAAGGCTAACAAGTTTTATAATGCTATTTGAGCCAAAGTCACTCATCACAACCGACGGACCATCTTCACTGTTAAATATTCCAGCAATATGTTTACCATCTGGTGATACGGTAGGTTCTTGAATTATAGGTAAGTGACCAAACTCCTTGTAGGTTAACGTTTGTTTTTCTGCATGACTTAAGAAGGTCACGCTGAGCAATAGAATAGTGATTATTATTTTTTTCATTACTGCATCCTAGCGACTTGTTGATTAGCGGTAGTTGTCATTATCGATGATACGATAAAAATCATTTACCTATATCTTTACAAATTATTTACAAAATTGCCAGTAAACTTGCCATATTTATAATTCAGGTCGCTCCAAACTAATAACGTCGTGGGTCATTGAAAAAAAGATGACTGATAATAATGATCAAAAAACGAAGGTAATAAGGTATATCGCTGACTCTCACTAAATAGCGTTGGTGAGTTGTGGCTTAGGTACTTAGTTCAGTAAAGATTAAGCGCTAACTAAAACAATAGCCCATAAAAAATGCCATTCACTATCAATAGTGAATGGCATTTCAGCATAAATGCAAGTTTATCGTTTATTTAAAAACAATGATTATTTCTTTTTCTTTACCGCTTTTGCATTAGGTAAATCAGTAATTGAACCTTCAAAAATTTCAGCCGCTAAGCCAATAGATTCATTTAATGTTGGATGAGCATGAATGGTTAAGCCTATGTCTTCTGCATCAGCACCCATTTCAACAGCTAAACAAATTTCGCCCAACATTTCGCCTGCGTTGATACCAACAATGGCACCACCAAGAATACGGCCCGTTTCTTTTTCAAAGATTAACTTAGTTTTACCTTCAGTACGGCCAGAAGCGATAGCACGACCAGAAGCCGCCCAAGGGAAGTTAGCGACTTCAATGTTTAAACCTTGCTCTTTAGCTTCAGTCTCTGTTACGCCAGTCCAAGCCATTTCAGGATCAGTGTAAGCAACAGAAGGGATACAACGTGGTTCAAAGGTATGTTTCTTACCTGAGATAACTTCTGCTGCACAATGCGCTTCATGAACCGCTTTATGTGCAAGCATAGGTTGACCAACAACATCACCAATAGCAAAAATATGTGGAACGTTAGTACGTAGTTCATTCGTTACATTGATAAAACCACGTTCATCAACGTTAACACCTGCTTTGTCAGCAGCAACTAAATGACCATTTGGCTTACGGCCAACAGCCACTAAAATTTTGTCGTAACGTACCGGTTCTGCTGGTGCTTTTTTACCTTCAAAAGTCACATACAAACCGTCAACTTTAGCTTCAACTGCAACCACTTTAGTAGATAACATAATGTTGAAGTTTTTCTTGTTGAAATTAGTATAAATTTTAACAATGTCTTTATCTGCAGCTGGTACTAATTGATCAGCAAATTCAACCACTGAAACATTAGCGCCTAAAGCTCTGTATACCGTCCCCATTTCTAGACCGATAATACCACCACCCAATACTAACATTTCATCAGGAATGTCATGAAGTTCTAAAGCGCCTGTTGAATCAATAACGCGTGGGTCATCATTTGGAATAAAAGGTAAATCGATAACAGAAGAACCAGCGGCGATAATAGCATTATCAAAAGTAACCGTCGTTTTCTCGCCGTCATTGCCTTCAACTTCAATCGTTTTATCTGAAGTGAACTTGCCGTAACCATAAACTGTAGTCACTTTACGCGCTTTAGACATTCCACCTAAGCCGCCAGTAAGTTGAGAGACTACGCTATCTTTCCAGTCACGAATTTTATCTAAATTAATTTCAGGCTTACCAAAAGTAACCCCGTGTGAAGCCATTGCAGCTGCATCATCAATAACTTTAGCAACATGAAGTAATGCTTTTGATGGGATACAACCCACATTCAAACAAACACCACCTAATGTTTTTCGGCTTTCAATTAAGACTACATCTAAACCTAAATCTGCAGCACGGAATGCCGCTGAATAACCACCAGGGCCTGAACCTAATACTACTACTTGAGTTTTAATTTCGTTACTCATGTTTACCTCAATTAACTTGTTGTTTTGTCATTTATCGCTTTGCCAATATGGAAAGCCACAAATATAATATTATTTATACTTTACTGGGCGGAATTTTACTTAAACTCCTACCAAAGTACCATCTTTAATCGCACCTTCTTTGACCAAAGTAGTAAAAAGTGAGAGGCACTTCTGCCTGCTCACTTTTATCTTAGCGTCAAAGACTCTATCAATTATAAGATCAATTGACGAATATCAGACATTACACTGGCTAAGTGTACCGTAAAGCGCGCGGCTAATGCACCGTCAATAACACGATGGTCGTACGACATTGATAATGGCAACATAAGTTTAGGCTCAAAATCCTTACCATTCCACTTAGGTTTTATTTCTGATTTTGAAACACCTAAAATTGCCACTTCTGGAGCATTAACAATCGGCGTGAATGCTGTACCACCAATACCACCAAGACTAGAAATAGTAAAACATCCACCTTGCATATCGGTCGCTTTCAATTTGCCATCTCGTGCTTTCATGCTAATTTCTAGAAGTTCGCGAGAGAGTTGATGAATACCTTTTTGGTCGACATCACGTACTACCGGGACAACTAAACCATTAGGCGTATCAACAGCAACACCGATGTGAATGTATTTCTTGAGAATTAAGCTTTCTCCGTCTTCACTCAAACTTGAGTTAAACGCAGGGAATTCACGTAAAGCATCAGCAACCGCTTTTAAAATAAAGACTAATGGCGTGATCTTAAAGCCTAGCTTTTTCTTTTCACAAATAACATTTTGTTCTTTACGAAACGCTTCAACATTAGTGATATCAGCTTCATCAAATTGAGTAACATGTGGAATAGTTACCCAATTACGATGAAGAAATGGACCTGATATTTTTTGAATACGCGTAAGTGCTTTCGTTTCAATTTCGCCAAATTTCGAGAAATCGATAGCCTTAGCACTGACGACCTGTAATCCACCCTCACCCGCAGCAACAGAGCTACCCGCGTTAGCTTTAGGTCGAGACAGTTCGTATTTCACGTAAGACTGTACGTCTTCTTTTAAAATACGACTTTTTCTGCCCGTTCCTTTAACTAAGGTTAAATCAACACCATATTCACGTGCAATACGGCGAATCGATGGCGAAGTATAGATACTGCCCGATGAAGCCACTTTACCCGCTTGTGGGTGATGCGGAACAGGAGCAGCCTTTTGTGGTGCGGGTTTAGCTTTCGGTGCTTCAGCAACTTCTTCAGCAACAGGAGCAGGAGCAGGAGCAGCGACTTCAACTGGTGAGCCACTTGATGTTTCAAGCTTAATAACAATAGCGCCCTGCTTTACTTTGCCACCAACGCTAACCAATACTTCTTTAACGGTACCCGCATGTGACGAAGGCACGTCCATTGTCGCTTTATCTGTTTCTAAGGTGATTAAACCATCTTCAACTTCAATAACATCACCAACACTCACTAAAACGTCGATAATTTCAACTTCACCGTCTTCACCAATATCAGGAACTGCAATATCAATAATTTCACTTTGTGCTGATACCGCCGCTTTAGCAGGAGCCTCAGCAGGTGCAGGAGTTGACTCAACTTCTGCAACCGTTTCTTCTACAGCTTCTGCTGGCGCTTCGTCTGTAGTTTCAGCCGTTTCAGGTGCTGCTTGCGATGATGTCATTTCAGCAATCACATCACCTTCTTTAATTTTATCGCCAACACTGACCAATAATGCTGATAACTTTCCAGCAAATGGTGCCGGGATATCCATTGATGCTTTATCAGTTTCAACGGTAACAATTCCTTCGTCTGCTTCGATTGAATCGCCAACAGCAAAACAAATTTCAATAATTTCTACTTCGTCGCCACCAACATCAGGGACTAGAATTTTTTGACTATCTGACATATTAAATCTCCTAGTCTGCTTATGCGTAAAGTGGGTTAAGTTTTTCAGTGTCGATATCAAAGCGTTTAATCGCTTCAGTAACTACTGAACGCTCAACATCACCACGGTTAGCTAACTCAAATAACGCCGCAACAACAATATAAGCAGCATTCACTTCAAAGTGAGTACGTAAATTAGCGCGACTGTCACTGCGACCAAAACCATCGGTACCTAAACAGCGGTATTCGGTGTCTATGTAGGCACGCACTTGCTCTGAATAGTTTTTAATATAATCAGTTGCTGCAATTGCAGGACCATTTTCTTTGGTAATAACGTTAGAAATGTACGCTTGTTTTTGCTTACTTTCTGGGTGAAGCATATTCCAGCGTGCAACATCTTGACCGTCACGGGCTAATTCATTGAATGAAGTTACTGAGTAAACATCACTTGAAATACCGTAATCAGCACTTAAAATTTGTGCCGCTTCACGTACCTTTTCCAAGATAGTGCCTGAGCCCATCAACTGCACGTTAACTTTTGGTTTTTTCGAAGCTTTCTTCGCTGCTACCGTTTCAAGCTTGTAAATACCTTTAATTATTTGCTCTTCAACATTTTTATTTTCAGGCATCGCCGGATGTTTATAGTTTTCGTTCATCAAGGTTAAGTAAAAGAAAATATTTTCATTTTCTTCATACATGCGACGTAAACCTTCACGCACAATAACCGATATTTCATAACCATAAGTAGGATCGTACGTCACACAATTAGGGATCAAACCTGCTTGCACATGTGAGTGACCATCTTGATGTTGTAAACCTTCACCATTCAAGGTTGTTCGACCGGCAGTAGCGCCTAGTAAAAAGCCTTTTGCTTGGCTATCACCTGCTGCCCAAGCTAAGTCACCAACACGTTGGAAACCAAACATAGAGTAGTAGATGTAAAATGGGATTGTTGTCGCATTACAAGTAGAGTAAGACGTACCCGCTGCAACCCAAGACGCCATAGCACCTAATTCATTAATACCTTCTTGTAAAACCTGACCTTTTTTATCTTCACGATAATAAGCAACTTGATCAGCATCTTGAGGAATGTATTTTTGCCCTTCGTTTGCGTAAATACCCACTTGGCGGAATAAACCTTCCATACCAAAAGTACGCGCTTCATCAGGGATAATAGGCACGATACGCTTGCCTATTTTTTTATCTTTTAATAGTGCATTCAATACACGAACAAAGGTCATTGTTGAAGAAACTTCACGATCACCAGAGCCTTTCAATATTGCGTCAAAGACTTTAAGAGATGGGATTTCTAACGTTTCATCTGCTTGTACACGACGAGCAGGTAAAGAACCCCCTAACGCTTCACGACGCGCTTTCATGTACTTGAACTCTTCGCTGTCTTCAGGGAATCGATAGAAAGGCAAATCAGCAATTTCATCATCATTGATCGGCATATTGAAACGATCACGGTAAAGCTTAATAGACTCAACATCCATTTTCTTCACGTTATGAGCAACATTCAATGCTTCGCCTGAGGCACCTAAACCAAAACCTTTTACTGTTTTTGCTAGAATGACAGTTGGACGACCTTTAGTTTCTATCGCTTTTTTATAAGCGGCGTAAACTTTAACCGGATCATGGCCACCACGATTCAAACGATAAATATCTTCATCAGACATATTGGCAACCAATGCCGCTGTCTCAGGGTATTTATTGAAAAAGTTCTCACGGGTATATTTACCACCCTTGGCTTTACAGTTTTGGTATTCACCGTCAACCGTTTCTTCCATAAGTTGTAAAAGTTTACCTGAAGTGTCACGGGCAATAAGGGCATCCCAGTAAGAACCCCAAATAACTTTAACGACTTCCCAGCCAGCGCCACGGAAAGTACCTTCAAGCTCTTGAATAATTTTGCCATTACCACGAACAGGGCCATCTAAACGCTGTAGGTTACAGTTAATAACAAATGTTAAGTTATCTAAACCTTCACGCGAAGCTAAACCAATAGCACCTAATGATTCTGGCTCATCGGTCTCGCCATCACCTAAATAACAGTAAACGCGTTGTGCTGAACAATCTTTGATACCACGATCGGTTAAATATTTAAGGAAACGCGCAGTATAAATTGCTTGTAATGGACCTAGCCCCATAGAAACAGTTGGGAACTGCCAGAAATCTTTCATCAAATGAGGGTGAGGATAAGAAGATAACCCTTTACCATCACATTCTTGACGAAAGTTATCCATTTGAGATTCAGTTAAACGACCTTCCATAAAGGCACGCGCATAAATACCTGGAGAGATATGTCCTTGTGCGAAAATAAAGTCACCACCGTCTTTTTCAGAAGCCGCTCTGAAGAAGTGATTAAAACCGACATCGTATAACATCGCAGAAGAAGCAAAACTGCCTATATGTCCACCTAAGTCTAAATCTTTTTTCGACGCACGAAGTACCAGCACTAAAGCGTTCCAACGAATAGCTGCACGAATGCGTGCTTCAATCGTTTGATCACCTGGCATATTAGGCTCTTGCCCAGGAGGTATGGTATTTACATAAGCTGTTTTTGCTTCAAAAGGTAAATGTGTGCCACTGCGACGAGCGCGGTCAATAAGTTTTTCTAAAATGAAATGTGCACGATCTGGACCTTCATTTTCCAGAATAGAATCCATAGATTCCAACCACTCTTGGGTTTCCAATGAATCTAAATCAATTTTTGGGAGCTCAGACATAATTACTTAGTTTCCAATAGTTAGTAAGTATATATAGTCATCATTACTCTATATGCAGGTTTATTGCGTTTCAAAACTAGCACTACGGCGTTACTCATTGTTGCAATAGCGAACCATTGCTGCAAACGAATGCCTTGTATCTATAATTTTGCACTCACACTAAACTTCAACATCTTAAATTATGATAGCTATAAGTTAAATTTCTGTGTTTAAAGATAGTCAACTTTTGCATATTTACATGCTTTGATTAACGTTAAACAGTTATTTTCTAAATTTTATTTTGCAACGTAATAGCTATTAATATTCACTACGTTGCATTCTGCGCATTGATCTTTCCATGCGACTATCTTCTTGTGACATTTTTAGTAGCACTTCTTCTATAAAAGCGAGGTGACGGTGGCTTGCCCCCCAAGCTTTTTGTGGCTGACCACTAATAATTGCGTCTAACAAGCGTTTTCTAAATTCAGCCATTTGCGCAAATATATCTGGGCGCTTAGCTAAAACAGTAAGATTTTGCTCAATATTATCAATCAACAAACTCGACATACTTCGCGCTAAGTGCAGGGTGACCGCATTGTGTGACGCCGCACATATAGCAAGATAAAAGTCGAATATAGCTTCAGCCTCTAAACGTAAATCATTTTCTAACTGGGCATTGCCGATACCGTCATGCTTTTTCTGTATTTCAGCAAAATCATTTTCCGTGCCTCGCATCGCCGCATAATATGACGACATACCTTCAATACCATGACGAAACTCTAAGAGATCAAATTGCGACTCTTTACTTTTCGACATTAACTCAAATAACGGATCAGACAAGCCTGATAAAATTTGGTCACTAACAAATGTGCCACCACCTTGGCGACGATTTACTAAACCTTTAGCTTCTAACTTTTGAATAGCTTCGCGTAATGAGGGTCGAGAAACATCAAATTGTTTTGCTAACTCTCGTTCAGGTGGTAATTTTTCACCTGCTTGCAAGCTACCTTCAAGAATCAAGGCTTCTAATTGTCGTAAAATTACATCCGACAATTTTGCTTGCTTAACTGGCTTTTGGATACCTGACAATGTCATAACTAACAGCTTAACCTATAGTTTTATTGGCCTAGAGTTAGATAAAACTAAAAAGTGATTAAACTTTCTTTGTAAATCTTCTAAAAAACCAAGAGGTAAATTGGTCTTACCAATCAAAAAAGTGGTGTAAAAATACCAAAAAAAACACATTTTGTAAAGAGAAGATAGATCAGCTTGGCTGATTTTCCAAGTACTATTTTAGAGCTCAAACTCCAAACAACTGTTTGAATAGCTAACACAACAACTCAAATAAAAGCCTTGTATCGAACACTATTTAACCAACAAAGTAGTCATTAAGCTAAATTATTTTATCTGGTTATTTTTAGTTTTATACGCATTGAGATTCGATAACAGATCAAAAAAAACATTATAAAAATTATTGAAAAGCCCGCTATAAATTACGCTTAACTCTTATAAAAGGGCTAGATGTTAAATAAAATAGCCCTTTACAAAGCTGAGTTTCCATTAATTAAAAGTCAATTTAAGCGACACAAAACAATAATGAATTATAGGACTATTTTTTAATTTATAACTTTATCTGACCAATCTAAACGAATATCCCACCCTTCTACTCGATGCTCTGGCTCTAATGGTGCAACTGATTCATCGATCGTCTTATGAACGTTAATTGCAGGCGTAATATTGACATCGCGGCCATGAATAAAACTCTGCGTTCTGACAATTTGGGTATAGGCTTTATTCATCGCATAAGCACGTTGCTTGGACGGGGTAATTAACGCATAAACATCCGCTTGCTTTACTTTCTCCTTATCAACAGAGCCATCTTTTTTATACCACTTGCTGTGCATTTCCATGTTTTCTCGAAACTCATTACCGCCACCATTAATTTGCAGATATTGTAAAATTTCTCCCTCTTGCTGTCCTTTCGATGGTGCATCTTTCATACCTTTTAAATTGATATAGCCCCAACCTGCTCGTCCAGTTACTTTTCTTGGAAAAGCAAACGTTTGATCAATCGTGGTACCTATAGCGGAGTGACAGCCCATGCAATAAAAAGTTTCTTCATAAGACTGAGGTCGTAACTCACCATTATAATCTTCTATGTAGCCTTGAATAAGCCAGCCAAATTTATTATTAAAACCACGGTCTTTAACACGGATATAACTGGGTAATTGTTCATCAAGTTTCTCTTTTCGCTCTCGCCGATAAGCGCTGTCTATTGCCGAGTCATTTAATAATTGCGTTTTAGTCATATAGCGCAACTCTTTCATCCGTTGCGGAATAGTGGTTTCACCCTTTGTATCAATCCCAACATAACGAACTGAATGCATAATTTCGGTGTTAACCGGGTATTGTTGACGAGGCACTTTAATCTGCTTGGCATCGCCAACAAAGTATTCTTGAGCTAACAATAATTCAACTTGTCTGGTTAATTGACCATCTATATTTAAGTCGCTATTAAGCTTTACTTCATCGGCTGGGAAAATATCTATTTGTGGTAAAGCCTTAATACTCATTTCAACTAACGAAAGATTAATTAAATAGACATCTTCATTATATTCGCCATTAAGTTGCCTAAACTCTGCTGATAAGCGAATTAATACATCATCTGTGGCGCCATTCGTTGGCCAAAAGGTTCCCGGAAAGGGTTTGTAATTAAACGCCACCCAACCTGTGCCATCTTTAGCAATACCTTTATCATTAAAGGCTTCACCGGCTAAATTATAGTTTTCCAAGTCGGGAATAAAACCTTGCCAGTTATTATCTTTTAATGTCGTCGACAATTGACTGTAGTTATCTTGATCTATGTATTGTGCTATTTGTTCATCAGATATTTTTGCTATCCAGGATTCGCGGTTAACAAATAAGTTTTTCCAGCTATTACCTTCACCTTCATCCGAAAAATTGTAAAGACCCTGATTAACCCCGTCATTACGTAAATTATTGCGGTAACTATCAGTTTCAGTATGGCTATAGGTTTGATGGCAGGTGTAACAGGGATTGTTACTCCCTGCAGTTTTGGTGTAACACTGCGATGGAATAGGTGCTTCTTCATTAATGCTGCCATTAGCTGTTGGCGTGATTATTTCACTCATGTCTACTTCGGGTAATAAGCCCTGAGTCATTTTTTCACTTTTTGATAAACTCGAAAAACCAATAAAGGAAATCGTCACTAGTAAACTAAATATTAATACGTAATTTTTCATAAGCTTTAATAGCCCCTCATTTATATATTCAGTAAATTATACAAGGCTTTTATTACAGTTATTTGAAGCGCACTTTCATATTTTCTTAACAATAAAGTCAAAAAGACGTCACCTAAATGTCACACCCCGATATTACTTTAATAGCGTTTTTACACATAACTCTAGGAAGATAAAATGCTGAATCTAAAAAAAAGAAAAATAGCGACACTCATAGCAGTGATTCTCGGTTCGTCAATGTTAACAGCGTGTGGTGGTGATGACGGTAAAAATGGTACAAACGGTTCTAATGGGGTCATTGGATTAGATGGTAGCAATGGCAATGATGGTGTCAACGGTGCTGATGGTACTGATGGCGCTAACGGGAGTGATGGGGCTAATGGGCAAAACCTGACAGCTGCAGCAAAACTAACCCGCTTAGCAACCGTGCCAGTAGGTGCAGAAATTACGGGTATGTTTTTAACGGATAACGATGAACTTTTCTTTAATGTACAACACCCTTCAGATCTGTCAGGTAACGAAACACCAGCAAAAGTTGGCGTAGTAACGGGATTTGACTGGGGTACGCTTGACCCTATGACTGAGAGTTTATCGGTTCCAACAACCGATACAGAAAAAATGGCAGTACGGGTCGTTGCCGGAACCTACCAAGTTTTGGGGCAAGCGGGTGATACCTTGAATAACCAATTGCCTCATGGTTTAGGCGCGATTGCTAGTGCTGATCAAGCCACTAAGATTAAGCAATCTCAAGATCCTGATTTTAATGCCTTCGTTCCAACTTCTGCCAGTGGTGACACAGGTTTTTTATTCACCGCATGGGAAGATCGCCCAGGTGCAATGAGCCGTATAGAACTATCTAAAGAAGACAGTGGAACTTGGACAATAGGTGATGCGATTAACGTTGATTTTTCAGCGGTATTAGGCACAATCATTAATTGTTTTGGTACGCTTTCACCATGGAATACCCCTTTAACGTCAGAAGAAAACTACGAAGCTGAAAATACCGAGCAATGGAATAACACCGCTTACTTAGATGGCTATCCTAGCTACCCAGATGTTAAAAACTTACAAACCTATTTAGCAAGTTCAACATTACCCAACCCCTATGATTACGGCTATATAGTTGAAATTACAGACCCAACTTCAACGAGCCCAACGCCAGTAAAGCATTTTACCTTAGGTCGTGTTGCCCATGAAAATTCGGTGGTAATGCCTGATTGGAAAACAGTTTACACCACTGATGATGGTTCAAATAAAGCCTTTTATAAATTTGTTGCCACTAACGCAGGCGATTTAAGCGCCGGCACTTTATATGCCGCTAAATTAACGCAAGACGCAACAAGTGCGCCAGCAAAAGCCGGCTTTGATATTCAGTGGATTGAGTTAGGTAGCAGTAATAATACCGAAATAAAAACCTGGATAAATTCATATAACGGTATTACTGAAGCTGATTATATTGAAGGTGAAACCAGCTATATCACTCAAACAGAAATAGATGATTGGGCAATAAATGGAGCTGGCGACGACCGTTACGCATTTTTAGAAACGTTACGAGCAGCTAAAGCCAAAGGCGCGACCACTGAATTTCGTAAAATGGAAGGTGTAGTGATTAATTATGATGGTGTTGCCAGTGGTGCCGTACCTTACATGTATGTTGCTATGTCTTCAGTTGGAAAAGGTATGGTTGATAATGAAGGTGATATTCAGCTTGATTCATCAGCTTACTGTGGCGCGGTATATCGCTTTGGTGTCCAAACAGACTTTAACGTTAACCGCATGGAACCAGTCGTTGTCGGTGGCGCTTATAATTCAGACGGCGATGCCAATGGCAACAAATGCGATGTTAATGGTATATCCAACCCTGATAATTTAGCGGTGATGGATGATGGTCGTGTTTTAATTGGTGAAGACACCAGTAAACATGTTAACAACGCCCTGTGGATTTATAACCCAAAAGGTGAATAACCTTTAAAAATTCAGCGTTAATATTGATAAAGCCCAGCATGTCTGGGCTTTTTTTTTACATAAAAGTGATACAAATATAAGGCTGTTTGCCGCTCGGTAGTAAGCGCTAGGGGTTGGTTTAATTTCAGCATTAAGAAATGACTTAGCAATACAAAACACTCACTAAATATTGACTAAACCATAGCAAGTAAATGCTAAGTAAATGCCATGGCAACTTAGCGTAAACAGCAGTATTTTTAGGCAACTATATATATTATACCGTATATTTTATATCTTATTTGACCAGGAAATACATTCTATGGTGGTATTGTACTATAGCGACATTTATAATTAGGCAAATCAGAATTAAACAAACAAATTCTATTGTAACTATCGCTATATAGCACCAAGCTGTTATGTAGTCATTTTGAGGAAGAGTATATGCTTTTTAATGGTTCGTTTAGCACAGACTGCCCAATTCGTCAGAAAATCCGTGAATTTTATCGTATTGATGAAAATATAGCAGTAGATCATATTCTACCTGTGGCAGAAGTTAATGTTAGTGCTAGAAGTAGAGCTTGGGAAAGAGCTCGCAAAATGGTTTTACAAATTCGTGAAGACCAATCTGGGAATGGCGCAATTGATTCCCTATTAAAAGAGTACTCACTCTCCAGTGAAGAAGGTGTGGTATTGATGTGTTTGGCAGAAGCCTTATTACGTGTGCCAGACAAACATACTCAAGATGCCTTAATTCGTGACAAAATTTCTCAAGGCCAGTGGAGCAGTCATTTAGGCAGCAGTGATTCACTGTTTGTTAATGCTTCATCATGGGGCTTATTAATTACCGGCACTATGGTTAATTATGCCGATAAACGTAAAAAAGACAGCTTTGGTTTATTGAAAAAAGTCATTGGTCGCTTAGGCGAGCCAGTTATTCGTAAATCAATGAACTACGCCATGAAAATCATGGGTAAGCAGTTTGTAATGGGCGAAACTATTCAAGCGGCAACAGCGCGTGCTGCCACTAAAGAACAGCAAGGTTATGTCTATTCCTACGATATGCTCGGTGAAGGTGCCCGCACCATGGCGGATGCTGATCGTTACTTTAAATCTTATCAAGTTGCAATCGATGCCATCGGCGCTGTTGCTCGCGCCTCAGGTAAAAATGATCCTCGCCGAGTGCCCGGTATATCGGTTAAGCTTTCAGCCATTCATCCTCGCTACGAGTTTACCCACAAAGCCCGCGTTATGGCCGAAATTGTGCCAAAACTTAAAGCACTTTGCTTACAAGCAAAAAGTTATAACATTGGCTTAACCGTTGATGCCGAAGAGTCTGAACGCTTAGATATATCACTTGATATTATTGAAGCGGTTTTTAGCGATAGCGAGTTAGGCGATTGGACAGGTTTTGGCATGGCTTTACAAGCTTACCAAAAACGTGCGCTTTTTGTCGTCGATTGGTTACGTGATTTAACCCTACGTGCTAACCGAAAAATGATGATCCGTTTGGTTAAAGGCGCTTATTGGGATACTGAAATTAAGAATGCTCAAAAAGATGGTCTTCAGCATTTCCCTGTTTTCACGCGTAAGTCTTCTACCGATGTTTCTTACCACGCCTGTGCTAATAAATTACTGGAATATAGAGATAGTATCTATCCACAGTTTGCTACGCATAATGCTTACACAGCGGCAACCATTGTTGAGCTAGCTGGCGATGATAAAGAAGGTTTTGAGTTTCAATGTTTACATGGCATGGGCGATTCTTTATATGACCAAATTGTCTCAAGTGAAAATATTCAATGTCGAATTTACGCTCCTGTTGGTCATCATGAAGAGTTATTAGCTTACTTAGTGCGTCGTTTATTAGAAAACGGCGCTAACTCTTCTTTTGTTAATGCTATCGTTGATGAGTCTCAGCCAGTCGAGTCTTTATTGGGCGATCCCGTTGAAAAAACCCAGCGTTTAAAAGATAAATATAACCACCAAATAGTTAAACCTATCGCCTTGTATCATGATGCGAAAGGTCTGGGCCGTGATAATTCTAAAGGGCTAGACTTAACCGATATTAATGCTATAGCGCCGTTAAAATTATCATTAGATAACTGGTTTACCGATCATCACATCAATGAAAATGATGTGCCTTCAGGCTCGGTAGCGGTTAAAAACCCCGCCAACCATAGTGAAGTCATAGGTTTCCATCAACACCACACTAAAGATGACATGCTGGCAATGATCGACACCGCACAAGCAACATTTGCTTCGTGGTCGAAAACACCGGTATCTGAACGTGCCGATTTGTTATGTCGCGTTGCCGATATTCTTGAACGCCATATGGACGAACTTATCGCCTTATGTATTAAAGAAGCGGGTAAAATTGCGCAAGATGGTATTGATGAAGTCAGAGAAGCCGTCGATTTTTGTCGTTATTATGCTAACCAAGCGATTGAACTCGAAGAAGATGAACGCTTAGAAGCTCGTGGTGTTGTACTGTGTATCAGCCCATGGAATTTTCCATTAGCGATATTTTTAGGGCAAGTTGCTGCGGCAATCGCTACCGGTAATACCGTATTAGCAAAACCTGCTGAACAAACAAGTTTAATTGCCTTGCGCACCATTGAACTAATGGAGTCGGTTGGACTACCTGAAGGTGTTGTTCAAGCGGTTATTGCTCGCGGAAGCGAAGTGGGCAGTGTTATTGTGCCTGACGCTCGTATTCAAACCGTTATGTTTACAGGTTCCACTGAAACCGGCACAATAATTTCACAAACGTTGGCTGATAGAGGTGGCGATCAGGTGCCTTTCATCGCTGAAACCGGTGGACAAAATTGTATGATAGTTGACTCAACAGCCTTGCCTGAGCAAGTTGTTGACGATGTTATTTCTTCAGGATTTCAATCGGCAGGTCAGCGCTGTTCTGCGCTTCGCGTATTATTTTTACAAGAAGACATCGCTGATAATGTCATTACTATGCTTAAGGGTGCCTTAGCAGAATTGCATGTCGGTAACCCAGAATATTTAAGCACAGATATCGGCCCAGTAATTGATGACAAAGCCCTCAGCGCGCTCAATGCACACAGTGACTATATGCAAACCCATGGTCAATTGTTATATCAGTGTGAGATATCAGCTGAAGTGGCAGGTAACGAGCATTTCTTTTTTGCGCCTCGTCTTTATGAAATTAAAGATATTAGCGTCCTTAAAAAAGAAGTCTTTGGCCCTTGTGTGCACATTGTACGTTTTAAAGGCAATGAAATAGAAGCGGTTATCGATAAAATTAATGGTACAGGTTTTGGTTTAACTATGGGTATTCATACGCGTATTGAACACCGTGCCTTAGATTTAGCTAAGCTGTCACGCGCAGGTAATGTTTATATTAACCGTAATATGATTGGCGCCATTGTTGGCGTACAACCTTTTGGTGGTCGTGGTCTTTCAGGTACGGGACCAAAAGCAGGTGGACCCAATTACTTAACACGTTTAGTTATTGAAAAAGCTACGCCAGATGCCGAACAATTTAACTTGCTACCTTCGCAGGTAGAAGCCTTAGACGGTGATGCAGAATCAGATAAAGCCTCAACTTTGTTTATGGACAAAGCAAATGCAGCAGAAAAAGGCTGGCGCTTAACTGAGTTAAATACCCGTCTTTCTTGTGTTCGTCAGCTGTTAGCCAAAATTGCGCATATTGATATTGTTGATGATTTAGCCGACGATTTAAATCTGACCTTAAAAGGCGCTCGTTCGCAGTTGATTGATATTGAAAAGCGTTTGAAAAAGCCAACATTCTTACCAGGACCAACGGGTGAGTCTAATGTGTTGTATTTGGAAAACCGCGGTAATATTATTTGTTTTGCCGATGCGACAGTGAGCTTTCACTTCTGGGTACTATCTATTGTAACGGCGTTGGCTACGGGTAATACCGTTGTTAGTGTTGTTTCTGATTTGTATTATGATGAAGCCATCGCCTTTAGAGACAAGTTCCTCTCAACGGGTGCTGATGAAGGTGTTTTTCAGGTTGCACGTTTACGCCACTTATCAACGATGTTAGCGCACCCTGCCTTGTCAGGTGTTGTGGTCGACAGTCATTGTGATCGTAAGCACTTTATCAGTGAAAAATTAGCTGAACGTCAAGGGGCGATATTGCCAGTGATCAGTTCAGAATATTTCGATAATTTGATCCAGCGTCTATTAACCGAGAAAACGATTAGTATTGATACGACGGCATCAGGTGGTAATACATCGCTGATGACCTTAGTTGAAGAAGATTAACAACTAATTGTCTAAAAAGTATGACCCGTTATGGGTCATTACTTACAAATCAAACGAAAAAGGGCATCATAAGATGCCCTTTTTATTGATATTTTTTTATATAGCTGTGATCAACGTTGTTTATATTGCGTTGGGCAGTATCCTCTCGATACGTCAGGACTTCTTAATTTTACATGCTTGGTTGAGCGTCCACTTACTCTTTCCCGCCATAATCTAAAACTTCTAGGTTTTAAGTGACTACGCATAAACTTAATAACATCAGGCTCTTGCAAACTAAACTGATGTTCTATTGCTTCAAATGGTGTTCTATCTTCCCAAGCCATTTCTATAATTCTTGACTCTTCATCCATAGAAAATTGCATAAAAGGATCCTAAAGGTAGTAAATAAACATAATCGTTATACGCGCCACTGATAAATAAAGACCATTAGCGCCTAACTTTTATCCATTAACTGAAGGTCTGCCTATCTAGCCAGCGCTAACTCATGAGCCTATAAATCATCTAGATTATTCAATAACTGTGTTGCGTGCTCTCTAATTTCAATTTTTTTCGCAGGCTCCATTTTATCCCAGTTACGAATAGGGAAACTCATTCTATGATTGCCAGCAAACTTATCATAATTTTGATCAATAAAATTCCAATACAAACTGTTTAATGGGCAGGCATTAGCGCCCACTTTTTCTTTAACGTTGTAATGGCAACCTTTGCAATAATCACTCATTTTATTGACATAATTACCACTAGCCGCATAAGGTTTTGTAGCTATCCAACCACCGTCAGCAAAAAGTGCCATGCTGCGGGTATTCGGTAATTCTACCCATTCAATCGCGTCAATGTAGATACCTAAATACCAATCATCGACTTGGCTAGGCGTTATGCCAGCCAGTAAAGCAAAGTTTCCGGTGATCATCAATCGTTGAATATGATGAGCATAGGCATGTTTGAGTGATTGCGAGATAGCACTTCTTAAGCACTGCATTTTAGTATTAGCATTCCAGAAGAAAGCGGGTAAATCACGCTTTGCCTCTAAAAAATTCTGCTCGGCATAATTAGGCATATTAGCCCAATACATACCTCTAACATATTCTCGCCAGCCTAATATTTGCCTAACAAAACCTTCGATTTGCGCTAAGGTTATCTTACCTGCTGATGCTTGATAGGCAGCCAGAGCGGTTTCAATGACCTCAAGCGGATTAAGCATTTTACAGTTCAATGAAAAACTCAGCCGCGAGTGGTACAAACTCCAAGCATAAGGTGAGGCTACAGTCATCGCATCTTGAAAATTACCAAAGTTTTCTAACTGATGTTCGCAAAAGAACGTTAATAATTCTAGCGATTGTTGGCGATTAATAGGATAAGCAACATGCTCAGATTCACGCCCTATCGTGTCAATCTTATGATGTTTTATCCGTTGTAAATAATCACTTGCTGGGTTGTCAAAGACCAGTGGTTTAGGAATAAATTTAAGATCGGTTTTTTTAAAGGATTGACGATTATTCGCATCAAAATTCCAAGCATCACCTTCAGGCTTGGCGCCATTCATTAAAATAGCAAAGCGCTTGCGCATAAAACGATAAAAATTTTCCATTCTTACGTGGGTAGCGGCTTTAAAATGATCAGCGAGTTCATCAAAGGGTAATAAAAAGTGTTCACTGTCAACTTCATAGACAGGTACCGATAATTGAGCTGACATCTCGCTTAATTGCGCGCGCAATCGATATTCATCAGGACGCATAAAACTAAAATCTTCACTGGCATAAGTGGTCACTAATGTGGCGATCAAAGCAGGTAAATCTTGATATTTTGCTGTTTCATCTAAGGTTAAATAGCAAACCTGATGCCCTTTACTCTCCAGAGTTTGAGCAAAATTATCCATAGCAGCAAAAAACGCTGTTATCTTCTGACTGTGGTGCTTAGTATAATTAGCTTCTTGATAAAGCTCTGCGATGACATATACCACATCGCTATCGACCCGTTCAAACCAGCTGTGCATAACATTAAGTTGATCGCCTAATATTAGCCTAAGATGTTTCGCCTTCATTAATTTACCTTACTTTACATTTAACTTTGAATTGATCTATACATAATTATTTTAGCTGATGCTGGCATTTTTACTACGTCGGCAACGCTCAGAGCAATAGCGGACATCTTCCCAACACGCTTGCCATTTTTTACGCCAAAAGAAATTCTTTTTACAAGTCTGGCAATTTTTCTCGGGTAACGTTAATTTTTTATGCATGATAACTTAATCACTTTCTGCAATTTTTAACTGTTGAGGTTTTTTAGCTTTGGATATTTTTTTATTACCTCTAACATGTTTAGCTACAATACGTTGCCCTTCTTTTTTAGTGGTAAATCGTTGACGAAAGCCCCACAGTAAATCGCGAGCAATCTTGCCTGTTTCGTTAATATCAACCATAGGAGATGGATAATCATCACCTAATTGGCATTGATAAAGCTGTTGTTCCATGGGTGACAATAACCAGGGTGTATGAATAACTTCATTGGGTAACTCAACTAATTCAGGTAACCATTTTCTCAGGAATTCACCATGACTATCTTTCTCTAATGATTGCTTAACCGGGTTATAAACCCTTATGATATTAGTACCAGTAACACCAGACTGCATTTGAAATTGTGGGTAATGAATGCCAGGTTCAAAATCAAGAAATAATTGTGCTAAATGGGTAACGCCTAATCGCCAATCCACCAGTAAATGATGGCATAAAAAACTCACTAGCATCGCCCGCATACGAAAATTTATATAGCCAGTTTGCTCTAAACAACGCATACAAGCGTCAATTAATGGATAACCTGTTTGCGCAGTTTTCCATTTATCTAGTCGTTCTTCAACACTCAGTCCACAATGAATATCTGGATACATTAAGTCATTATAGGCTTTATTCACGGGTCGCCATTGCATTTGATGTTCACTTTCAAATTTTTGAATAAAGTGACAATGCCAATGTAGCCGAGAAGCCAGCGCGTCTATTGGTCGTTTCCAACCCCGCTCTGATCTTGTTATCAAAATAGTTTGATAGAACTCTCTTAAACTTATATTGCCCCAGGCTAGATAAGGTGACAACCGAGAGCAACTTTTACGACTTGCTTGCGGTTTAGATATATCAAAATGATACCCCTTACCACGACCCTTTAAGAAGGATTGCAGGGTTCTTTGCGCCCAAAGCTCACCACCTTTAAGCATAAAGTCATCCGTTATTGACCATGATATTGGAAAACTGCAGACAAATAGCTTATCTATTAATGTGCAACTCGCTAGAACATCATCCGATAATTTGGCTTGTTCCAGCGGGGCTTTCATCACTTGGCGCCAGTGTTTGTCCCAATCAATTCTATTTTTTTTGCCACGACTTACTGCACCAAATTGACTCTCACTCCAAACTATATCTTGTGCTTGGCACCACTGTTGTACCGATTTATCTCTCTCAAAGGTCGATAATAAACCCACTTCTTCGTGGCTAAACAACCCGCTTATTTTAAAGACGTTATTGATTTCAATTAAGCCCGCTATTGCATCACCAAAATACAAATATACACGTGAATTAAAAGCGGCTAGCTGACTATTCATATCAGCAATAGATTGCCAAACAAAACGCCAATGCCGCTCATCATAATGAGGATCATTTATAAGTAGCGGTTCAAAGACGTAGTAAAGCAAGGTTTGACCCGATTTAATCGCTTGCACTAAAGGTTGATGATCACTGAGGCGTAAATCACGTTTCAGCCAAACAACATTTACCGCTGTATTCATCGGTTTTTCTTCAATAAGTGTCTTAGTCATTTAGCGGTTGCACCGGCCAATCAGAAGCGTCGACAGAATCCAGTGGCTTACTCGAATAATCATCTCGGGTAAGCCACTTAGCCTGATAAACCCCATCAGGGTCATAAAGTGCTGTTTGCTTTTCAATATTGAAATGTCTGCCACCTCTAGGGTCAACGCCGACACCCGCAATATACTGCCAATTACCCCAATTAACTCCAGCATCATAATCTATTAGCTGCTCTTCAAACCAAGCCGCGCCAAATCGCCAATCAACACTGAGTTCGTTAACCAAACAACTGGCTACAATTTGACGGGCTCGATTACTTATATAACCTGTGGTCATTAATTCATTCATACAGGCATTAACAAGCGGATAAGGAGTTTGACCTAAGCACCATTTATTAAAACGCTCAGGATAAAATGAAGTTAAGGGTGGATGTTCAGCCAAACCTTTAAATTGGTAGGTTTTTGCACCTACTTTAAAATGTAACCACTGGAAGTATTCTCGCCATAATAATTCTAAATATAGACATTGTGTTGAACTATTTTCCCCTTGCTGCTCTTCAAAATCAGTAATGGAGCGGTTTACTTGCCGCGCAGAGATACAACCATAATTTAACCAAGCCGATAACTTACTGCTATTATCCCAGCCGTCTAAATTATTTCTAACCTGTTTATAATCAGCCGGTAAAGCCGATGAAAAGTAACGACTAAGCTGCTTTAAACCGGCAGTTTCACCGCCCTCAAAATTATAACCACACTTTGCCCTTTGATAAGGTGTGTTAGGTAACCACGATGGCCTAAAAATTGTTGGTGAAGGCATATTAGCAAACATACTGGGCAAAGATTGAGTGCTGGGTGTAACATCAGCGATGCTAATATCAGCCATCACCTTTCTAAACTTAGAATAACTTATTGGGAGTTGCTCAAGTTCAAAGGGTAAAACGTGATGTGGGAATAACGTAAATTGATCGACCTGATGAATATCCGCTTCGGGCAAACGCCGACCGAGCTCATCGATCAAACTGTTTTCATATGTGCCAGGAAGACGTGTGGTAATAACATCGGTAATATCATATTTTTCACAGAGCGCGGTTAAACTCGATAATGTGTCCCCGTAAACAATGTAAAGTTGTTGATCTAATGCTAATAAACTTTGATTAAAATCACTCAAACACCCCTGTAAAAAGTGCCAGCGTTTATCACCCAAAGGTTTAGATTGATAGTTCTTTGGCTCGAACCACTTTTTATCAACGACATAAACACAAAGTAATTGTTCGCTTTGGCTGGCTAAGTTAAGTGCAATGTTGTCATTGAGACGAAGATCGTTAGTCACCCAGTATAAGGAACGTTTCATAGATATAATTCGAAGATTCAAAAAAATTATATACGAATTAACTTAGCGATTAGATCAACATCGTTAAGTTATTATATGCGGGTGTAACTCGATGTAGTCAGGCAGTTAATCGCCCACTAATTGATAAAAGCAGGTTTTACAGAAAATCATAGTTGAGTCGGTTAGCTGAGGCTAATACTTAATAGGTAAGAATGACGAGTGTATTTAAGTGATAAAAAAAAACCTCTGCATTGCTGCAGAGGTCATTTAATCAATTAATCATCTTGAACAGGTTCATCCCAAGAAAGATGATGTTCACTTAAGACGACCAAGTTTTCACTATTGATCAATCGTTGTGAAGCGCTATACCCAAGGATATTTTGCACTGTTTCGTCTGGACGACTAGCAATAATGGCTGTTTCATCCGATGAGAAGTTACACAAACCACGTGCTATTTCTTCACCTTTTTCGTCGTAGACGTGAAGCACATCTGCGCGCTCGAAGTTGCCATGTATTGAAACAACATCGTGACAGGTAAATCCTTCGTCACCGCCAAATAATGCATCAGCAACTTCTTGTTTTATCACTAAACTACCGGCCATTTGTAAACGGTCAGTTAGCCAGATGTTCCATGCAGATGAAGGTGATGAGTGAGCAATACACTTAGTGTGTCTGCGATCACCTTGCAATATTCCGGTAACAGGCGCTTCCATCGTCCCTCTCGAAATAATGGTTGTACAACCAGCATTTTGCGCCATATTGGCCGCTTGTAGTTTAGTTAGCATGCCACCGGTACCTAAAGAGCTGGTGCCGCTTGCCGCTTCCATATAACTACTAACATCTTCGATAGAATCGACAAAAATTGCGCCTTCTTCTGAAGGGTCTCGGTCATACACGCCATCGATACAGGTAAGAATAAACAAATACTCTGCGCCAATCATTTGTGCGACTTTAGCAGCAAGTCTGTCATTATCTCCGACACGAATTTCTTCTGTAGTCACCGTATCATTTTCGTTGACGATAGGCATTACGCCTTGTTTTATCAGGCGATGAACGGTATTTTTAATATTGAGAAAGCGACGTCTATTTTCTAAATCATCTAAGGTAACTAAAACCTGTGCTATATCAAAACCATACTCAAGTGCAATTTGCTTGTAGGCATGCATTAAGATGGGTTGTCCACAAGCGGCAGCCGCTTGCTTATCTTGCACACTAGCATTTTCAATAGTGCAACCAACCGTATTTAGACCTAATGCTACTGAACCAGAAGAGGTCAGTACAACTTCGTAGCCTTGCTCGCGTAACAAAGATATGTCACTTAGGAGACCATGCATAAAAGCAAAACTAGGTGTTAAATTTTTAACATTTGCTAAGAGACTCGAACCCACTTTAATAACGATACGTGGCTTGTTTCGAGAAGATTTATCAGTTTTTTGTTGTTCAAATGAGGGCAAAATTACTCCGTGCTCTGGTTAATTAAAATAAATAGTAGCGTTGAATCATTCACAAAATTGATTCAACAAATTGCAGCTATTTTCGTGATATTTTATTGTCGTATTAGAATTATTGCTTATTACTGATAACATAAATTTATCTGCGGTTGACCGCGTTAAAAGTAATAGATAAAAAATTGCTGAAACGTTGGTAAAAACGTTAGAATTTGACGGCAATCGACAAATGAGTGCAGATATCATATACTAAAAAAGATAATTTTTCAATTGAACTCAAACTCAACGTTTTGAAAAATATATTATCGGATTTTAAAAAGTTCGTACTGAACACCTGCAAAACGATCTGCATTTCATTCAATGTAAGCTAAAAAACAACAGGAGTTTCATGTCATTACTTATGATTGGTTGTGGTAAAATGGGCGGTTCTTTATTGACTCGTTGGGCAACCTCTACAAATCACACCATCACTATTATTAATCCCTCATTAGTTAAAGCACCGCAGAATGTTATCGTCAGACAAGCCATTGAAGAGCTAGCTGATCAACGTTTCGACATCATTGTTATTGCGATTAAACCACAGCTTATTGAAAAAATATTACCAAGCTATCGTCGTCATCTTGCTGATTCGGGTTGCATTATTTCTATCGCTGCTGGCTACTCGGTTTCTTCAATAGAGCAACTGATTGGCGAACAAGCTATTGTTCGCGTTATGCCAAATCTACCCGCAAAAATTGGTAGAGGCGTTAGCGGACTTTTCGCAAACTCTCGTTGTAGTGCGGCTCAAATTGAAAACGCTGTAGCATTAACCAATGCCGTTGGTTTTACACACATAACAACCAGCGAAGACGAGCTAGACCGAGTAACGGCAGTCGCTGGAAGTGGTCCTGGTTATGCCTTTGAAATAGCACGTTGTTGGATAGAGTCGGCAATTAAACTCGGCTTTTCACCGCAAACTGCAAGAGAGTTGGTATTGAATACACTCAGTGGTTCGATGGAGTTGGCCTTAACGAGTAAAGAAGATGCCGAGACTTTGCGAAACTCAGTAACCAGTAAAAATGGTACGACAGCGGCAGGATTAAGTGCGCTTATGCAAGATGAACAGTTAGCGTCTCTATTTGACTCAACTGTTTTATCGGCTTATCAACGTGCAGTAGCCTTGCGCTAACTTTAGTCTAGTCAGCAATGACGCACTCAAACATTTTTGATGAAAACCCTAAATTCTTTAAACTGAACTTTTATTATTGCTTTTGATATTAATATCAGCGATAAAAATAAAAGTTAATATCATTCAAGTAAAAAAGTTGATCAAACAGTTTAGCGTTAAATGAACAAGTAAAAGGATAAAAATTAATGTCAAATACCTCTAAGAATACTGATATAGAAACAATGATCACCACGCTTGGTAAGCAAGCAAAAGCCGCGGCCAAAGTACTTGCCTGTGCAACGACAGAACAAAAAAACAAAGCATTAACTATTGCCGCAAATGCGCTTCGTGAAAATATGGACGCACTGCTAAAAGCAAACGCACTCGATGTTTTAAGCGTTAAAAAAGCCGGTAAAGCCGATTCTTTTGTAGACCGATTAGAGCTTAACCCTGAAAGAGTTGAAGGTATGGCTGTCGCGCTAGAAGACATTGCCAAGCTAGCCGATCCTGTCGGTCGAGTATTAGCTGAATTTGACCGTCCCAATGGTCTTAAAATAACCCGTGTAGCAACACCTATTGGTGTTATTGGGATGATTTATGAATCACGTCCTAATGTTGGCGCAGATGCTGGCGCGTTATGTCTTAAGTCAGGTAATACGGTAATTTTACGTGGCGGCTCTGAAAGCTTAAATTCCACACGTATTATTGTTGAGTGTATGGCAACGGGTTTACGTGCGGCTGGCTTACCGGCTAACTGTATACAACTGGTTGACACCGATGACCGATCTGCCGTTGCCGCTTTACTGCGCTGTGCCGATTATGTTGATTTAGTTATTCCTCGTGGTGGCCGAGGTTTAGTTGAGCTAGTCAGAAACGAAGCTCAAGTACCAACCTTGTTACACTTAGATGGCAATAACCATATTTATGTTGATAAAGACGCTGACTTGACCAAAGCACTCAGTATCATTAAAAATGCAAAATTACGCAGAACTGGTGTTTGTGGTGCAACTGAAAGTTTAGTGTTAGACCAAGCAATAGCAAAAGAATTTTTACCACAACTCGTAGACACCTTAGCGGGTTGTGAAATTCGTGGCGATGTTGCGGCTCAAGCCTGCGATCCCCGTATTAATGTTGCAACTGAAGCCGATTGGGATACTGAATACCTTGATGCGATTTTATCGGTTAAAGTAGTATCTGGATTAGATGAAGCACTTGATTTTATTGAAGAGCATTCCTCTAAACATACCGATGCTATTATCACTGAAAATGCGGAAATCGCGGAAACGTTTATGCGCTCTGTCGATTCTGCCGTGGTGATGCATAACGCCTCAACTCAGTTTGCTGATGGTGGTGAGTTTGGTATGGGCGCTGAAATTGGTATTGCGACCGGTAAAGTACATGCACGTGGACCCGTTGGTTTAGAGCAGCTAACCATTTTTAAATACCGTGTTGCCGGTCAAGGGCAAACTCGTCCTTAAACGCTTTTGCGTTAAACACTACCACGCATAAAAGTACCAAACTTTTAGCTAAAGCTATACCTAGTTAACACTTTTTTGTTAGCAATAATAGTGCCTCTAACCGAGTGTTAGGGGCTAGCTATTTATATTAAGTTCAGACCTTTTTCACGTAAATCCCCCATACATTTATTAAACGATTAAAACGTTAAAGCTACCGTTAGTTTAGGCGCGGAATTACTATCACTTTCGTGAACCTTATCAATGCACTATAGATTTAAATACTTAGTAAAACAGTATTTAAACCTTTCGTTTACAAATGTAGTTGGCTGAGAAATTATAGCTATGTTATAGTTGCAACCCTTAGGACTAGGTATAGAATAGTCTATACTTGCCCGTCATTTATAAAGCCTTACCGTAAACCTATGATTTCATTATTAAAAAACGTGAACCTTTATAACCCTGCTCCTATGGGTATTAAAGATGTGCTGATTGCTGGTGGAAAAATCGCTGATATTTTTGATGTATCTGATCATGCCCACCATAATATCCCTGATAACTGGCCGGTTGAAGTTATCGATTTTAATGGCGCATACCTAGTGCCAGGTTTTATCGACAGTCATGCTCATATTACCGGTGGTGGTGGTGAAGCAGGTTTTTCAACACAAGTTCCCCCAGTTTCTCTTTCAGAATTTACCCAAGTGGGTGTGACAACTGTAGTTGGACTTTTAGGTACAGATGACACCACTCGAAGTATTGCCAACCTAATAAGCAAAGTTTACGGACTCCGTGAAGAAGGCATGTCGGCATATTGTTGGACCGGTGGTTATCATTATCCGTTAACAACGTTAATTGGTAGCGCAAAAGCAGATATTACTTTTTTAGAGCCGGTTATTGGTATTGGTGAGTTTGCTATTAGCGATCATCGTTCAAGCCAACCAACTTTTGAAGAAGTAATAAAACTAGCTAGTGAAGCACATGTTGCGGGGTTATTGACAGGCAAAGCCGGTATTATTCATTTTCATCTCGGTGATGGTGAACGGCGTCTTGAATTAATTGAGCGAGCGATTAATGAAACAGAAATTCCTGCCCGTGTCTTTAATCCGACGCACGTTAATCGAAATAAGCCATTATTTGAAGACAGTTGCAAATTATTAGCGCACGGCTGTTATATCGATATTACCGCTTTTCCTGAAGGCACAGCAGAGCCTGGTTTAGAGGCATGCGATGCGATAGAAATTGCCGTACAAAGAGGTTTACCCTTGGACAAAATAACCGTCAGTTCAGACGGTGGTGGTTGTTTACCTTGTTTCGATCAACAAGGCGAATTACAACACATGGACTTTGGCCGAGCCAGTACATTACTGGAAACATTACAAGCAACATTAAGAAAGAATATTGCGCTTGAAAGTATTTTACCGATGTTTACTAGCAACGTGGCTACGTTGCTACGTTTACACAGTAAAGGAAAAATAGTACGTAATAACGATGCCGATATGCTCGTACTTAACAACAAATTTGAAATTACTGACGTGATGATAAAAGGTCGTTGGCATAAACGTGACAACACAACAGTAGTAAGTGGAACTTTTGAGTAGAGGTAGGTATGTGTCCAGCAAAAATTGCTGAAGGTCAGCAAAGGGGATTTATAATTCCAATCGGGGGGGCAGAAGAGCGTGTTGATGACCCAATAATTCTACAACGTTTTGTAGAATTATGTGGCGATGAAAATGCCAATATAGTGATTATTCCAACCGCGTCACAGCTTGCTGAGACTGGGCCAAATTATGAAGTTATTTTTCGTAATCTTAATGTCAAAAATGCGATATCTTTACCGATAAATAGCAGAGAAGATGCTGAGCGCGAAGATTATTTAGCCGCACTTGAAAACGCAACAGGTATTTTTATTACCGGTGGTAATCAATTACGCTTGTCGACTATATTAGGCGGTACTTCGATTGCACAGAGTATAAGAAAATTAAACTCTGAAGGTGTGCATGTTGCAGGAACATCTGCAGGTGCCGCTATTATGCCTGAGCATATGATTGCAGGTGGCTCTACCGGTGCATTACCTAATGAGCAAGGTGTAACTTTTGCTCCTGGCTTAGGTTTAATAAGTAAAGTACTTTTAGATCAACACTTTAGTCAACGTAATCGTTTAGGACGTCTACTTTCTGCTGTTTCATATAATCCTTTTGCTTCAGGACTCGGAATTTGTGAAAATACCGCTGCCTTTATTGCGCCAGACGGGTTACTAGAAGTAGTTGGACACGGAAGTATTACGGTAGTTGACCCTTCTGATTTGCAGCACAGTTCAATGGCTGAAGCTCGTACAGGAGATTCCATTACCTTGATAGGGTTAAAACTTCATATGCTTAGTCACGGTGATACTTATTGTTTAAATACTCGAGTCGCATCACCTAAAGCCGTTTAGTCTCTTTAGATACCAATAAGCTAAGCTAAAATTTGCCCATAAATAAACGCATTATTTATGGGCAAATCTCTTTAAAAGGCTCACAAACGCCGCTTCTTTTTCATTGAACCCGAATTAAAAAACACCTTTCTACGACGCTATTCACCATAACTTTTTGGCTGACTTTCCTTGCGCATTTTATCATTAGCAAGTTTAGAAAAAAATTGTCTTGTCTATTAGTAAAACCATGGTATCTTTTTGTTATACCATTATTTTTTTATGGCAATTTTTTACTTCTATTCGATCTTATAAAGATCTTAAGTGTAATGCGTTGAAACTTCTCGGTTTGTAACTCAACATATGCACATCAATAGAACCTGTGCACATAGTCAGTTCAGTATCACCGTGATTTATTCCTCCCAATAATTGTCATATTATATTTTGTTGCACCCTGTTTTCGACAAAAGGTTCAACTTGTAGGTACACATAATAATAATTCTAATCACCTGATTTTTGGACATATAATGAAAATATTAACAAGTAATGTTTATGTTGGCCCTAATGTTTACGCCCATTTTCCTGTTATTCGACACGCTGTTGATGTTGGCATATTAGAGCAATACCCTTCGGTAAAATTAGGTAAAGAATTCATTGATGGCTTAATTGAAGCCTTACCCGGTTTAAAAGAGCATGGCTGTTCATACGGCGAATCTGGCGGTTTTATTAGGCGCTTGCAAGAAGATGAAGGTACCTGGATAGCTCACATATGGGAACATGCAACCTTAGAACTGCAATGCATGGCCGGTACTGAAGTTACTTTTGGCAAAACCAGAGGCAATGGCGAAGTTGGTCAATATGACATGGTCTTTCAGTACAAACAACGAGATGTTGGATTAGCTGCTGCTGAACTTGCCAGAAACCTGCTTATCTCAGTGATGCCAGTAAATATTCAAGCACAACTACAAACAAAATTAGAAGCCGATTTCGATTTTGCAGAAGAGCTATCAAACTTTATTCGTTATGCACAGCGCAAAGAATTTGGTCCAAGTACTCAATCTTTAATAACGGCAGCCGAAGAACGTCATATCCCATGGCTACGGTTAAATCAGTACAGCTTAGTACAATTTGGCCATGGTAAATACCAACAGCGCATTCAAGCCACCATTACTAGCCAAACGAATCATATTGCTGTTGAAATATCTTGTGATAAAGAAGACACCCACAATTTATTAAATGATCTCGGTTTACCTGTGCCTAGACAACAAATGGTTTATTCTGCCAAAGATGCCATAAAAGCAGCAAAACGTATTGGCTTACCGGTTGTACTTAAACCATTAAATGCTAACCATGGCCGTGGCGTCTCTATCGATTTAACCACTGATGAGCAAATTAATACAGCATTTGATTTTGCCCGCGAACAAGGCACCAGTAGAGCTGTTTTAGTTGAGTCATTTTTAACCGGTTTAGATCATCGAATGCTTGTTGTTAATGGCGAACTTGTTGCTGTCGCAAAACGCGTACCGGGTCATGTTGTTGGTGACAATAAACACACCATTATGCAATTAATCGATATTGTAAATGAAGACCCACGTCGGGGTGTTGGCCATGAAAAAGTACTCACTCAACTCGAAATGGACTCACAAGCAACCCGTTTAGTTGAAGAAGCTGGCTATAGCGTTGATACCATATTACCTGAAGGCGAAATTTTCTATTTACGTTCAACCGCTAATTTATCAACGGGCGGCACCGCGATAGACATGACTGATGTAGTTCACCCTGACAATAAAGTGATGGCTGAACGAGCGATAAAAGCCGTTGGTCTTGACGTTGGCGGTGTTGATTTTCTGACCTCTGACATTACTCAATCATATAAAGATATCGGCGGCGGTATCGTTGAAGTCAATGCTGCGCCAGGTTTTCGTATGCATGTTGCACCAAGCCATGGCAAACCTCGTGATGTTGCTGGCAAAGTTATTGATATGCTCTTTCCACCTAATACACCCACTTGTATCCCTATTGCCGGCATTACAGGTACCAACGGTAAAACAACAACTTCACGAATGCTTTCGCACATTTTAAAAACAGCAGGACATGTTGTAGGTATGACATCAACTGATGGTGTGTACGTTGATGGTCTGTTATCAGTAAAAGGCGATATGACCGGACCCGTTGCATCACAAATTGTCTTAAGAGATCCTTCGGTTGATATTGCTGTTCTTGAAACTGCCCGTGGTGGCATCGTTCGCTCAGGTTTAGGTTATAGAGAAAGTAATGTTGCCGCCTGCATTAATGTTCAACCCGATCATTTAGGCTTAAAAGGTGTTGATACCCTAGAACAACTTGCTGAAATTAAACGTATTGTCGTTGAAGTAGCCAAAGACGCGGTTATACTTAATGCCGACGACCCACTTTGTTTAAAAATGGCCGACCATACTCAAGCAAAACATTTATGTTATGTGACTATGAATTCAGGACATGGTTTAGTTAGAGAGCATATTCGCGCGGGTGGACGTGCCGTGGTGCTTGAAAAGGGCATCAATGGTGAAATGATCACCATCTTTGATAACGGTGCGCATATCCCATTACTTTGGACACATTTAATTCCTGCTACACTGGAAGGTAAAGCCACTCATAACGTACAAAATGCGATGTTTGCCGCTGCCCTCGCCTATTCTCTAGATAAACCACTTGATGCAATTCAACAAGGATTAAGAACGTTTAACACCACCTTCTATCAAGCACCGGGGCGAATGAACGTCTTTGATGAACATCCTTTTAGAGTTATTTTAGATTATGCTCACAACGCCGATGGTGTTCGCCATATGAGCGAATTAGCGACTAAATTAGACGTTAATGGTAAGCGTATTGCGGTATTAGCCGCACCGGGAGATCGCCGTGATGAAGATATTGAAAACATCGCCAAAGCAGCCGCTGGACATTTTGATTTATATATCTGTCGCGCCGATGACAATCTTCGTGGACGTGGTAGTGATGAAGTGCCGCAAATGTTAGCTGCAACGTTAAAAGCACAAGGTATCAGCGAAGACAATATCTTGATGATACCTGACGAGGTCACAGCTACTGAAAAAGCCTTGTCGATGGCAAATAAAGATGATTTAGTGATTGTCTTTGGTGATGCGATTACCCGTTGTTGGAAGCAAATCATTAATTTTAACGGTAGTGAAGATAATCCAGCAGAAACATTAACAAAACCCGTGCATACCGTTGTTTCGATGTTAAACACCGATGAACCTGATCCCTTTATACTAGAGTCAGGCATGAAGTTAGTTAAGGATGATCGAGGCGTTCGCATTGTTTCAACCATAGAAGAAGAAAGTGATTAAAACCAAGTTAATGCAGTTATTTGCCATTAACTTAAGATGAATAAGCTTAACCTCGCTAGGTGATGTGTTACCAACATAACCTAGCGGCATAAATTAGCGGCATAAACTAACGCAGCCTATTGTTAAACCAATAAAGCTGCGTATTAGTTTTTGAAATCATCATCGAGCTTGTCATACAAATAATGACCTAACAAAACTGTCTCAAAGTGAACAATTATATTGATACAGCTTTACCTTCTTCTCACTTTCCTAACAGCGCTGCGTTGGGAATAAATTTAATCAAATTGGTATGCCATGAATAACCTTATAACCTTAACATTAGATGACCAGCGACGGCTTACTGGCAAAAGCTTATTATGGAATAAACCCGGCGCGATTATTGATGCTTTTGTCTCAGGCATCGATAAGCAAACAGTCGTTGATCAGTGGTTAATTTACGTTAATCAGTTATTGGCAGCAGTCGATTGGCAAGATGAATCTACGTGTTATCGTATTTTTGAAGACGGCATAAGCCTTGCGATAAGTGCGCCAATGGATGCCTTGTATGCATCTTGCGATGTCAACGAAGCCGCATGGGATTTTGCGTGTAGCAAAATTTTAACCGGCAGTATAAGTGACACTCATCAACAAGAAATGGATAAAACCGTCACTCGTCTTAAACAAATGATTGCCGAAGAGGCTAACCCTGCTCTACTTAACTTAATAGATTTAGCCATAAATAATCATGTCGATTATTTAGTTGATGATGATGAGTTTTCGTTAGGTTACGGTAAAAGCTGTCAACGCTGGCCAGTGACATCATTACCAGATCCAACGCAGCTCAATTGGCAACACTACCAATCAATTCCTATTGCATTGGTCACTGGCACTAACGGAAAATCAACCACCGTGCGTATCATGTCTGAAATTATTAAGCAGTCTAATAAATGTTGCGGTGTCACCTCGACTGACTTTATTCGTGTTGGCGAAAAAATAATAGATTATGGTGATTATTCAGGACCCGGTGGTGCACGAATGTTACTTCGACATCCAGAAACCGAAACAGCCATTCTAGAAGTCGCGCGCGGCGGAATATTGCGCCGTGGCCTACCCATAGATCACGTTGATGCCGCATTAATTACCAACATAGCTGAAGACCATTTAGGGCAATATGGTATCAATACCGTAGCAGGGCTTGCACAAACCAAAGCGGTTGTAGCAAAAGCGCTAACTAGCGGTGTATTAGTGCTCAACGCTGATGATCCGTATTTAACAGCACTTGCACCAACATTAACCGTTAATAAATGTTGGTTTTCATTAAATGAAAATAATCCAGTACTTCAACAGCATAAAGCCATTGGTGGTGCTATTTGTTTCATCCGTGACGGCGCAATTTTTTATTGTACGCAAAATACCAGCACTGGCGAGCGCCTTGAATCGATGATCGTTGCCGTTAACGATATACCTATGACATTAAACGGCGCTGCCCGACATAATGTTCAAAATGCCTTAGGGGCGACCGCTTTAGCTAAGAGCTTACACATAGATAGCGCAGTGATTGGTCTTGCCTTGCAAAATTTTTCAAGTAATGTTGACGATAATCCGGGCCGCGGTAACCAATTTAAACTCAATGGCGCTTCGGTTATTATGGATTTTGCCCACAATGTTCATGGTATGAATGCCATGGCACTGACCATGGCCAATATACCAGCATCACGAAAGTTTTTGATGCTTAGTCATGCAGGTGATCGCAGCAATGACGATATTATTAAAATGACAAAATCAGCCTTAAAAATGAAACCTGATATATTGGTTGCGGCCGAAACTGTCGAGTACTTAAGAGGAAGAGAGCTTGGCGAAATATCAAATTTAATAGCTAAAGTAGCGATTGAAAGTGGTATGTCTGCCGATAACATCTATTTTTCAGAGGGTCCTTATCAAGGTGCGCAACAGATTGTTAATCAACTGTCAGCTAATGATTTAGCACTGTTAATCGTTTTATCTGAACGAAATAAAGTGATCGAGTTATTAACCAAAAAGGCAAATCAAACAGCAGGTATGTCGTAAACCATAAAATCATCAATAACATTGAATAATAGAGAACTTTAGAAAGCCGCTGAGTGATTTAAAAATAGCTCAGGCGGTTACTAAAGTTTACTTTTAAAAGACTAAAACAGCAGTTGCTGTTTTGAAAATCGATTGTGTTAGGTTTCATCGTTTAATTGCTTTGCGCTTTCCAGTAAATAAGGAGCAAGTGTGCTTTTAAAATCGAGTGTTGCCCCCAACTTATTGGCTAGCAGTATCATACCGGTAATTTTACGATTGACTAATGCAACTTCAAATATCGGAGATGCTATCGCTGTTTTATCGGTAATTAATGGCATACTAACCTCTCTAATTCGCTTAATCAGTTGTTGTTTTTTTAAGTTGTAGCCCGTATTACTTTGTAAACAATAACTAGCTTCAAAACACGTCTTTAGCACAATATCTATCGCGGTATCACTCATGTTATTGTCAACTAAGCCAAGCGAATACAAGGCTGAACGCATGTCATTATTATCTTGACGCTGCATTGCATCAGCCATAGCAAGATAATGTACTGAGGTATGTTGAGAAAGCTGCCGGCAAGCGCCAAAATCAAGTAACACTATTTTTTGTGTATCGCTCTGATACAAGAAATTAGCAAAGTTGGGATCACTTTGCATAAGTTTATGCGTAAATAGCTCTTGGTAAGTTAAATCCATTAATTGGCTACAGACTAAATCAACAATACCAGCACTCATGTTACTAATATCAGTGATGGGAGAACCTTCGATATATTCCATCGTCAGTATATTTTTGTCCGTTAGCTCGTCAACAACAAAGGGCACAATAAAGCGAGGATCGTTACCCAGCTTTTCACGATAAGTGTTAAGAAATTCCGCCTCCTGTAAATAATTAGCTTCAGCTTTAAGCTGTGCTTTTGCTTCAGCGAGCACGCTAGTCAAATCAATATGTTTAGGTAAAACGCCACTGAGTTTTAATAAATTCATGACGTTATCAATATCACTGTCAATGCTTTCTCTAACACCCGGGTACTGGACCTTAATCGCCAACTGACGACCATCCTTTAGTGTTGCCCGATGAACCTGACCAATACTTGCCGATGCGATGGGGGTAAATGAAAAATAACTAAATTGTTGATGCCAGTCTTTTGACCAAGACGCAGCCAAGGTTTTAAGTAGTTGCGCCTTAGGCATAGGGTCAGCTTCTTGGCGCAATCTTGAAAGAATAGGTTCCCATTCGATAGGCAGTAATTCACCGGCATCCATGGAGAGTAGTTGACCAAGTTTCATCGCCGCGCCGCGCATATGTGCTAAACGCTTGGTGATAGATATAGCGTTGTCAATATTACGTAAGGACTCAGTTAATGATGGACGTTGTCCACTGAGCATTTGTTTTGTCGCACCTTTAACAATATTGCCGGCAACCGCTGAGGCCAAACCGCCCAACTTAGCGAGACGAGCAATTCTTCCGGAAGGTACTTTCCGCTCTTTACGTTTGTCGGTCATCGCAAAATGGCTTGGTTGGGCATGTTAACTATTACCTTAATGTTGTTTACTCTAGCCTCCATACTATTTATAGCAAGCGGTGAGGGGCAAGAATAAGATTAACAAAAATTAAGCCGGCAACCAATGACATTACAATCAAAAAAGACAGGTTACTTCAACACGTTCAATTACTACCTTATTTTTAGGTATTTATGTATTTCGAAGACTAAGATAATGCGTCAATTAAACAGCATAGAAAGCCGTTCAGTCTCCTATAGCTAGCGCTATAACATTATTTGGGATTGTATAGATTGATACGAAAGGATTTTAGAAAACCGCTTGATTATTATTAAAATAATCAAGCGGTCACTAGAATAGTTGAGTTGACCACATAAGCCGGGTTTTGTATCTCTTTCGAAAAAGAGTGACAATCATTCGTCTAGGCCTTAAATCGCTCTAAGGCTCAAGCAACCTACCCGGTTTCAACGCGAGCCACGCCATATGAAACCCTATTTGGTCTTGCTCCGGGTGGAGTTTACCCTGCAATTACTGTTACCAGCAATCCGGTGCGCTCTTACCGCACCCTTTCAGCCTTACCTGTGAAGTTCCTAGAAACAACCATCGGCGGTCTTCTCTCTGCTGCACTTGTCGTCGGCTCACGCCGCCCAGGCGTTACCTGGCACCCTGCTCATTGGAGCCCGGACTTTCCTCCCCCTCATACCTATATCTTCAGTTTACACATCTGATACAAGAATAAAGCAGCGATTGTCTGGTCAACTCGGCGCGCATTTTACCTTAATTACAAAAAAACGCCAAGGCTTATTAATACGACTAAAAAAAATGATTGTGAGCACTGATGTAAGTAACCTTTTATTATTACCAATTACTATAATTAGCTATTTTTAGGCTACAGCTTAGTCTCTTTCACTAAAAATAAAGCGCTAAAGGCGACATGCACACCATTTGTCCAACCGAAACCTTCTTGTACATCATACTCTCCGCCTTCGGCTTTATGGCTTTGCTGACATACATTATATTTTTCCATTATTTTTCCTGTTTGCTGAAAATACGACTCTACCGTATTAAGCCAACGGTTCTTAATGGTTAGTGCTAAGCATTGTTTTTCATATTTAATTAGGCCTTGAACAGCAAACCAATGTAATGGCGCCCAACCATTTGGTGAATCCCATTGCTGGCCTGTTTCAATAGCAGTCGTGATTAAACCGCCTCGCTGTAAAAATTCATTTTCAATCACCTTACTAACTTGGTCAACTTGTTTCGCATCAGCTAACTCAACAAACAAAGGTAATACTCCGGCTAATGATTTTACTGAGCTATAAGATTTTTTATCTAGATCATAGTCCATGTAAAAACCATCATTTTCTGACCACATATAACGCTGTATTGCTGCTTTTCTTGTTGCCGCATAATCTTTATAAACAAGGCTGGACGCTTCATTCCCCAGTATTTCATAGAACTTAGCGAGTAATTCTTCCTGCTTGTACAATAAGCAATTCAAGTCAACTGGTAGAATGCGCGTGGTTCTAATAGACGCTAATGAATTTTCATCACCTAACCAGCGTGAGCTAAAATCCCATCCTGATTCGCATGCTGCACGAATATTACGATAGAAAGATTCAGGGTCTTCAGGCATTAATTCCTGACATAATTCAATGTCTTCACGATATGATTCGGCACGAGGAGCAGCATTATCATCCCAATATCGATTCAAGAAACTTCCGTCGGGCATTTTAATGATTCGTCTAGACTCAAATTGTTCATCTGTCTCCAATGCCTTACCTTGCATCCAGAACTTATATTCTGTTTCAATGGCTTTAATATGAGTTGTTATAAATTGCTGTTTATTTTGTTGAAAAGGCAAAAGTAACTCAACTAACAAGCCTAAAATAGGAGGCTGCGAGCGAGATAGATAATAACTTCTATTACCATTAGGAATACAACCATAGTTTGATTGTAATTCTAAGAAGTTACTCAACATAGATTCAGCTAAAGCAATATTTCCTGACTCAATCAAACCTAATGCAGTAAAGTAGCTGTCCCAGTAATATATCTCTCTAAATCTACCTCCTGGCACTATATAAGGATTTTTCAGAGGTAACAAAGAGCCTACAGCATTGGGATCAGCTTCCTTTTTTAAAGCGGTCCATAGTGAATCAATGTGTTCGGCGATAGTCGTTTTTACGTTTTCTGAACGTATTTCTTTATGCTCAACAATATCAAAACACTCTGTGATAAAAGCTTCTAAATTGAATGAAGACTTATGTTTTTTTTCAATTTTATACTTCTGTAAAATTTCCATAAAAGCAGTTTTAGGAATAGCATCAGTAAAAGTTTTGCTGTCGGCAAACAAACCACTCATTTGCACATCTTTGAATAATTCACTTTCAAAAAAATGTAAACTTTCTTTAGTTTGTTGATTTAATAATTCGGTATTCATCATGGGGTAACCTTGTTGTTATTTCTTTAAACAGAATGCTTCGCAGTTGCGACTTTAAAAAAATACAAACTAGCGACGAGAAGTCCCATAGGTATTAACGAGAGATAAAAGGCTTGTTGACCACCGAGTGCTTCAAAAGAATAACCGGTAATAATAGAACCTGTAGTACCACCGAGTGCAGAAAATACCACAATGAGTCCAGTCATTGATGAGTGCTTTGCACGCGCTAAACTACTTAGCATCACTGAATTGAGTACAGGATAAATAGGCGCCATCATTAAACCAATTAACGGGAGAAGATAAGCGACGGCTGGAGCATCAAAAACACTGGTGACTAAACCCGTTGTCGGGTCTTGTGTTAATGGCAGTAGTAATAGAATAATTAATGCCATCCCTGCTAAACAAATATTCAAAAAGGTATACCAATTTAGGTAACGTAGAATTTGCCCAGCTAATAATCGACCTAATGCTAATGCAGCGGCAAAGATACTCGTCATCTGTACACTAATATTGGTGGGTAAACCTAAGACTTCACTATTGAACGTAGGTAGCCAAGTGCCGATCCCTTGTTCAATTAATACATAAAGAAATATAGAGATGACAAAGATAAGCACCAAAGGCTGATAACTCATTTTTATCATTTCAACAAAGTCACTAAATATACTTGTCGATGTCGAAGACTGCTCAGCTTTGCTAATCGAAGAAAAGCTCACTAACACTAAGGTTAATAAAGACATAACGGCTAGCACATAATAAACATTCATCCATTGCGTAGACTCTGCCGAATTGCCATCAATATAAAAACTGAATAACCAATAGCCCGATAAACTGCCGAGCATAAAAATACCTTCTATGGTGTTAAGCAGTGAAGAGTGAGATTTTACTGAATGTGTTAACTGACCAATAATGGAATAAACTGATATTTTGACTAAAGCAAACGAAACACCTATACAGGCGAATAGGAGTTTGATCACTAGAAAGTTACCAATAACTGGCGTTAAGAAACAAGCGATGGTAACTATGGCTAAACCTACAGCCAGCGCAATTTTATATCCAATTCGTGGAATAACTGATGCCACAAAAAAAGAAACAAACGCGATAGATAAATCTTTAAAACCTTCTAATGTACTCGCTTGCGGTTTGCTTATATCAAAGCTATTTATTGACTGAAGAATGACAGTACCTACGCTATTAAGCAGAATAGCAAAAACGAAATAGCTTGCAGCAATTGCACTTATGGTAATAAAACGCGACATAAATAAACTCATTATTTGATAATTAAGTTTAGTCTATAATCAAAAGCGCACGAATGCAAACGTTTGCATTCGTGCGCTAATAATAAGAGGATTTAACGATTATTAGATAGAGCGGGTAGAGTTTCGTGCAATTAACTCAATATCCATAACAACCGATTTTGCTTTTCCGCCACTAAACTGAACTAATAACTGTTCCACCATAATTTTAGCCGCCGATTTAGTATTTTGTTTAATCGTGGTAAGTGACGGGTGAAAAAGCTCAGCCATCGCTATATCATCAAATCCTACAATACCAACATCATTTGGAATACTGACATAACGCTCTTTCAACGCTTTCAACGCTCCAAGTGCCACCATATCGCTTGATGCAACAATGCCATCAAAAAACAGCCCCTTTTCAAGAACAAGATCGCCGATTCTTTCGTAAGCCACTTTACTGGTTATATCACACGCTAATGTTAATTCATCACTAATATTAATATCATACTCTTTTAGTGCACGCCCATAGCCCTTATAGCGTTCACTCATTTCTGCATGTTCAGGATCTCCAAGAAACAAAATACGTTTGCAACCGGTATTTATTAAATGTTCCGTCGCTAAATATCCGCCTAGCTCATTATTACTGCCGACAACGGCATAGTTCGCGTGCCCTTTTGGATCGCCCCACACAACAAGTGGTGCATTAGATTCAGCCACCTTTTCAATTTTTTCCGTGCTTTTACCTTGCCCAATAACAATAATGCCATCAGCGCGACTACTTCCTATGAAGTAATTAGCCCAATCTTGTGTTGCCATAAAAGAATTCGACAACAGTAATTCATAGCCACTTTGATTAAGTGCTTGGTTTAAATCGCCCACCACTTTGAGTAAAAAAGGGTCACTAATACTTTGATCGGTATTGTCAGTTAAGTTTAAAATTACCGCGACAACATTGGTTTTTTGCGTGCGTAAACGGCTAGCAGCTCTATTTAAGCTAAAATTATGTTCACTCGCTAATGCTTGTAATTTTTCACGTGTTTCTTTTTTTATCAAAGGGTTATCATTCAAAGCCCTTGATACCGTTGACGTTGATACACCTGCTAGTTTAGCCAGCCCTGCCAAAGTAAGTTTGTTTGCGTTAGCCAATTCCGTTTATTTCCAAAATTAATAAAATATAAATGCCGAGGAAGTATTACATATCTAGCTAGTATTGCAATTGAAAGCACAACAATGCAAACGTTTGCAAAAACAACTTGCAAACGTTTGCATTCATCTTTATATTAATTATGGGGAAGGAAATATCAATAAATATAACTAATAACTGATATGGCACTGCTAATATTGGTATAAGAGGGAAAAATACATGACTACTAACTTCAAACTATCTACCATTGCGATAGTTGTCGCATTAAGCTGCCAAGTGAGTTCAAGCTTTGCGGCAGAGAAAACATCAACAAAAAATAAAAATGCTAATATCGAAAAAATTGTTGTTACGGGTACTTTCAGTGGTAAAAGCGTTGCTAAGGAAGAAGCAAGCTTTGCTGTTAGTTCTTTTTCTGAAGACGACATGATAAAAATAGCACCTAAAAGTACCGCTGATCTTTTTAAAGCAATTCCTGGTGTTTGGGCTGAAAGCTCGGGTGGCGTTGCCGGTGCCAATGTATTTGTTCGCGGCTTTCCAGGTGCAAGTGACGCACCATACCTTACAATTCAGCTGCAAGGCGCTCCTATTTTCCCACCACCAACACTTAGTTTCCTAGAAAATTCAAGCATATTTCGCTTAGACGATACTATTGAATTTATGGAAGCACTTCGTGGCGGCACAAACCCAGTAATATCAAATGGTCAGCCAGGCTTAACCACTAACTTTTTATTAAAAGAAGGCTCTGAATATACTGAAGGTTCAATTAAATATTCAACATCCGATTACGGCTTACAACGTGTAGATGGCGTAATAAGTGGTCGCTTAGCTGATGATTTATACTTCATGGTTGGTGGCTATATTAAAAGCTCACCTGGCGCTCGTGACGCAGGTTTTAATGCTGAAGAAGGTAATCAATTTACTATTAACATTACTAAAAAGTTAGACAACGGTAAAATTAATATTTATACCCGTCAAACTGATGATCATGGTACTTGGTATGTACCCGCACCTATCACTGTTGATGGCGTAGACAATAACTATACGCAAATTGGCACTAATAATCGTCTGCAAGAAATTGAGTTTGGTGATGGAGAATCTAAAGTTTTTGATTTTGGTAAAGGCCGAGGCTGGAATGGCGCAGTATCTGGCGGTAGCATTGATTTAACCCTTGATAATGGTTGGGGTCTTGTTGATCGTTTCTCTTACACCAAAGGTGATGCTGATACCTATGGCTTAGTACCACAAGGTGGAGCGGTTAAGTTATCAACGGTTGCTGATAATGGCGAATCGGCCATTGGTGTGGTTACTGGTACTCAATATAATGGTGATACCGACGTACAAATGATTGGTGGTTGGGTCGTTCTCAAAGAAATAGAAGCATTTACTAACGACTTTGCTTTAACTAAAACATTTGATAAAGGCAGTGTAACGGGTGGTTTTTATAATTCTACATTTTCATCTACCGATTGGTGGTCATTAGGTAATCAGTCTTATCATGTGGTAGAACAAGGTGGCGAAAACCTGACAGGTATTGACTGTAATGACAATGCCGACCACTGTAGTTGGAGTTACGACATCAATAGCATTGGTGATGGCAAAACTACCGCATTTTATGCTGCTGCATCTTATGAAATTTCAGATGTTTTAACTATCGATAGTGGTGTACGTCGTGAAAATCATGAAATTGAATATACGCTTGATACGGGCTTAGACGGTAGTATTGATCAGGTAGCCTCTTTTGATGAGTCAAGTACTTCATGGACTGTTGGTGCAAACTGGATGTTTACAGAGAAACAAGGAATTTTTGCTCGTATCAGTGACGGTAGCAAAATGCCTTTCTTTGATAATTTAAGAGAAGGTCAAACTGAAGTTCAAGAAGTTGCTCAATATGAATTAGGTTATAAACACTCAGCTGATAACTTTAGCCTTTATGCTACAGGTTTTTTCAACGAAGTGACTGGTGATTCTTTCGTTGCTATTCCAGGCCAACCAGCACAAGTAACGACCAATGAAGCTTATGGAGTAGAGATTGATTTTAATTTCTTCACCGATAATGGCTTCTCTGTTGCCGTAGGTGCGACGCTTCAAAAAACTGAGCTTACAGAGTCTAGCAACCCTGATAATGTCGGTAATCAAGCACAAAGATTACCAAACTGGCAGGTACGTATCACGCCAAGCTACGATCTTGAGTTTGACAATGGCATGTACAGCACAGTATACGGTACAGTTTCTTCGGCAGACGACCGTTTCAGTGATCCAGAGAATACTGATGCGCTAATATTAGAAGGTTATACGAAAATTGATTTTGGTGTCATTCTAAACCTTACTGACGAAGTTAAAATGCAATTAGCGGTGAACAACCTTACTGATGAAGAAGGTTTAACAGAAGCAGATCCGCGCGGAACTTCTGGTCTGTTGGATAATGGCCGTTATATCATAGGTCGTACAATGGATTTTAACGTGAGTTATCAGTTCTAGTTTGACGGTACGTTTGAGCGATTAGCAAAAAGCCAGCTTATATTATTAGCTGGCTTTTTATATTTATTTAATTATCATTTACTCGTACTATTTAAAATAAGCGTATTAGTGAGAGTAAACGACCTAAACTTGGTCTTCCTTCATTGAAAGGGCAATCTCATATAAAGCGTTTTTCTTCACACCATAAATTTCAGCAGTAATTGCACAAGCTTTTTTAGGTTTCATTTCTTCCAATAATAACTTCAATGTGTCAATCGCTTTTGCGGGTATCACATTGGCGTCAATTTTTTTGCCTTCTATGATTAAAACCATTTCACCTTTTAACTGATTTGGATCTTCTTTTAACCAAGCTAGTAAGTTTTCAGCAGTATCTGAGTGGACGGTCTCGAACGTTTTTGTTAACTCACGAGAAATAACCACCTGACGGTCTCCACCCAATACTTTGACAATATCTTCAACGGTATCAATTGCTCTACGTGGCGCATCATAGAACACCATAGTGCGCGGTTCTTCTAATAAGTTTGCTAATGTTGATTGTCTAGCACCTGATTTTGAAGGAAGAAAACCTTCAAATGAAAAGCGATCTGTGGGTAAACCCGCGACAGATAGAGCAGCAATTGCTGCACAAGCACCCGGAATAGGAGAAACAGGTAAATTAAGTTGTCGGCAATGGCGAACCAAATGAAAACCAGGATCACTGATTAAGGGTGTTCCGGCATCTGAAACCAGTGCAATGCTTTTGCCTTCTTGTAAAAGTGTTGCTACATAGTCTTGACGTTGGCGTTCATTATGGTCATGTAATGATAATGTTTTGTTTTTGATAGAATAAGCAGATAATAATCTTTGAGTATGGCGAGTATCTTCACAGGCAATAATATCCACATGAGTTAACACATCAAGTGCGCGTTGACTGATGTCGGTTAAATTTCCGATGGGTGTGGCGACGATGTAAAGCGTGCCTGATTCTACAAATACTGACGACATAATGAATACTTAAGTTGAGACTGATGAAGATGAAGTTTATTATAAAGCTAACTAATAAAGTACGGATTTATCGCTGGTGAGCCAAACTAATTTTTTGTTTTCTAAAAAAAGCACTTTTTATCGCATTACTACACTCTTTTCTGTCGTTCTACTAACAACGACATTATTGACAAGTTGCGGTACTTCCAAAAATATTGCTGCCAATAAAGGCGCAATCGACTCTCGAAATCAACCATTAGCGAGTGCCAATAATAAAATAACCTCACAACAGTTGCTGTCGGCTGCACAAACACAAGAAGTAAAAACAGCAATCGCCACACTTATTGATGCTAGTGAATTACTGATTGGTGAGGAGAGTTATAATCAAGCACTATGGTTATCTGAGCAACTCACAACATTAACTGACAATTCACAAGACAATTACCGTCTAGCATTGGTAAGTGCAGAAAGTTTACTTAAGCTAAATGAGGTTGAATTAGCCTTTAAGCAGCTTGAAGTTGCTAATAAAATTTCAACCGATAATAACGCTATTCATCGCGAAAACTACTACTTCTTACTGGCTGATATACAGCAGCGTAGAGCATTAGAAATTAGTGCGGTCAACGCTAAATTGCAATGGTTTTCCAGTAGTTCAAATACAGACGTTGATGATATTTATGAACTATGGCAAGCATTAAGTTTACTGTCTACTTGGCAAGTCAGCCAATTAGCAGAGCTTGACCCGCCTTATATTAAAGGTTGGCAACAACTATTAACTTACGCGCATAAATTTGGCGGTGATATTAACCGCTTTGATGCTTACTTAAGTCAGTGGCAAGGTGATTTTTCTGCGCACCCCGCACAAGCGATTATTGAAACATTAAGAAGAACAGAACAAAGCCCACAAGCACTTATTGAAAATATTGCTATTATTTTACCCCTTTCCGGTAAACAAGCGTCTGCAGGAAAAGCTGCCCAGCAAGGGATCCTAGCCGCTTATAGTAATATTCCCAATAAAAACTTAACCTTTATCGATGCTGATACACTTGACTGGACCTTATTAAATGAACAGCTAATCGCCTTAGATAGTCATTTTATTATTGGCCCTTTGCTTAAAAATAATGTTGATAAGTTCCTTGCCCAAGGTGAAATTTTGCTACCTAGCTTATTACTTAACACCCCAAAAGTTCAGCAACGGAGCGCAGAGCAATTCATTCTGTCGATGCGCCCAGAAGACGAAGCTTACCAAGCAGCAACAACATTGAGTCGAAAAAATTATCGCTCACCAGTCATACTCAGCCACCGAGATACCGCCAGTAAAAGAATTGCCCGAGCCTTTAGCAAACAATGGCAACTGATTAACGGCTATGCTCCTGAAGTTGTATATTTCGAAAAAGGCAAAATGATGCAAGAGCAACTCAAGGCTAGCTTAGAGGTTGATAGTAGCCAAGCCCGTATCAAGGATTTGAAAATAAGAGTAAAACAGAGTATCGATTCAGAGCCAAGAAATCGCCGTGACATCGATATGTTTTACTTAGTGGGTTCACCGGCACAAACAAAATTACTAAAACCGTACATTGATGTTAATACCAGTCCTTTTGCTACTATTATCCCGGTTTATGCTAGCTCTCGCAGTCATAGCAGTAAACAAGATTCAAGTAAGCATAATGATCTTCGTAACCTTATATTTACCGAAATGCCTTGGCTATTAAGTAGCCAACAACAAAATGCTCAATTAGCTGATTTGAGTAAAACGCTTTGGCCAAGTCGCACTGACTCTTTACAACGCATCTTTGCCATGGGTTATGACAGCCTATATTTAGTCGATAAACTGCCGCTAATGAAACAAAAACCTTATGTTCGTCATTATGGTCAAACCGGTATATTAAAATTAAACAGTAATAACACCCTAACGCGAAGCTTATTGTGGGGCATATATCAAGATGGCGAGGTCGCTGAAATTGCTATGGACTAAGCCAGTTACGACTAAAAAAACTGGCGATATTACCGAAAGGTACGCGGGAGATTTTTTGGTGGCACAAGGCTTAATTATTGAAGAAAAAAACTACACCTGCCGGTTAGGTGAAATTGATATAATCGTCAAAGATGCTGACACTTATGTCTTTGTCGAAGTAAAATATCGTGCTTCGATGTCGTTTGGTGGTGCTATTTCAGCAATATCAACGAAAAAACAGCAAAAAATTAGGAAAACAGCTGCAATTTATCTGCAACAATGTGGTTTAAACGAATATAATACTTCTTGTCGATTTGATGTTATTGCTTTACAAGGTAATATAAACAATCTCGATATTACCTGGCTAAAAAACGCCTTTTAGAGTCAATAAACGGAGCTAATTTCATTTATGTTAGAACGGATCAAAAGCAACTTTACCGAAAGTATCCAAACCAAAATTGCCGCCAGTGAATTACTAGCTGGCCCTATTGAGCATGCTGGTATGATAATGGTGCAAAGCTTATTGGCTGGTAATAAAATACTTGCCTGTGGTAACGGCGGTTCAGCGGGTGATGCACAGCACTTTTCAGCCGAGTTATTAAACCGCTATGAAACTGAACGACCACCTTTGCCGGCAATAGCCTTAACAACCGACACGTCGACGATTACTTCTATCGGGAATGATTATTCCTTTGATGAAATATTTTCTAAACAAGTGCGAGCATTAGGTAATAATGGTGACGTTTTACTCGCTATTTCAACCAGTGGTAATTCTCGCAATGTCATAAAAGCGATTGAAGCAGCAGTATCTCGCGACATTCCTATTATCGCATTAACCGGCGGTGATGGTGGTGATATTGCAGGTTTACTGGGCGAAAACGATGTAGAAATACGTGTACCTTCTTCACGTACGGCTAGAATTCAAGAAGTACATTTAGTGGTAATACATTGCTTATGCGATATTATTGACACGACTTTATTTCCTCAAGATGCCAATTAATATGATGCGAAAAAAATTATTAATAACCCTAGCAAGTATTGTACTTTTGCAAGGGTGTGTTGCTGCTGCTGTTGTTACTATTGTCGGTGGAGCATCTGCTGCTACCGATGAGCGTAGTATTGGTACACAGTTGGACGACCAAAAAATTGAATTTGAGGCCAATGCTAAGCTTGGCAAACATCAAGCCCTCGAAGACAACACTAATCTACAAGTGATCAGTGTTAACGGTAGTGTCTTAGTTATCGGGCAAGTGCCCAATACCTATTTACGCGATCTGGCGATAAAATCGATTAATGAAGTTAAACAAATTGTTCAGCTACATAATCAAATTCGTATCAGTAATACCACTTCTATTACGACCAGAAGTAATGATGTTTGGTTAACGTCTAAGGTTAAAGCGGCTCTTTTTGGCAGTGACAACATCGATGCGACTAATATTAAAGTGGTTACTGAAAATGGCGAAGTATTTTTAATGGGCTTAATAACACAAGCACAAGCTAATGAAGCCGTAGAGATAGCCCGTAATGTTAGCGGCGTCAATCGTGTATTCAAAATATTTGAATACATTTAACGATAAGTTACTTACCATAGTGCTCATAAAAAAAGCTTCACAAGTTAATACTTGTGAAGCTTTTTTATTATTTGCTGCTTGTCATAATAACGACTGAAATAAATTTAAAACAATTTCAGCATAACCGCTAATATACCAACAAAAATTATGGTGTCTTTAGTAATTACTTGATCACTTTTAAGCTAGGCTTACCTTTCGCTGAACCCGTTTCAGACTTGGTTTTTACAGTGCTGCTCTTATCTGAAGAGACACTAGATAAACCTACTGGCTTTACTGGACTTATTTCTTTATCAAGTTCTGGTTCAGGGTGTTCAATCGCAAGCGATGTCCCTGCACCATTCTCTTTTGCATAAATAGCACTTATAGCACCGTAAGGCACGACCAGCTGTTCAAGCTTACCACCAAAACGTGCGCTAACTTCAATGGCATGATCAGCAAGAGAAATAGAGCCAACAGCTGACATTGAAACGTTGAGCACAATTTGCCCATCAGTCACATAAGCTGTTGGAACTAACACACCATAGACACTCGTATCTACAGCAATATATGGTGTAAGGTCGTTATCAGAAATCCACTGATAAAAAGCTCTCACTATATAAGGCTTGTTAGAGGTCATCTCTGGAGATATCAAGGTTAAAACATACCTAAACGTATTTCACGTTCTTCTTCAGTTAACGATGCTTGAAATGACTCACGTTCAAATAACTTCAGCATGTAACCTTTAAATTCTTTAGAGCCTTCACCATCAAGTTCAATACCTAAAGCAGGTAAACGCCATAATAGTGGTGCTAAGTAACAGTCAACTAAACTAAATTCTTCACTCATAAAGTAAGGCGCTTCATTTAAAATTGGCGCTACACTTAACAAACTTTCTTTAAGTTCTTGACGAGCTTTGCTTGCAGCGTCTGCTGGGCCACTCATAATTATTTTTGCTAGACTGTACCAATCTTGTTCTACGCGATGCATCATCAAACGGCTACGACCACGTGATACCGGATAAACTGGCATTAATGGTGGATGAGGAAAACGCTCATCTAAGTATTCAATAATAATTGATGCTTCGTATAGTGCTAATTCACGATCAATTAACGTCGGTACTGTGCCATAGGGATTTAAGTCGAGTAAATCTTCTGGTAAGTTAGCCAAATCAACTAAGTGAATATCAACGCCAACACCTTTTTCAGCGAGTACGATGCGTGTTTGATGACTATACATATCATCAGCATGAGAATATAAATTCATCACTGAACGCTTGTTTGCTGCTACGGCCATAATGCCTCCAAAAATCTGTAATAAAAAACTAACAAAGGGGGCCAAAGCCCCCCATAAATAAAACGCTGTACATTAACAATAATTGTTAGTGTACATCCTTCCAATATTCAACTTTAAGTAAGTAAGCAAAAATAAGGAAAATAAATAAGAAACCTATTACCCAATATCCCATAGCTTCACGCTTAAGCTTGCTTGGCTCACCGGTGTACTCTAAGAAATTGGCTAAATCACGAGCAAAGGCATCGTACTCTTCAACGGTCATAGAACCACCCGTTGCTTCACTGAGTTTACCATTTTCGTCCATCGTACGAACACCTTGTAAACCCTGTAAAACATGCGGCATACCCGCATTTTTTAATACCGTGTTATTAACGCCAAAGGGACGCTCAGGATCAACGTAGAAAGAACGCAAGTAGGTATAAATATAATCAGGCCCTGGTTTTAAACGCGCCATTAGCGTTAAATCAGGTGGTGTATTACCAAACCATTTAGCCGCATCTTTTGCTGGCATAGTATTAGTAATATGATCACCGACTTTTTCACCCGTATACATATAATTAGCAATACCATCGGCTTCACTAATACCTAAATCCTCAAAAGTACGGTTGTATCTTTGGTACTGTAACTGGTGACAACCTAAACAATAATTAATGTAAGATTGAAAACCACGTTTAAGTGACTCTTTGTCACTTAAATCATTACCGGCTTTGTCTAAATGAACACCACTGCTAGCAGCAAGTGTAAGCATAGGCACAAGCGCAAAAATTCCAAAAGTAAAAGCTCTAATAAATTTATTCATTATCCTGAAACCCTCTCTGGAACTGGCTTAGTTTTTTCGTTCTTACTGTATACCCATAAGGCAAGAAAGAAACCAAAATAACCAAACGTAGCGATAGTACCAATTAAGTTATAGACCGGTGTTGATGGCAATGTACCTAAAATACCCAAAGCAATAAAACAAATAACAAATTGCGCTAAGTTAACCGTATGAGCAGTACAACGGAATTTAATAGATTTCACTGTACCACGGTCAAACCAAGGTAATAAGAATAAGACAATGATCGCAGAAAACATACCAACTGCCCCTAATAACTTATCAGGGATAACACGTAAGATGGTATAGAAAGGACCAAAATACCAAACCGGTGCAATATGCTCTGGTGTTTTCAAACCATTTGCAGGTTCAAAATTCGGCGCTTCCATAAAGTAGCCACCGCCTTCAGGGTTGAAAAACATTACCCAAGAGAAAATGATTAAGAAGATAACGATCGCCACTAAATCTTTAACCGTGTAATAAGGGTGGAACGGGATCGCATCGACGATATCGTATTTTTTAGTATATTGCTCATGGAAAGTAAATTTACTGTGCTCTTCTAATGGCACACTACCTTTAGGTTTTTTAATATCTGTGCCTTCAGGGTTGTTCGAACCCACTTCATGAAGTGCAAGAATATGTAAGAAAACTAATACAACTAAAACCAGTGGCATTGCAATAACGTGTAAAGCAAAGAAACGGTTTAAGGTAGCACCTGATATAACGTAGTCACCACGTATCCAGAGTGTTAAGTCATCACCTATAATTGGAATAGCACCAAACAGAGAAATAATAACCTGCGCGCCCCAATAAGACATATTACCCCAAGGTAATAAGTAACCCATGAAAGCTTCAGCCATAAGCACTAAAAAGATCAACATACCGAAGATCCAAAGTAACTCACGAGGCTTTTGGTATGAACCGTACATCATGCCACGGAACATATGCATATAAACAACAACAAAGAACGCTGACGCGCCTGTAGAATGCATATAGCGAAGTAACCAGCCGTAATCAACATCACGCATGATGTATTCTACAGAAGCGAATGCACCTTCACCTGATGGCTCATAACTCATTGTTAACCAAACACCCGTTAACAATTGATTGACGAGTACGACACTCGCTAAAACACCAAAGACATACCAAAAATTAAAGTTTTTAGGTGCAGGGTATTGACCAGCATGCTTGTTTACCGCGTCGGTTAACGGTAAACGTTTGTCAATCCACGCCATTAAATTAGCTAACATTATGCTTCTCCTGCGCTAACACCAATTAATAAGGTGTCTGCTGTTGGGAATGAATGCTCAGGAACCACCAAGTTTGTTGGTGCAGGAACGCTTTGAAAAACACGACCAGCCATATCGAATTTAGAACCGTGACAAGGACAAAAGAAACCGTCTTTTACACCTTCAACAAACTCTTCAAAATCGCCTTGGTGGTGAGTAGGAGCACAACCTAAGTGAGTACACACGCCTAAAGCAACCATAAACTCAGGCTTTATTGAACGATATGCATTGGCTGCATAAGTAGGTTGTTGAGGCTCTTCTGAACCTGGGTCTTTCAATTGATCGTCATGCGCCGCTAAAGTTGATAATATTTCTTCAGTTCTACGGACCACATACACAGGTTTTCCTCGCCATTCAGCGCGGATTAATTGACCTGGTTCTATTTTACTAACATTGACTTCAACCGGAGCACCTGCAGCTTTCGCTCTAGCACTAGGGTTCCAAGAACCAATGAAAGGCACAGCCAAACCGACAACACCAACACCACCTACTACCGAAGTAGCAGCAGTTAAAAAGCGTCGACGGCCGTTATTCACGGGCGCATTGCTCATTCAAAATCTCCAAATAACATTGTTTCAAACAAATTCGAATTATTATTCTCACAGCTACAGTGAGTTGCGAGAGGAAATACTTTCCAATTGTTTGCCCAAACTTGCGACAAAAAATTTTTCTGATAATAAAGAAATAAGCACTTTTTTACAAGTAAAAATAAGCGAAACATCAGTTATATATCTTAATTTCACTGACTTTGTCACTTTAAACACACAGCTAAATACGAAAGATTATTATTCAAAAAAAGCGCAGAAAAGAATAGTTTCTCTTTCGCTATCCGATAAATTATTTTAATGCTTATATAGTTGAGTGTAATTGCTAACCATCGAAAAAGTGCTCAGTAAACAGCTCAATAATACGACTATTTTCCCGCATATTATTTTTATTACTGATACTTTAAAGTTTACCATTTTATTGGAACTCGCACTGTATTATTTATTATCACCTAAGGTCGCTTTTATAATAAACAGCCCACGAAGTTACCTTACTGCGGATGCTCATTTTTCTAAATGACAGATATAAAAAAACCGACATAAAGTCGGTTTTTTGAAAACGTATAAGGTAAATATTAACGTTTTGAAAATTGTGGCTTTTTACGAGCCTTGTGTAAACCAACTTTCTTACGTTCAACTTTACGAGCATCACGAGTTACGAAACCAGCTACACGTAGAGAACCACGTAAAGTTTCATCGAACTCCATTAATGCACGAGTAATACCGTGACGAATTGCGCCAGCTTGACCAGAAATACCACCACCAACAACAGTGATGTTAAAGTCAAACTTTTCTAACATTTCAACTAATTCTAATGGTTGACGAACAACCATACGAGCCGTTTCACGACCAAAGTATACAGAAATGTCACGCTTGTTAATTGTAATTGCACCGTTACCAGCTTTCATGAACACACGAGCAGTTGAGCTCTTGCGACGACCAGTACCGTAATATTGATTATCAGCCATTGCTTAAAGCTCCAAAAGTTGTGGTTGTTGTGCAGTATGCTTATGTTCAGTGCCCGCGTAAACTTTAAGCTTACGGAACATTTCACGACCTAAAGGACCTTTAGGTAACATACCTTTAACTGCGAATTCTAAAACACGCTCTGGAGCTTTTTCAATTAGTTTTTCAAAACTAATTTGCTTAAGACCGCCTGGGAATTCTGTATGCGAGTAGTAAATTTTACCTTTCGCTTTATTACCAGTTACTTTCACTTTCTCAGCGTTAATAACAACGATGTAATCGCCAGTATCTACGTGAGGAGTATATTCTGCTTTATGCTTGCCGCGTAAACGGGTTGCAATTTCAGTAGCGATACGTCCTAAAGTCTTATCTTCGGCGTCCACTAAGAACCATTCGCGTTGTACGCTTTCTGGTTTTGCTACAAAAGTTTTCATTAAAAAACCCAATATTTATTATGTTACTTTAAATGATGAATGCTAAGAATTAGCATCACCGGTTAAAAAGACCACGCTCTACCCCTTCGAGTATCGAGTCCATCGCCACTACTTTTCACAAAAGTCAAAAACAGTAGGCATTTGTAACGCAGGGAGCGCGGATTATACAGAAGTTATCTACTAAGATCACCTATAAATCACAATCAATTGCACTTTTTTTAAACTTTTATCACGAATACAATCGCTAGCTAGTAACTAACCACATTTTGAATCGCCGCAATTTAAGCAAGTAGCGCAATTGTCTAATGAGATTACCGACTTTTGATAACATTTTACACATTGGCTTGCTGTGGTTGGAAAAGCTAATAGCTCACTTCCCTCTTTAGCTTTTATTGTTTGGCGCTTTTCCTCAATGTAGGCTTGTTGGTGGTTATCTCTTTCACTTTTTGGCAACATATCTAATGCCTTTAAATGTGTTTCAATAACATGGCCAATATCAGCGACCACCGATGGCATAAATATACCTGTGCCTCTTTGGTAATAGCCACCTTTGGGGTCAAATACTGCTTTTAGCTCTTCGACTAAAAAGGTGCAGTCACCTCCCTTGCGAAATACCGCTGAAATAACCCGTGTTAGCGCCACTACCCAAGAATAAAACTCCATATTTTTTGAATTGACAAAAATTTCGAAAGGACGGCGAGTTTCTTGGTCACTTTCTTGATTGAGCAAAATATCATTAATAGTAATATAAAGAGCATGGTCTGATACTGGCGGTTTTATTTTATAAGTAGAACCAATTAACATTTCAGGACGTTTTGTACTTTCGGTGAGTTTATCCGCGATGCCTTTTATTTTTTCTTTAACAGGCAGCTGATCAGCAACTAACACCTTAACCGCAGTGATCGCTTGATTAATTTCTCTCATTATTAGTTTCCTCGTTATTTTTTGCCAGGGCTTTTAGAGCTTACCGTAGTAACCTTCTTTTAAAGCGTCATGAAGATTTGCAGCCGTATGCGTTTCGCCGTCGTAAACCACCTCTTCATTACCTTTCGCTAAAATCTCAGTGCCATCGGCTAAGGTAAACTGATACGTTACATTAGCGAGTTCTTCGTCTTTTACTAATACGCCTTGATGGACTTCTGGGTTAAAACGAAAAGTCGTACAGCCTTTCAAGCCCTGGTCGTATGCATACAAATAGATATCTTTGAAGTTTTCATAATCGATATCAGTTGGAACATTAATTGTTTTTGAAATAGACGAGTCTATCCAGTATTGTGCCGCAGACTGAATATCAACATGTTCTTTAGGAGCGATGGCATCGGCAGATACAAAATAGTTAGGCAGCTTTTTATTGTCATCTTCGCTATATGCCAAAGCATCTTTATTGATAAAATGACGATATGCCAGCAGTTCATAACTTGAAACAGCGACGGATTCTTTTGATTTCTTACCTTGACGAATAATATTGCGGTGATATTCATGTGCAAAGCTTGGTTCAATACCATTAGATACATTATTACCTAGACTGAGCGCTAAAGTGCCTGTGGGTGCTATTGAAGAATGATGTGTAAAACGGGCGCCAACCTCAGCTAACGCTTCGACAAGTTCAGGATTTTCTTCAGCGATACGCTGCATATAACGACTGTATTTTGCGTGCAGAACTGAACCTTTTATTTTATCCGCCACTTTTATGCCGTCTTTTATCATTTCGGGGCGTTTTACTAGCATTTGCTGAGTTACCACGAACGTTTGTGCAAGTATCGGCGCAGGACCTTTTTCTTTTGCTAAATTTAACGCTTCTTGCCACCCCGTTATCGCTAAAACTTTTGATACTTTATCAGTAAAAGCCAGGGCTTCAGGACTATTATAAGGTATTTTTAATAATGTCAGAGCTGAGCCTAATCCTAAGTACCCCATACCATGACGGCGCTTACTTTGAATTTCTTGCTGTTGTTCAGGCAGTGGTAAGCCATTAATTTCTACTACGTTGTCGAGCATGCGGGTAAAAACTTTAATAACTTCGCGGTATTTATCCCAATTAAATTTCGCACTAGAAGTGAAAGGTTGCTCAACAAATTTAACTAAATTTACTGAACCCAGCAGACAAGCACCGTTGGGTGGTAATATTTGTTCGCCGCAGGGATTACTTGCACGTAGTTTTTCACAAAACCAGTTGTTATTCATTTCGTTAGCATGGTCAATGAGTAAAAAACCTGGTTCAGCATAGTTAAATGTATTGCTCATTATCATATCCCACAGCCTAACAGCTGGTATCGAGCTATAAATTTTACAGGCGATTTTACCTTCATGATTCAATACATAATTATGTTTTTTAATATAAGCGTTATCAAAATAATTCTCTTTGAAGAGTATTTTATCCCGATCGGTGATAGCGATATCATCGGCAAGTAACTCTTGGTGAGAAATAGGAAAATTGAGTAACCAGTCTTGTTGATTTTTTACAGCAGCAATAAATTCATCACTGATCAGTAGTGATAAATTAAATTGCCGTAACCGACCATCCTCGCGCTTCGCTAAAATAAAACGTTTAACATCAGGGTGAGAGATATCAAAAACCCCCATTTGCGCACCACGCCGCCCGCCGGCAGAACTAATGGTAAAACACATTTTATCGAAGATATCCATGAACGACAGTGGACCTGAAGTTGTGGCACCGGCGCCAGCAACAAAGGCACCACTGGGTCTTAAAGTTGAGAATTCATAACCAATACCACACCCCGCCTTTAACGTTAGGCCTGCTTGGTGCACCGCAGTTAATATACCCGTCATTGAATCGTCGATAGTGCCTGAAACCGTGCAGTTTATTGTTGATGTGGCGGGCTTAAATTTTTCGGCACCTGCATTTGATATTATTCGTCCCGCAGGATAGGCGCCACACTCCATCGCCCAAACAAATTTCTCGTACCACTTTTTCTTATCTTTATTTTCTATATCCGCGAGCGCTAAGGCAACTCGATGAAATGTTTCTGAAATAGTATTCTCTTGCGGGTGGCCATGTTTGTCTTTTAAGCGGTATTTTTTATCCCAAATATCAACTGAAGCGTCTTGTAATTTAATACTTGTCGCTAAGCCTGGTGAAAAAGCGTTTGTCATCAGCATTCCTTTATCATTTTATTTTTGGTGTATATTACCTATAAAAATAAATGACAAAAGCCAAAGCACTACATATTGCGATCAAGATCAATAAATAACACAACATATAGCTAGTTAGCGTAATAACGCTAAAATTGGCATAAAAAAATGCCGATCGTTAAATCGGCATTTTTATAATTATCTTTAAGTAAGTTTTACTATCTCACTAAGGTAAGTGCTTACTTGCTAAATAATCATGTGACTGCATTTCTTGTAAACGACTTAAACAACGTTTGAACTCAAATTCCAAACCACCGTGGCTGTATAAATTTTCCATTTCGACTTCAGCAGAAATAATTAATTTTACATTACGTTCATAAAATTCATCAACCAAGGCAATAAATCGACGGGCCGCATCTTCACGATCGACACTCATTTGTTTAACATTTGCTAATAATACCGTGTGATACAAACGACTTATCTCCATATAGTCAGTTTGACTACGTGCGGATTCACACAACACCGAAAAGTCAAAGTGCACAATACCGTCTGACTCTTCAATCGCCGATAATGAGCGATTATTTATTTTAACGTCAACATCTTTCTTACCTGGTTTGACCGACAATTGAATAAAATATTGCGCCAGGTTTTCACTTGCCTCTGCATCAAGTGGAGCATGGTAAATCTCGGCTTGCTCTAGGGTTCGCAAACGGTAATCAATACCGCTATCGACATTTACCACATCACAATGTTTATTGATGAGTTTAATGGCTGGTAAAAAACGTTCGCGTTGCAAACCATTTCGGTACAGACCGTCAGGTATAATATTTGACGTTGCCACTAAAGTAACATTATGTGCAAATAATTCTTCAAACAAAGCGCCAAGGATCATTGCATCGGTAATGTCGGAAACAAAAAACTCATCAAAACAAATAATGCAGGTTTCATCAGCAAAACGTTTGGCAATTATTTTCAATGGGTCAGCTTGCCCGGTTAATGTTTTTAATTCTTGATGAACACGGTGCATAAAGCGATGAAAGTGAACACGCATTTTATTTTCAAAAGGCAAACAATCATAAAATGTATCAACTAAATAAGTTTTCCCTCGACCAACGCCACCCCAAAAATAAAGTCCTTGTATGGTTTTGGTTTCAGATGAGGCAACAATGCGCTTCCAGCGATTAAGCACCTTCTTAAATCCTTCAACGGGTAAGGGTTTATTTTGAAGATCTTCATAGAGACGCTGTAAGTTTTTTACCGCATTTTCCTGCGCATCGTCATGTAAAAAATCATCACGAGTTAAATCTTCATTATACTTATCTAGAGGTGAAAGCTTGATCATTTATTGGCCACTTATATTTTGTTTCACAAAGTCTTTACAGGACTAATGAAATATTTTCTTGAAATTAACAAATTCGCAATCATATTCATTAGGTAAGCGCGAACAGAAGCGCTATTATACAAAATAAGTTCCCATATTTTTACTAATTTTATTGAATATAACGAGGGTTTGACACTATGGATATAGTTTTAGCAATTTTTCTTTTATTAGTTGGTGCGGCAATAGGTTTTGTTGCTAGTCGTTTTTTATCTGCATCAGTCCAAGACAACCAGAAACTTAGTGAACGCGTTAGTAATAGTGAAGCCGCTTTAGCGCAATATAAACTCGATGTTGCAGAACATTTAGATGATTCAACAATACTTTTGGACAAAATGAATAGCACTTGCCAAACAGCCATGTTGCAAATGGAAAAAAGTACGCAGTTATTAAAACAAGCAACACCTTCAGACGTTGATGGCATGCCTTTTTTCTCAAAAGAAACACAAGAACAACTTGCACAAACCGTATCATTACGTCACAGCCGAGCCGAACGTAAGAGTGAAGAAACAAGCACAGAACCACCACTTGACTACTCAGGTCAAGCGAGTGGACTTTTTGCCGACAAGAAACAAAGTGTTACAAATGTAGGCTAATGTTCTTTGGAACTAACGCACACAGCATAGGTCTTTAGTTAAGTATAAAATTACATTAATCATTTATGTTTATAAGAAGGTTGTCTCTTTTATGAAAAAACTGTCTGTTTTAGCAACAAGTATTCTTCTTTCCGGCTCTATTGCCGTGGCAAGTTTGCCCGTCCAAGCCAATTTACCTTTTTCCGTTAGTGGTCAACAGTTGCCAAGTTTAGCGCCGATGCTAGAGAAGGTTACTCCGGGTGTCGTGCTAATTTCGGTTACCGGTACCCACGAAGATAAATCTAAAGTACCAGATGCTTTAAAGTTTTTCTTTGGTAATCCTCAACAAAACCAAGCAAGAAAACGTGAATTTCGAGGTTTAGGCTCAGGGGTCATTATTGATGCTGCACAAGGCTACATAGTTACTAATAATCATGTCATCAATGAAGCTGATGAAATTCAAATAACGTTAAAAGACGGTCGTCAAATCACCGCCAAGAGAATTGGCTCCGATGCCAGTAGTGATATCGCTTTACTACAAATAGACGCTGAAGATTTAATTGAAGTAAAATTAGCTGACTCAGATGATATACGAGTTGGAGACTTTGCTGTTGCCATTGGTAGCCCTTTTGGTTTAGGTCAAACCGTCACTTCAGGTATTATAAGTGCTTTAGGACGTAGCGGATTAAACGCGCAGAATTACGAAGACTTTATTCAAACTGATGCTGCTATCAACAGCGGTAATTCAGGTGGTGCACTCATTAACTTACACGGTAAACTTGTTGGCATTAATACGGCAATATTAGGCCCTAATGGTGGCAATGTGGGTATTGGCTTTGCCATACCCAGTAATATGGTCGATAACATTGTTAGACAATTGATTGAGTTCGGCGAAGTTCGCCGTGGTGTACTTGGCGTGTTAGGCCGAAGTGTCAATGGTGAAATCGCCAAGGCACTAGAACTCGAGTCGAGCCAAGGTGGCTTTATCGAGCAAGTCGTTGCTGATTCTGCTGCTGCCGATGCCGGCATTGAGTCCGGTGATGTTATTACCAAAGTGAACGGAAAAGTGGTAAAAACGTTTGCCGCCATTCGAGGAAAGATTGGCTCAATTGGCGCAGGCAAGTCTGTTGAGTTAACGGTCATCAAAAAAGACGGCTCAGAAAAGACTTATGACGTTACGCTTAAAAAACAGGAAACAGCAAAAGTAGAGGCCGCAAGCATTCACAGAATGTTAGATGGCGCTGAACTTGAAAATAGTACGAATGATCAAGGTATTGATATTAAGTCAGTCGAAGAAGAAAGTCCCGCCGCCGCTATTGGCTTACAAAGAGGTGACGTGATCAGCGGAATAAACCGCACGCGTATAAAGTCTATAGGTGAATTACGCAGTTACTTAAATGATAACAAAGGGGTTTTTGCGCTCAATATTGTCAGGGGTAATAGCACATTATTTTTAATGATCCGCTAACACCGCAAGGGTGATAATGGACTTATCTAAAGGCTCTTTATGAGCCTTTTTTATTTTTCAAACTATAAGATTAAAGCAGACCTATGCTATGCTAGCGATATTAAACACTCATCATAAAAATTAATTTTGAACATAATAAACCTAATAAAATACATTGTTCGTCCAGCCAGTTATGGCGTGATGTTAGCTGTCACTTTACTTCTATTAGTGCCAGAGTTACGCAACAACACTTTGCAAGTACTACAAAACAATCAACCACAACAACAACCATTATCTTATGCAAAAGCAGTAAGTACCGCCAGTCCTGCTGTTGTTAACATCTATTCAGAAGATATAAGCACTAGCCCTGTCTATGGTGCAAAAGCGAGAAGATCTACCCGCTTAGGTTCAGGGGTTATTATGGATTCTAACGGATATATATTAACTAATTTTCACGTCGTACAAAATGCTGATTTAATTAATGTTGATCTGCAAAATGGCCAACGTTTTCCTGCAGAACTTATTGGTTATGATACTTATACTGATTTAGCCGTCCTTAAAGTAGACACAGCGAACCTACCGGTTATTCCACAAAGAGCTGATTTACAATCACTTGCTGGTGATGTGGTTTTAGCGATAGGTAATCCACTAAATTTAGGACAAACAGTGACTCAAGGCGTGATAAGTGCCACAGGTCGTAGCGGTTTAAGTGTCATTAATTATTTAGAATTATTACAGATGGACGCGGCCATTAATGATGGTAATTCCGGCGGCGCGCTTATCAATACTAATGGCGAGCTGGTAGGTATTAATTCAAGAAAGTTCATTGATACAGAAAGGAATATTCAGGGAATATTTTTCGCCGTTCCTTATTCACTCGCCCATAAAGTGATGAGAAAAATAATTGCTAATGGTCGGGTAATACGTGGCTACTTAGGCGTAAGTATCAACTCGCTACCAAACAATTTTAAAGGTTTTACTATTGCTGGCGTTGAAAAGAACAGCCCTGCCTTTAGAGCTGGCTTACAACCGGGTGATATCGTTTACCAGATTAATAATGTCGCCATTAGTTCATTTATACAAGCACAAGATATTGTGGCTGAAACTCAACCTGGCACCGTATTACCTTTTAAATTAATACGAAAGAAACAGTTAATAGAAGTATCTGTCACTATTTCTGAAAAGGCAAAAGATTAGCCAGTGATTAAATGATAATGCCAAATGTTTTTTATCTCTTGCGCCAAAAGTTAACAAAAATTTGGCGCTGTTGATAAACAATTTGCCTAGCTCGTTCAGCTCAGCAAGACAGTGATTAAATTATAACGCCATGGGTGTTTTATCACTTGCGCTAAAAATTAACTAACATCCGGCGCTGTTGATAAATAATTTGCCTAGTTCGTTCAGCTCAGCTCAGCTCAGCAAGACAGTATTGATTACGGCCATTGTTTTTCGCCTGATAGAGTAAACTGTCCGCTTTTTTCATAACATTCGCGACAACAACAGACTGAGATGACTTAACCACCACAGCACCAACACTGACTGTTAATTGTGGCGACACACTAGAATACTGATGTTTGATTTTTTTATCTTTGATCGCTTGAGCAATATTACTGAGCATAATTTCAGCGCCCGCTTTATCACAATCAGGTAAGATGAGCACAAATTCTTCACCACCATAGCGTGCGATAAAGTCTCGTGGTCTTACACAGATTTCACGAAGCGCCTGTCCGACTTGCCTTAAAGCAACATCGCCAGCGCCATGACCGTAGCCATCATTATATTGTTTAAAGTAATCTATATCGAGAATTGCCACGAGTAAATTGGTATGCTCATATTTATTTGCTGCAACTTCATCTTTTAAAACAAGATCCATCTTACGCCGGTTATTAACCCCTGTTAAGGCGTCAATATGAGCAATTTCATCTAACATTTTACGTTGACGAATTAATTCTAAATGCATCATCACGCGAGCAATAACAATGTTGGGTTTAAAGGGCTTATAGATATAATCACAGCCGCCTAAATTAAAACCACGCTCTTCATCATCATCATTAGCTAAACCTGTGATAAAAATGACCGAAATATTGATTGTCTTAGGGTCATCTTTCAAAGAGTCGATGACCTCAAAACCAGAAATATCAGGCATAATCACATCTAATAAGATAAGATCAGGAAGATGTTTTCTAGCAAGTTCTCTGGCTTGTTTACCATTTTTCGCAAAAATAATTTTTGCTTGTTCCTGCAACAACTCTTTTAGCATTTTACGGTTTGCTTTATCGTCATCAACAATTAAAATGATTTGCTCTAAAGTTTTCATTTTCCGCTATCAACTTTTTTCTTTTAAAACAGATAATAATCAAGCCAAACTTGACCCACTAATACTCACTTGCTCTTGAGCCGACTAATAGACAAGTTTATTCCTTAATGCTTCGATACGGTTTAATGCGCTAGCGTATTCGATATCTTCAACTAATTCGACAATATTATCAACAAGTTCAACGAGATCACTTCCTCGGGTATATTCGAGTAACTGCGGTAATAAGTCTTCGACTTCTGCATCTTCTTTTTTAAGTAAGTCGACAATAGAATTTAACAGTACGAGTAGTAACTCTATGTTAATGGCCTTTTTAGGCTCATCACTTAATAAATCTGTATTGCTATTAGTCAAGGTCGCTAAGGCTGATAATATCTTCTGGTGTTCTGTTATCAGTTGTCTCATGAGTGATAAACAGTTCTCAGGTTGCTCTTTTATTTTTCCTTCTAGCTCTGCTGATAACTCAGCTAAACAGAAGGCACCAATGTAAGCGGCATTAGATTTCAAAGAATGAACCATGCGATATAAACTTTCAACGTCTTTATCTTGGTAAGCTTGCTCTATTTTTTGAGGAATTTTTAGGGTACTTTTATGAAAGTCGATAACGAGTTTTTGATAAATATGCTGTCTGCCACCCATCGCCTGCAAGGCTTTCTTACTGTTTAAGCAACTCAGTTGTGCAATGCGATCCATTAATGTTTTTTCGGGGTTATCCGAAATCAACTCAGTAATATCAATATTTTGCTCTTTAATATCGACAGATTTGTTTACCACGGCATTAATTTTATCACTTAAGTATTTTGCCATTAAACTAAATAACGCGTTAGGGTCAATCGGTTTAGTAAAATATTCATTCATACCGGCTGCCAAACATTTATTGAGCTCATCTGGCATCGCGTGAGCTGTCATGGCAATAATAGGCAGCTTTTTAAATTGGGCTTGTTTTCTAATTTCTTGTGTGGCCGTTACCCCATCCATTTCAGGCATTTGAATGTCCATCAAAACTAAGTCATAACTTTTATTGGCTAATTTCTCTAAAGCGACAAGGCCATTTTCTGCAACATCAACATTCGCTTGGGTATCTTCTAAAAACCCTAAAACAACCTGTTGGTTTAACTCATTATCTTCAACTAATAATATGTCGGTTGTTGAAAAATCCATTAAACTTGCATTTTTTATGCTGTAAAAGTCTTCATCAGGGGAAATTTTCAATACATCCATCATCGCCTCTAATAGCAAGCTGGCATTAACAGGTTTCTCTAAGAAGCCATCAATACCCGATGAATGTGCTAACGGCATGGCATCACTTTTATCAAATGCCGTCACCATTAACACCGCTCGAACGTTATATTGATTTTTATCATCTTGTATCGCTTTAGCAAAAGCAATACCGTCCATTTTGGGCATACGCCAATCAGTAATAACCAAGTCATAAGATTTATGATTACTTTTTGCCGTTGCTAACAATGCTAATGCTGTTTCTGCGCTGGCTACGGCGGTAATTTCACAATGAAACTCTTGTAACAACTCAGTAATAACATTCAAGCAAAGCTCATTATCATCCACCACTAAAATATTAAGTCCTTTAATAGCGTCAATATTTATCAGCTCATTGCCCGGTAAATCGCTTTTTTCACAGACAATATTAAAGCTAAATTTACTGCCTTTTCCTAACGTACTCTCAACCCAAATCTCACCACCCATCAAACCACTTAACTCTTTACAAATGGATAAGCCTAAACCTGTGCCACCAAATTTTCGGGTAATTGAACTGTCTGCTTGGGTGAACGACTGAAAGAGGTTATTCATTGTTGATTGTTCGAGACCGATACCCGTATCACTCACACTAAATTCAAGCGTAAGCTGATTACTATCATCTGCCATTAATGACTGTTTAGCCAGACCGACTTCAATAAGGATATGTCCTTGTTCGGTAAACTTAATAGCATTACTCACTAAGTTAACTAAAATTTGCTGCAGGCGAACCGGATCAGACTTGATATGCTTTGGCACATCACTATGTACTTTAACAATAAGCTCTAAATCTTTAGCATGAGCACGCAACGCACAAATATTATTGGTTTTCTTAATTAAGCCACCCATATTCATTGTTACCGACTCTACTGACATTTTACCGGCTTCAATTTTGGAGAAATCTAGAATATCGTTAATTAGCCCTAAAAGCGCTTGAGAAGCGTCTTGGGTTTTGCTAATTAAGTCTTTTTGATGGGGATTTAAATCCGTTTTCAGCGTTAAATAACCTAAACCGATAATAGCATTCATCGGTGTGCGAATTTCATGACTCATTTTAGCCAAAAACTCACCTTTTGCTTGCATCGCATATTCGAGTTCAACGGTACGCTCAGCGACTTTCGTCTCTAAACTGCGGTTAATATCTAGCAAGGTTAAATGCGTTTCAACACGCGATAATAGTTCGTATTTTGAGATAGGTTTAGTTAAATAATCATTACCGCCAGCAGAAAAACTTTCAACTAAGTCAACGACTTGATTTTTAGCCGTTAAAAAGATCACCGGTAACTCATTAACTGAATATTTTTCTCGAAGTTTTCGACAGACTTCATAACCTGAAATTTTTGGCATCATAATATCAAGTAAAATTAAATCAAACGGACGTTCCCCCGCCAACAAGCCTTCACTCGCTTGTTCAATAAGCGCTAAAGCTTGCTCACCACCGTGGGCTTGAAAAAGCTGATAATCCAGTGGCAATAAATAGTTATTTAAGACTTGACGGTTAATCGGATCGTCATCAACGATTAATACTCGAAAATCATTATTCTCCTTATTGGTCGTACTATTTTTCGGTGATAAAATATCAACAGGAAAGTAGTCAATAGTGTCATCTAGGGCCTGTAATCGTGATAACTGTTGCTTAGTTTGCTCATGGTTTACATCCCCCACGGCGATAAGTTCACTTAATTCACTATCACTTATATCGTAAATCGGAAGCGTGAAGCTAAATATGCTGCCTTTATTCTGTGTCGAGCTTACCGTTATAGTACCGCCATGTAACTCAACAAGCTGTTTAGAAACCGCTAAGCCTAAACCTGTGCCACTTGCGGCACGCGTCTCGTTACCCGTAACTTGTTCAAATGATTTAAAAATAGTCGCCAAATTTTCTGTTGCAATCCCAATCCCAGTATCACTGATATCAATACAAACAAATTGCTGTTCATCAGTACGGCTATTGCCCACTAATTGCGCAGAAATAGTCACTGTACCTGATGGGGTAAACTTAATGGCATTGCCAACTAAATTAAAAAGAATTTGCTGCAAACGGTCCTCATCAGCTTTGACCGCAGGGAAATCTTTAGCAATATTATTAATTAGTTCAATGTCTTTTGTTTTTAATGTGGCTCGAGATAAAGTAAAGACCACATCAACCATACTGTTAATATCAATTGCAGAGGTCTGTATTTGTAAACCATGATTTTTTAATTTTGAAAAATCTAAGATATCATTCACTAAGTTTGATAACCGTCGACCACTCGCCACCACCATGGATAGGTCATGATTCGCTTTTTCCGGCAACTGCCCAGCAACACCGTCAATTAATGACTCGGCTAAACCAATAATACCGTTTAAAGGAGTACGTAATTCATGGGAAGTATTAGCTAAAAATTCATCTTTTAATTTATCAACACGGGTTAAACGTAAATTAATGGCTTGCTCTTTTAAACGTTGGTAATTCAAACGATATATATAAGAGATTAGCGCGCCAATACCGACAATAAAATAAAAAGTAAACGCCCACCAAGAAAGCCATGGCGCTGGTAATACCGTAACGTTTAATGACTTCCCTTGTTCGTTCCAGTAGCCGTCACCATTACTGGCTTTTACCCGAAAGACATAATCGCCTGCGGGTAAATTGGTGTAAGTGGCTCGGCGATTTTTTGCATCGGTATAAACCCATTTTTCATCAAAGCCTTCAAGTGTGTAAGCATATTTATTACTCATTGGCTCAGAAAAGTGGAGAGCTGAAAATTCAAAAGTGATCAGTTTTTCAAGGTGAGTTAACGTTAGTTGTGTTAATTCATTGATGACGGCATCAAGCATAAATGGCTGTTCAGTTTTATTGCCACTTTCTTCATATGAGCCCACTTTAACCGTTTCGTTATGTACCAAAAAATTGGTTAGGACAATGTTGGGTAATCTGGTGTCGTCTTTAATATCTTGTGGATAAAAATGGTTATAACCATTAACACCACCAAAAAACAACTCACCCGATTTGCTTTTATAATATGAAAGTGTGGCAAACTCCTTTGATTGAAGTCCATCGGTAACATCATAGTTTTTAAAATTTTCTGTTTCTGGATTAAAGTGTGACAAGCCATTAGTCGTACTCAACCATAAGTGACCTTGTTCATCTTCTAAGATGCCATAAATAGTAGAACTGGCAAGACCATGTTTTTCTTTATAATGGGTGAACTTTTCTGTTAATGGGTCAAATTTATTTAAACCATTTGAAGTCCCCAACCATAAAATACCGTCACTCGTTTGATGAATTGCATCAACAAATTGATTACTAAGGCTATTGTCATTTTTGGGGTCGTGCTTAAAGTGCGTAAAAGTATTCGTTTTAGGATCAAACTTATTCAAGCCACTAAACATGGTGCCGAGCCAAAGAAAGCCTTTATCGTCTTTATGTATCGCCCATATATTATTTCCTGACAAAGAATTTATATTGTTAGGATCGTGCATAAAGCGAGTAAACTTTTTAGTGCGCGTATCAAATTTATTGAGACCGCCCCCCCAAGTACCTATCCATAAAGTATGCTCATTCTCTTGAAAAATAGGTAGTATTTTATTATGGCTAATACTGTTTGGATCATCAGGATTATGCATAAAGCGGGTAAAAACTTTTGTTTTAACATCAAAAAGATTTAAACCACCACCAACGGTACCCACCCAAACACCTTGTTTTTCATCATTGATTAACCAAGTAACCGTATTCGATCCTATGCTATTATTATTGGTCGGATCATGTAAATATTGATGATATTCGCCTGTCGTTTTGTCATATTCATTTAACCCTGATTGATAGGTTGAAATTAATAATTTATCGGTAGAGTGTTCCAAAAAGTGAAAAAAAGCACCACCTTGTAAGTTATTATTTTTTGTAACATCTTGTACTGTATGGTTAAATTGTTCTCTAGATACGTCATATTTATCAATACCATTGATATATGTACCTATCCATAGGTTATTTGCATTATCATTAATAATGGCTCTGATATCATTGTCGATTAAGCTATCAGGGTTTTTCTTGTCTGATTGCAGGTGCTCAATACTTTTGCTGATGAGGTTATAGCGATAAAGCCCCTTATTCCTAGTCGTTATCCATAAGTCTTTGTTATTCTGTAATAAAAATGAGGTAATATGGCTACTAGCAAGTTCATTAATTAATGTGTTGTGATCACTAAGCAAACCACTTTTCTTGTGGTATAAATACAAACCATTTTCAGTGCCCAACCATAATGTATTATCGTCATATTCGAAAAGGCTGGTGATACTTTGCTCTTTCAACTCTACTTTCACAGCGTTCAGCGTCTTAGCTTTCACATCAAAAAAACTAAGTCCACCTTGAGTACCCAGCCATAAATCATTGTTGCTATCTTCGAGAATAGCTTGAATATTGTTACGTAAGGCATTATTTTCTTCACTCTGGTGGGAGAATAGAACAAAACTTTCGCCATTAAATTTATTTAATCCATTTTTGGTGCCTACCCATACGCTGCCAAACTTATCAGCAGTTAATGTTTGAACAATATTGTTACTCAAACTATTATTTTGTTTGTTGTCATGTAGAAACGTAGTAAATAACTCGGTACTTTTATTAAACCTATTTAAACCGTTTACTGTTCCAAACCATAAATTTTCATTGCTGTCTTGGGTAATCGATAAAACATTATTATTAGATAAACTATCAAGTTTATCGCTATTGCTGCGGTACACTTTAAATTGATAACCATCAAAGCGATTAAGACCATCAGTAGTACCAGCCCAAATAAAGCCTTGTTTATCGTGATAAAGAGCTTGCACTGATGCTTGTGATAACCCTTGGTCGCGAGAGAAGTGATCAAAACTATACTTCGAGTTTTCTGCATAGCTGTGTAGCGACGTAGCACATAATATGATGAGGGAAAGTAATTGAATTAAGCAGCGCATTTGTTTCTTCTTTTTATAAATAATGATTCAAGGAAGCTGGTATGTAGCTTAAATATAAAGTTTGACATCAACAAGTTATAATTAAAATTATCACTTGACAAGAAATTCAATTAATTACTATGCTATTGCAGCTTTATTTCAATGTACTGGTATAAAGTAAGGTAAATAATACCTCTAATCTAAGGATAAAAATATGTCTAATAATAAAAGTAACGCAGATCATCTACATGACGCTGGAGTAGTGAACAAAGCAGAGCTAAGTGATGAACATCTAAAAGCCATCGATAGTTTATCAAAAGAAGAAGTTGCACAATTAGAGTCTATTCATAAAAGTGCGAACAAAGGCAATGATAAGCCTGTTGGCGTTATTGTTTAATGGAAAAAAAGAATACGTTAACTCATTATCAACGTTTAAATACAAACCTTTTGTTAATGAAAATGCGAGCAGGGGCTGTAAATAGTACTTTTACTCAACTTGCTTGTTACCCTGATGTTTGTATAGAACAAGCCATCGTAAATTATAAAATATCAACGACATCTACAGAGTTGATGAAAGAAGTTATTCGTTGCGCTAAATTACGACCTGAAGACCCTATATCAAAACCCCTGATTGCTTACATGGAACAACATATTCCTGAAGAGCTTAATCACGACGAGTGGTGCTTAGAAGACTTAGAAGTACTTGGGGTGCCCAGAGAGTCTGTTATCAATAAAATACCTTCAACCAATTTAGCCGCCTTAATTGGTTCACAATATTACTGGATCCGCCATGCTGACCCGATTGCCTTTATGGGATACTTGGCCTGTTTAGAGGTGAACCACCCTACCGTAGAATATGTTGAAACATTAATTGAAACTTCAGGTCTACCGGCAGCAGGCTTTAACAGTTTAATGCATCATGCCAAAGTTGATTCACATCATAAGCAAGATATTATCGATACGATAAACGCTTTACCATTAACGCAAGAGCAATATAAATTGATGGAACTAAGTGCTTTTCAGACTTATCGCTATGTCGCTTTAGTGATGGAAGATGTTTGTCGGGTAGCACCCGTTCAACAAAAAACGAGTACTTAATATCAAGGTTCGTTATTATTCTTTGTGGTAAGAAAAGTATTTATCTGATTATTTTTCACATAATTTGGTAACTGTTTTTTATATCCACTCACTCGATGGCAACCGCCTTTGCTGCTTTATCTAAATTCAAATATCCTGAAGGATAATCTTTTACATCGGGTAATTTTGGCGTTTTCCCTTTTAATGCAAGTGCTAAATAACAGTGACTTAATGATAGCAACAATTTATTTTTTATCAGTATTGCTAATGCTTTATTCACGTTGATGTCATCATTAGGGAGTGCTAACTCGGCTAACTTACTGATCAAACGACTTTTTGACACTGGCTCTTCACATAATCTGTAAATACATGCTGTTAAACCTGATAATTGATGGGTAACGTTAGTAGCCACTTTACGGGTGTCAATAACAACAATATTTTCGCCTTGGTCGCTCATATAAAGTAAGGGTACTGAGCTACCACTCCACTGCTGTGACCATAGCGTAACTTGCTCTTGTAGTAACTTATGACCCGCTACATTGTGAACATTACCAACAGTTAAACTAAAAACAGCTTGATCTTTTGTTGATTTCTCATCAAAAAAATAGGCGATATTAGCAAGTTCATTCTCTGTTAAAGGATAAATATACTGATAACTTTGTAATGGTTCAAGCGTTAGGCCGTACTTTTTAGGGTCTTTAAAATAAGGGCTAAAGCGCGGATAGCGTATTTTAATCAGTTCATGATAAGGTGGTTGTAAGTGCATAATAAGCGGCAGTATTTCTGCCATTTCATCATACCAATGGTCTTTTTCATTTGGCGCTCCACATAACAAATTCCATGAAACCCTCACACCAAAATTTAAGCTCCATTTAAGTGCAGAAACATTTTGAATACCTGTAGCACCTTTAGCAACGAGCTTTAAAAAATCGTCGTGTAAACTTTCAAAGCCAGGTTGTATCCATTTTACCCCAGCATCAGCTAGTTGAGCGACATGCTCTTTTTTCAGGTTAGACTTTGTTTCATAAAAAATATTATATTTTTGTTCCTTACTTAATGCAGGTAGCACTGTTTTCATGTATTCCATCGGTAAAATATTATCAACAATTTCTAATTTATTAATGTTGTATTTTTGATGAAGCTCCTCAAATTCAGCTAATACTGCTGACGAAGACTTTGAGCGATGCGTCATGCTAACACCGTTTAAGCCACAAAAGGTGCAATGCTTTTTGGCTCCCCACCAGCATCCTCTCGAGGTTTCAGCTAACAACCCCGGATGAATACTTGCCGTTAAATCTAAATGATTTAACGTACTAAAATAACTGTCGTAAATGGGGATACCTACCTGAGCCATATCTTCAATATAACCACGTGGTGGCTTGGTTGACACCTTGTTTTGTGAGAGCAATAAGTCATTATTTTTTTGGCAAATAAAACCATGCGGTAAGTTATGCGTGCCAATAAATTCATTACGCATCAGCTTATCAATGAACTTACCGATAACGTCGTCACACTCACCTGAAAAAACGTAATCAACCCACGGAAAAGACTCACTGATGGTTTGCCCCATAATACTTTCACAATTTGCCCCTCCCATCATTGTTACTACATTGCTATTTTTTTCTTTGATCATGCGTAGTAACGCCAAAGAGGCACAATTTTGTTGGAAGGTAGAAGTACAGGCTACGACTTTGGGTGAGTCTGCTAGGATGCGATCAGCTAATTCAGCAATATATTGTTCCGCTTTATTTCTAGTGGATAAAAGTTGCTGTTTTATGATGTCGGTCAAATCAGTGAATAGCCCAAAGAAACCGTCGTCATCACGTTTTTTGTCCGGAAAAGCACCACGAGAAAATGTCCATTCGCCAATGAGATGTTCAAAAAAAGAGTTGTCTATTTGATCATAAAGTTCAAGGCCAATTTTTGTCGAGAATTCAACATTGCCATATATTGTTTCTACTTGGTAACCATATTTATTAATATAATTTTCAATAAGCCCCAGTGCTAGAGAAGGCCGAGTAATTGAAGAATACGGCATATTGATCAAGTAGATAGTTGAAAGCATGAAAGAGACAAGTCTTATTAAATTTAATTAAACGATATATTAACAACTAAAATTATTTTTCGCTTCCTTTAATCTCTTTTGTATAAAGAGACAAAGTTTGTACACTTTTATCGACCTAACAAAACAAATATTGTATCTTTAGTCATTGTTATTGTTTATAAAGTTAAAAAAGACATGGAAGCCTTGCATAAAAGAACCATACAACCTGATATCCATGATCATCGTGATCACCAATTTTGTCTGCATCACGGTGACAAATCGCCCCAGTACAGCCATATAACTTGCCCAATTAAATTAAAAGAGCAAATGGCTGAAGATATTCTCCCTATGGTAGATTTACGCAAGAGTCTTACCTCTGAGATAATTAACCAAGGCTTACTTAATTCATGTTCAGCCTGTGCTATTGCAGTAGCGGCTGAACTTTATTTAGTCAAAGATAATCAGCCTTTTATTAATGAGAACATCAGTAATATCGATGCTTCACAAATGTTCATTTACTACAATGAGCGCGTAATAGAAGGTAAAGTTGATTTAAATGCCCCTGTTTTTATTCGTAACGGAATTAAATCTTTGTTTAAAAACGGCATTTGTTCAGAAGTCTCTTGGCCTTATCCTGAAACAACATTACCCAAAAGCATTAAAAATATTATTAGGACAGGCAGCGTTACAGAAATTACAGCAGCGATAGCAAAAGCACTAAAAGACAATGAAACCGAATTACATGCTGCTATTTCACAAAGCCCCTCTATGCAGGCTCTCACACAAGCAAAAAAACATATAATCAACCGTTATTGCAAATTAACCCTAGATAACGGTTTGCTAGACCTAAAAATGTCTTTGTCGAAAGGCTTTCCTGTTATTTTTGGCATGATGGTACCGAGAAGTTTTTATTTAACACCGGCGAGTGGTATTTTTACTATGCCTTCCCAAAATGAAATTAGGCTCGGTGGTCATGCCTTACTAGCGGTTGGATATAATGATGCCGCGCAGCACTTTATTGTTAGAAATTCATGGGGTGAAGAATTTGGCGACAAAGGCTATTGCTATATACCTTATGATTTTTTTATTGGTAAATATAACACCAATCAAATAAGTCAGCCTGAAGAGACACAAGATAACACCTTTAGCTTTTGGTGCCTGACTCATGACTAATTACTCGGTAACAAGTTATGAGTCATCGGTGTGACCATTTAATGGCATTAATCTTAGGTAGATAAACTTAGGTACATGAACTTAGATACATTAGCCTAACCATCAATCAATACCGTTAATATTTGCGGATTATTGTGCAATGTTCGATGCACAGGACAACGGTCAGCTATTTCCATTAATCGTTTTTTTTCATTATCACTTAACGGCCCAAACAACTGAACTTTGCGAAGTAATGATTCTCTCTTTTCATCATGCTCTGACGCTTTGTCTGCATCATTTAAATAATTACGCTCGTGGGATAAAGAAACTTCAACGTGCTGAAGCGGAATTTTTTTGTGGTCGGCATACATACGGATGGTCATTGCCGTGCAAGTACCTAGAGCAGCAAGTAAATGTTCATAGGGATCTGGACCTGAATTCTTCCCGCCTGACTGAGTCGGTTCATCCGCATACCAGTGATGGCTATCACTAAAAACTTCCTGCTGAAATTTGTGATCAAGCTCAGCAACCAAAACATGTCCCTTTGTAATGTTAACAGTCGAGATTTCAGGCGCGGGAAGATAACGACTCGCCCACCCTGAAATTGTTTGAGCAACATATTCACTATCAATTGATTTGGATAAAAGGTGATCAGCGGTATCTAGGCTAACAAAACTTTTAGGGTGTTTTGCCGCTTTGTAGATTTTCTCTGCATCTGCGATATCTACGGTTAAGTCAATCGGAGAATGTAAGACCAATAAAGCTTTATTCAAGTGTTGTATATGTTCTGTCGTTTGATTACGTAAATCATCCAAAAATTGCTTCTTAATTGTAAATTCACGAGAACCTAAACTCACTTTCGCCGAACCGCTTTGTTCAATTTTATCAAGGTGTGCATCAAAGTTATGTATAACATGGCTTACCTCATATGGGGCACCAATCGTTACTACGGCTTTAACTTTTGGAAGTTGTGAAGCCATAGCTAAAACAGCCGCGCCACCAAGACTATGACCTATTAAAAGTTGAGGAGCTTGATAATTTTTTTCAAGGAAGTGAGCGGCTGACAGTAAATCTTCAGTATTGGATGAAAAATTAGTATTGGCAAAATCACCGTCACTATTTCCTAAGCCAGTGAAGTCAAAACGAAAAACGGCAAAACCATGTTGCACCAAAAATCGACTGATACGCGATGCTGCCGCTATATCTTTACCACAAGTAAAACAGTGGGCAAAAAGTACATAGGCTCGAGTTTTTTGATCAGGTGTTTCTAACAAACCTGCTAGATATTGACCTTGGCTAGGAAATTCTACTTTTTTTCTCATCGGTTCTCTCCGGTGTGTTAATTAACGACGTTAACTTACGTGCTATACGTAGATGACGTTAAGTAAGCAACAGTGGGTCGATAACCGCTTGCCAGTCGGTTAACCTTGATTGGTGATCTAACGGTACTTTACCAGCATTATTTATAAATAATGTTGGTGTTGCCCATACAGCCTTGGTGGCAGCATAACGAATAGGAGTACGAGCCTGGATGTAAGTATCGTTATTATTCATGCTGTTAATAAATTTTTCGCGGTCTACACTGGCATGCTCTTCAGAAAAATCGGCTATCAATTGAATTAAATCATAGTGAGACTTATGTAAAAACTTATCATTACAAAATTGTGCTTGTCGTTCAAATATAAATGTTGTGAAATCATAAAATTTACTGGCGTCACCCTGTGCTAACGCAAATAGCCCTAAACTCATATCCCAAGCCTGTCGGTGATTGCTTAGGGTGATTAAATGCACTCTAAGACTGACAGGCTTATCTTTATAATGTTTAGACACTGCCAGTAACGTTGGCCAGATAGTGCGAGAATGTGGGCATTGAATATCAATAAAAGCATCAAGAGTAATAAGTGCCGCTGCATCACCAAGAAGGAAACCGCTCGGGCGATGAGGAATAGGTATAGTCATTACAAATATTTCCCTGTATTACTTATCATTGATGATTATAGCTAAATAAATTACCTATGAGACTGTTGAAACTTTGCCATTGAATAACTGTTTTTCAACAAGTCGGTCTAATGCAAAGCGCCCACCATTAAAGATAACAACCAATGCGAGTAATACTCCCCATAATACATGTTCAGCATAGGCGACTGGCGCAATATCTTCTAAACTTATCACAGCAACAATATTAACAAAAAACAAACCTAAAGCAGAAAATCGACTCGCTAATCCAGCCATTAATAACAAGGGTAAAATAATTTCTGCACCTGTACCTAAATAAGCGGCTAATTCAAACGGTAATACAGGTACTTGATATTCATATTCAAATAACATCAGTGTACTCTCCCAATCTCTGAGCTTCGTTAGTCCAGAGGCAAAAAAGGCCCAAGCAACATAAAAACGCGCAGCTAACAATGCGACGGGTTCTAACATACTAATTTTACTGGCAACATTACGATAAAAAAGGCTGGTTTGTAAGAATAGATTTTGTAAAGTATCCATGGTTATTTCTCTTTAAAATAATAAATTAAGTTACGTTCAATAGCACTAATCAGCCATTGTTCAAATGAAAATTCGTTGTCATGATTTACTGCATTAAGGGCTTGTTCTAATGATTTACCAGCCAGTAAGTCATTGATAAAAAGACCTTCATTTATAGTTAATGTTGTTACTTTTGGCTGATATTCAGGACGGTAAACCATCACAAATTGTTCTAAAGGTTTTACTGATAGTGCTTGCCTTGCATTATTCATTGCCATTTTTCGTTGAAGTTCATCTTCATGATGGTGTGCATAAAAAATATCTTCTAATGGAAATGCTGTTTTCAACACGCGCACATTCTGATTAAATTCAATAAAAATATCCTTAGGTTCACTTTCACCAAGCACTTGCAATGACGTTTGTACCAAGGTCTGATCACGACCATTTAATGCACAATGAATGTGCCAATCTAGAGCAGAACAATCAGAAATATAAGGATAAATCATAGCTATTTTTGTTGTTTCTAAAAAGTGAGAAAAATTTTCTCCCCATAGAGCCCAGTCACCTTGGTCTGGTGGCGATCTCCTTAAAAATTGATAAACTAGGTCTTCGCCAATATCACTATCTAACAATTCAAATACTGTTGGAAAACTAATCGTCAATGCTCGTTGAGCGTTAGCCAGTAGGTTTCGTCGATAAACAGTAATACCTTTAGCGTCAAAACCACATTGTTCTAAAACGGTTGAACCTTCATTCCAAATAACGTCTAGCAATGTTTGCTGGAGACTTTTATTGGGTTCCTTTCTACCTGGTTCATTAATGCTTAGCTCAGTTTCAGGTTGTTCACTCATGTGCTCTTTCTCACTAATACCGCATGGGCAATATCACGCGCTTTTTTAGCTTCAGCAACCAGTACTGACCACTCGGGCAAATCGCTGTCCCATTCAATGAGTGTTGGCAGTGCCCCAAAACGGGTTAGCGCTTTTTTATAGCCTAACCAAACTTCATCAGAAACGGGGCAAGCATGATCATCAATGGTTAACTCTCCCACCAAAGGTATGCTACAACCGGCTAAGTGAATTTGTGCCACACTCGCCACGGGTAATTCATTAATATAATCAGCTATAGATTGCTGAATATCGCCGTTATCAAAATTTACACTATTAACGGCAATATTATTAATATCTAATAATATTTTTGCCCCCGTACGTTGATAGAGCTGTGTTAAAAATTCAGCCTCTGAAAGATGGCTTTCATCAAACTTTATATAAGCAGAAACATTTTCAATGATAAGTTCTCGCCCTAAAAAATCTTGTACTTTTTCAACTTGTTCACACATCGAGGCTAACGTCTGCTGAGTATGGGCAATCGGTAACAGATCACCACTGTGAATAACTTGCCCTTGTTGCTGTCCCCAAGTAAAACAGGCATGTTCAGACATAAGAAATGGGTCAATATTTTCCGTTAATTTTTTCAAACGATCCAAGTAATGCTGCGGAATATTCTGTACAGAGCCAAGCCCCATTGACGTTGAATGCAAACTGACTGGGTATTTCTCTCTAACTTGTTTAAGTACAGATAACGCAGCGCCGCCTTGACCAAAAAAGTTCTCCGAATGTACTTCAATAAAATCAACCTGTTTAGGCTGAGTTAGTATGTCGGTAAAATGAGGGTGCCTTAGACCAACGCCTATCATTACATTACTGTTTAATACCGACATACTCATTATTTAAGCGCCTTTCGTTGCTTTATAAAGTTTTTTAGCATCTGCTTTTGATAGTCCGCCAAGTGTTGAGCAAGTACCTTTAGTTACTAGCTTCCATTCACCTTTATCGTTATCAACCTTTGACTGACCGGCACATGAATGGGTACCCGCTAAATTTGCACAATCGTTTTGTGCCGCTTTTGCTACGCCATAACATTTTTCTTTCTTATCTGCTGCTTCTGCTGGTGCAACAATACCTGTCGAAATTACTGCAGCTAGTGCTGCACTTACTAATAATTTATTATTCATCATTTATCCTACTATTGTTTAAATGAGCAACTAGGTCTGTTGCTCTAACCATTGTATTAATTGTTGTTGTGGTAAGCCACCTACACGTTGGTCAATAATCACACTATCATTCACCAACATCAGCGTGGGTACACTACGTATACCATAATCAGCAGCTACACTTGCCATACTATCGACATCAATTTTAATCGTGTTAAATCTATTCTTCATCAGATCAGAGGCTCCTTCAACAATAGGAGACATTGTTTTACAAGGTCCACACCATGAAGCAGTAAAATATAACAGTGAATATTGATGCTGAGATAATAAATCATCAATTGAGTCATCTAATGTTAGTTTTTTCATCATCAAGCCTTACCTAATGGGTGAGTATTAGTCGTAAATTTTTTCAATTTGCGCTTCTGTTAACCCTTTAATATCGGTCCAATTAGTCTGAGCGGTTTCAATATAACCCGGAATATCTGTTACCCATTTTTTTTGCACGTCTTTATTGAGGTTTAAATATAATTTGTCACCACGGATATGCCAGGCCATCGGATCGGTATCAAATTTTTTATTCATCGTAACGCCAAAGGCACAGAAACCACCGTACTGTGGTGCATATTTACTTGGCTCAGATTTAAAAAGGTCACGGTTATCTGCCGTAGAAAACTGGTAAATAGCGCCGTTGTAAGCTGCAGTGAATTGATCTGAGCCTTTCGTTGGTGAGCCTTTAGTAAAATAAGATACCGCATCATAGCCTTTAATCGCTAAATCATTGCCATTGGCATTTACTTCAATATTCGCTGCAAAACTTAAACTGCTAACTAATAAGGCAGAAGTCGCAAAGGTAGATTTTATCAATGTTGAAATTTTCATTTTGTTGCTCCAGTAATTAATTTTTACTCTGTCATGTTCAAAGTTTGTTTATTAATAAGGATGTTTCCTTGGTTGATAATATAGGCCTTTCAATTACCTAAAAGGAATGAGATAGTCCTAACTTTGAACCCTATCGTCCAGAATAGGTATAAAGAGAGATAAAATGGATCAACTTTCAGTCATCTTGCAACGCTTTTCGATGAATACTGAGGTTTTCTTTACCGGAAATTTATGTGGTATTAGTAATTTTAATCGCGAGCAAAATCAGGGACACTTGCACTTACTTCGCAGTGGAGAGTTAACGCTGATTGATGAGCGGGGTAAACCTCAATTAATTAATGAACCGACCGTGTTATTTTTCCCAACACCTCATGCTCATCGTATTATTGGTAGTGAGCATAATCCTCCTGAATTAGTTTGCGCTAACATCATCTATAACGAAAGCTCCTCTAATCCCATTGCTAATGCTTTGCCTACGAGAATGTCCTTTACACTTGGCGAAGACGAAAAACTGAAACAAACTGCAGATTGGTTATTCGAAGAAGCGTTTCACGAACGATGTGGACGACTTCCTATGATTAATTCGTTAACCAATATCTTTCTTATTCATGTACTTCGCCATGTACTCGATAACAATATTATGCAGCACGGATTACTCGCAGGATTAGCCCACCCTCAAGTCTCCAAGGTATTATTAGCTGTTCATGATGCGCCACAGCATCAGTGGAGCTTAGAAGAAATGTCTGAGCTTGCAATGATGTCCCGTTCAAAATTTGCAGATATTTTTAAATGTACTGTTGGTCAAAGCCCTGGAGATTATTTAATTGATTGGCGTATTGTTGTGGCTAAAGGCTTATTAAAACAAGATAAATCTGTGGCATTAGTGGCTAATGCAGTTGGTTATGAAAATGGCTCGGCATTAGCACGGGTGTTTAGAAAAAAATTGGGAATATCCCCAAAGCAGTGGCTTGAACAAACACGCTAACTTAATTTGACTATGTGACATGACTTACCTTTTCAACGCAGCCAAAATTGGCTGCTATTAATGAAGTTATCTTTAATAATAAAACCAGCTATTGAAAAATAAATTATAAATAAAAATTTATGCAATACTGATATATTTTTATTTAACCGCCAAACCGCGAACTAAAAACATTACAATTTTTATTTGCTTAAACACTTAGCTTCAATATGATCTATTGATGAGAATATAGCGGTATATGCAGGGAGATTTTTGGTGAAAGAACATTTAGTCAATAAAAGTAACGTTAGGCGACTAACAAGCGCTGATTTCGGTCAATTATCAAGTGGTGAATCGACACAACTTTTTACCCTGCAAAACAACCGTGGGACTCAGATCAGTATCACTAACTTTGGCGGCATAATCACCGCCATTAACACCCAAGATAGCAAAGGTATTTTTGCTGATATCGTTTTAGGTTACGATAACATTGAAAGCTACGAACACGACCCTTATTATCTAGGTGCCATTATTGGTCGCTACGCCGGTAGAATTGAGCAAGGGACTTTCAGTATTGCTGATGAAACTTTTCAGCTGACCTTAAATGCTCCTGACAGCCAACTTCATGGAGGAAAAAAAGCCCTTAACAAGCAATTATGGCAAGCCAATACATTTCAAAATAACAGCTCGGCAAGTGTAGTGCTCACTTATACTAGCCCCGATGGCGAAGAAGGTTTTCCCGGCACCGTTACTTTTAAAGTAATTTATACTTTAGATGACGATAACCAATTCACCCTTGAATATTTTGCCCACACCGATAAAACTACTATAGTCAATTTAACGCAACACAGTTATTTCAACTTGGCTGGCCATGACAGTGGTAATATTTTAGATCATCAAGTTTATATTAATGCTAACCATTTTTTACCTATGTGTGAACGTGTCTATCCGACAGGTGAAAAAAGCCCCGTTGCTGGAACGGTTCATGATTTTACCAACGCTGCAGACCTACGCACTTTGGGAGATGAAATTAACGGTGAAGATGAACAAATAAAAATTGGCTTGGGTTATGACAATTATTGGCTTTTAAATAAAGAGTCTTTAGGGGGAGAAGTGCTTGCAGCACAAGCTGTCGAAAAATCCTCTGGCCGTTGCCTAAGTATTTATTCAGACCAACCTAGCTTAATTTTATATACCGCCAATTATATTGACGGTAGCCAAATAGGTAAAGACCATTGCCGTTACCAGTCACGCGCTGCACTTTGTTTAGAAACCCAACGCGCTAATAGTTTTCACAAGGGCTGCTCTATCGACAATGTACTATTGACCCCTGAAGCAGATTTTTATAGTAAGACTCGCTGGATTTTTTCTTGTCTTTAAAATGAAGATCACAGATAAAAAGGATCGGTGATCCTTTTTATCTGCTGGTAATTACTTAACAAAAAACATGATGAGTGCACCAGCCATTGCGCCAAATAACGCCGCAAATAATATTTGCATATTTGGGTTAAAACTATTGTCTTCTTCATCTGAAAACGCTTCATCAAGCGCTTCAAGTAAAACTATCTCAGTTTGTGCTATTTCAAAAACCGACGCGAGTCCAAGTACGGTATCTTGAGAAGCATTACCGTAACGTTCTACGCGTTGCACCGTTCTTAAGCTAATAGCGCAGGCATCAGCTAAATGTTGTTGGGTCCAGCCATTGGCCGTGCGAAGCTCTTTAATTTTTTTGGCATTAACATCCATCTTATTCACCAAACAACATAAATAAAACGTTAACGGCTAAAAAACCACAAAGTGCACCGGCTACAAAGCAACTTGGGATGAACCACCAGAGTTTATCTTTACTGAGTTGAAGACTTTTCTTTAGTGCTTTTTTAAGTGTTTTTACATGGACATCATTTTTGATTAACGTACAGTGAGTTTCACCGGTAAACATATTAACAACATGTAATTCAACTTCATAAGAGTCTCCACCAATAGAAAAATAATGAATTGATTTACGTCTAAACGACCATTTTCCAGAGACTAATACATCATCAACATAAAGTCGCTCTTTACCATTAACCGCTGAGCAATTTAAGTAAACCGTATGGTCACCTTCAATAAAGCTATAGTTGAAACCCTTGCGAAAACTTATCGTACCTTCCAAATCTCGTTTAGCCGTTGTCATATTCGGTGGTATATTTTTTTCTGAGTTTTTCTTTGTCGTGTTTTCTGCATTATTTTCCATGATGTTGCCTTAGTTAGTCTTATTGGTGTGAGGCCAGTAAAACTTTTTTCGGTAATAACGTCTGCGTCATTGAGGTGACAGTACCCCTAAATGTCATATGACAACATCAGTGTCACATAAACTAACGTATTGAAAATATTAAACAACACAAAATAAAAGAGGGCAACATAATTGTTGCCCTCTTTTATGCTAAGTCAACCTAGTTAACTATACATCTAATAAATCTTTAATTTGTTGGGTGATTTCATCGATTCTATTAATATCTATCGGGGCAATAAAGATAGTATCATCGCCAGCTAATGTGCCTAAAATTCCGGCGGGTTCACCTAAACTGTCTAGCATTCTCGAAATCAATGGCGCACCACCAATACCGGTTTTCAAAATTATTTGCATATTATTATGCTTAACACTGACCACAACTGACTGAATAGATTGCTTTGATTTAGGTACTGCAAGCTCATCAGGTAAAATATAAACAACTTCAGTATTGGCGTTACGCATTTTAACTGCGCCAAGTTTTGACAACAAACGAGATATTTTCGCTTGTGACATGTTTTTAAAACCTTGCTTATCTAAAGCTTCAGCGAGCTGACTTTGTGAACCGTAGCATTGATCTTTTAATAAGGATTTGAATGCTAAAACTAATTCTGCTTCATTTTTTTTACGGCTAGAAATCATATCTTCGCTGGTACAGTGGTTATATTATTTTTTATTTTAAGCGATTAACACTATATTCACCTAGACAAATTTATAAAAAGTAGTGTTAACTTTGTATTTTCACTAAAGAAATAACACCTTAGGATACAAGGCTACATAAATAAAGCCTTAGCCTAAAACAAAAAAAAGTAAAAAGTGGGTAATAAACATCTGAATATAAAGACTTTTATGACAGTTCTGCGCGAGGATGTACCGTTCTTTCATTCCATTAGTATACGGATTTACCCTTCGTTGCTTTTGATTTACTGCTGAGACGCTAAGCAGCAATTTTACTTTACTCGATAGTTATACATATTTACTTGCTTACAATTTTTAAACATTTTTCAAACGCATATGTCTGACAAAATTTGCTTACATTTGTTAACATTTAGTTATATAAAAAATAATAAGAATTTATCGAAGAATCATGAACAATCATCTTCCAAAGACAGATCGCTTAATAGGCTGTAAATTATGTTGAGTAAAAACTTAATAAAAAGTACCTATCAACTTTTTTTTTTATTACTGACATTTATATCAGTACCCGCTTTAGCTGCTGATCCACAACATGAAAATGAAACTACGGTCTTTGATAAAACATTCAGCTGGCAAGCTATGGGTGGGATCTCAGGTATTTACCAACAGAGTCAATTAATGGGGGTTGAGCCATCAGAATTTGAAGATTACCTTAATATTTCACTGTTACTTGATGTTTATTACAAAGGTTTTTTTATCCAATCAAATCATCGTCGCTCTGATGCTGTCACGCTAGGAGGTGAAATAGGCTACGAACTCATTGTTGAAGACAATTGGGAACTCGATATTATCACCAAAACTTATGTACAGGGTTATCAGCCTAAAGAATTAATAAAAAATAGCGACTCTGGTATCGCCACCTTACTCGGTTTACAAGAAAGAGACTCGGGTGAAGGGTTAGGCTTTCGTTATTCCCACTTTTATGACGATGCTATTTTATCGGTCGATGTCGCCGCACTTATCACCGATGGCTGGGTGGCTGATATCTTTTATAGCAAGTTGCTTCCCTATAGAAATTGGGACATTTATCTTGGCGCAGGTCTTACCCACTATTCAGCACAAGTGACTGATTACTTTGTCGGTGTTAATAAAAATGAAGTTTCAGATATGCGTTCTTTTTATAAACCCGGTAGCAGTTATAAAGCACAATTAGAAGTATTTGCTCGCTACCCTATATCTCAAAAGTGGTCGTTTAATGGCGGTGTAACTCAAAGTTATTATTCTGCTTCTTATAATGACAGCCCTCTGATTGGCCAGCAACACTTAACACAAGTGATGTTAGGGGTACTTTATGTCTTTTAAATTTAGCAAAGGACATGCTAAAAAGTGGTTATTATTAAGCTGTTTATTCGCGGGTTTGACGTCTAGTGTCGCCGCAGAAATAACGCAGGAGAAACAAGATCAACAGCTGGAAAAATCGCCAGAAAATCACGTAAGCTTTTCAGCACAGCCAGCTAACTGTATTGCTTTGCGATATGGTAGAACCTGCTACGCTAACGTAAAAATAAATTGGACTAGCGATATTAAGCAAGATTATTGTCTATTGATTAAACAAGAAAAAACAGCACGAACAGTTCAGCAAAACATAAAATGCTGGAAAAGTAGCAATGGCAACGAAATTATTTTTAATTTTGAATCAAATAAGAAAATTGAATTCCAGCTGATGTCCTCTAAAGACAAGCAAGTTATTGCAGAAACCGCAGTAGAAGTAAGCTGGGTGCACGAAGCAACCCCAAGAAAACGTCGCTGGCGTATATTTTAATGCTAACGTCAGATGTAATAAGGATAAAAAAATGACCAGTCGAATCTTATTAGTAGAAGATGATTTAACCTTAGCTGATTGGGTTTGTGAGTATCTTCGCGAACAAAACTTTATTGTTGATCATGTCGCTCGTGGTGACTTAGTCATGGCCGCCATGGCAAAATTTCAACCACAATTGGTATTGCTCGATATTATGTTACCTGGCTTGAATGGTATTGAAGTATGCCGATTGATTCGCCAGGAAAGTCAGTTACCGATAATAATGCTCACCGCTAGAGCGGATGAGTTTGATGAAGTTATAGGCTTAGAGGCCGGCGCTAATGACTACGTAATAAAACCTGTTCGTCCACGTGCCCTACTAGCGAGAATAACGGGTGCGCTTAAGCATAGCGCTCCAACCGAATCATCTACGCAAATAATAACCTTCGGTTCACTCATTATTAATGGTGAAGCTAAGCGAGTCACCTATAAAAATGAAGAGGTGGAATTATCGACCAGTTTATTTGCCTTTTTAACTTTTCTTGCTAGCCATGCTGGCGAAGTTGTTGACAGAGACACCGTATTTAAAGCGTTAAAAAGTCGCGAATATGACGGACAAGATCGCCGTTTTGATGTGATGCTTTCAACACTACGGAAAATATTTAAAGACGATCCACAAAAACCACAAAAATTTAAAACTGTTTGGGGTAAAGGCTATTTATTTGTGGCCGATGCGTGGGCTGAATAAAAAATGAAACGCTTGTATATCAGTATGGTAGTTGCCGTGTTGGGGGCATTATTCATTATAAGTTGGGGACTAGATAAACTGGTCGCTAAACAAGGTAATGAACATGAAAATACAGAGTTAGTGGTTTACCAGAAACTCATTGATGGTTTTGAGCAACAGTTATCAAGCATAAAAGCTGATGAATTATTAGAAAAAACCAATCAATTAGCAAAGAACTTTAAAGTCAATGTTTCACTTGAAAGTACCGATAACATTGCTCTGCCACCCTCTTTACTGGCACAACTCTCAGAATCAGGTGGTTTATTACTCGCTTCTCAAGATGATGCTTATTTATTAAGAAAGATATCCTTGTATCCACAAACGCTGATACATTTACAATTACCACCGATGGTGCCAGAAAATGAACAAGAAAATCTACTTTTCACCTTGATCCTCTATCTAGGCATTTGTGGTATTTTACTGCTCTGGCTGTTGCCATTAACTCGTCGCCTTTATTTACTGACATTTGCCGCTGCTAAAATTGGCGCTGGCGATCTATCAATACGTGTTCCTTATAACCGTTTATCTTATATAAATACCTTAGAAAGCAGCTTTAATAATATGGCGGCGCGCATAGAGAAATTGGTTGCTGACAATAAAATTCTTGCCCGCAGTATTTCCCATGATATTCGCACACCTATGTCATGCCTGCGATTTGGCGTTGAAGCCGCATTAGACTGTGATGATTTAAACAAAAAAAACAACTATCTTTTGCGTATGGAAAACGAATTGACCCGCATGGAAGATATGACAACTGCTTTTCTTGACTATGCGGGTATGGAACGACAAAGCTTTCATTTAAATACCGAATTAATTGATGTCAATAATCTCATTGAACTGGTGACCAGCGACTGTCAATCATTAGCAGAACAACATAATATTAAATTAACTTGCAAGTCATTAAACATAGAGAAATTCTATTCTTTAGACTTTCATTGGTGTTATCGCGCCGCATTAAACTTAGTGAGTAATGCTATTCAGCATGCCAATTCACAAGTCATATTATCGGTAGAGCTAACCCAGCAAGGGTTTTTCATTGCGGTAGAAGATGACGGAAAGGGTATTCCAAAAGATAAACGAGACGTCATTTTTTCACCTTTTATAAAACTTGATAGTTCACGTTCACGAGAGCAAGGACACTTTGGTTTAGGGCTTGCTATTAGCGCTAAAGTGATGGACTGGCATCAAGGCACCATTAAAGTCATTGCAGGTCTTCATTTATCAGGTGCACGATTTATTTTACTCTTTCCAGCGCAGAGTCAAATTGAAAAATAATAAACATTTACAATAGTTTGCTACCAAGACAACTTGTGATGATAATAAGATAAGTGTGCTATTATCGTTATCATTTACAGAAAGAATGGCCAATTGGTGACTGCTATTTTGCATTAGTACCCTATTAAGTTAGTTGCCACCCCCTACTTACGGTAAATATGAGTAATGCTAAAGCTTTAACTTCCCATATTTATAACTTTCTATTAGTATACCGCCTGATTTCATCTTGATAAAATTAACTAAAGCCTTTTAAAATAAAGGACTATTTTGTTTTTTATTTTTCAAAACTAAACACTAGCAGTAAATAACTATGAGTAAAGTTGTTAATAACACCTCCCTAAAACAAGTGCTAACGAACTATCGATGTTCTGTTGATCAATGTAGCGTATCTCCTTTAGGGAATGGCTTAATTAATAGCACTTACTTAGTGCGGAATATTAACGATAATTTTGTTTTACAACGAATAAACAAAAACGTTTTCAAAAAGCCAGAAGACGTCATTAATAATGCGGAATTGATTAACCAACATTTATTAGCAAAAAAGCAGCAGAATTTATATTCGCTATCGCCAATATGGCAAATACCAACTATCGATAAACAACCTTTTGTTATTGATGAACACAAAGAGTACTGGCGTGCTATTGGCTACATACCGAACTGTTTTACTGTTGAAGAAGTTGAAAACCCCGTACAAGCACGGCAGGTTGGCTCAGCTTTTGCGCAATTTACAGCAGCATTAAGTGATTTTTCTGCAACATCATTAACCGAAACCATTCCTGACTTTCATAATTTATCTAAACGAATGGATGATTTAAAAACGGTAGTCAATACCAATGCTAAGCAGCGTTTATCTTCATGCCAAGCACTCGTTGATTTTTGTTTTGCACAGCAAGTTTTTATTGATGAAGTCGCTAGCCTTACCCAACAACTTCCGCTGCAAGTTACCCATAACGATACTAAAATTAATAATTTATTATTTTGTACTAAATCCAACCAACCACTTGCTGTCATTGATTTAGATACCTGCATGCAAGGATATCTTATGCATGACTTTGGTGACATGGTAAGAACTTGCTGTTCAAATTTACCTGAAGATGGCAAAAATTTAACAAAGATGGCCGTTAGATTTGATATTTACAGCGCGCTAGCGCAAGGCTACATAGAAGCTTTTGGTGACAAAATGTCGGCACTTGAACGACAAAGCTTAACAATTGGCGCACAATTATTACCTTTTATGCTCGGCGTTCGATTCTTAACTGATTATCTAGATGGAGATAATTACTTTCATGTTAAGCATCGAAGTCATAATGTAGAACGTGCTAAAAATCAGCTTAACCTTTATCAGTTGTTACATAAGGATCGTGAAAAATTGAATAAAATAACCACTGATTGTGCCCTCGCCATAAGTTAACCCCTGCTGTTGCCTTTGTTCAGACTTATAAACGGGGTAAAGTTATATTAAAGGCGACACGACCTGCTAATCAATCAATTCTACCTTCTTTATTGAGTGTTACTTTGCCACTTTTGCGATTAGAGACACAAGTTATAATGAGTGAAGAATCCAATAAAGTATCTTATATTTGACGAGTTTGACCTTGTTGTTATTGTTTGTTTTTTAACCTATATTATTTTCAAAATATAATAATAAGAATAATAATGGCTCGCTATAATAACGTCACCCCAAGGTTTGTTAAATACGCCATGTTAGCAAGCATTGCATTTATATTGATAATTGCCAGTAACTTAGTTAATAACATCACAACATTTACTAAAAACGATAATGAACAACAATTTGTGGAAGTAAGCACATTGCAAACTGGCATTGGTCAGCAGACTCGATTCTCGCTCTCTGATGGTTCAAGAGTTAAGCTCAACACCAATAGCCTAATCGAAGTCAATTTTTCAAAAAAAATGCGCTTATTAACGCTTATAAAAGGCGAAGCGAGCTTTGATGTTACTAAAGATAAAAGTCGACCCTTTATGGTCATGGTGGGTGAAAGATCATTTACCGCCTTAGGGACCATTTTTAATATAGAAAAAAAATCAAACAAAAATATCGAGCTTGTTGTGACCAAAGGCCGTGTTTTAATTACCGAGTCATACCAGCCCATCGATAAATTAGTTAAACAACAAACAAGGTTAACAACAGAAAATTTGCCTGGGGTAGTGATTGCGTCAGGTGAAATTGCCACCATAGAAAATAGTGCCTTCACTGCAAATAAAAGCACGTCTTTTGAACAAATTCAGCGAGTACTCGCTTGGCAACAAGGTATGTTAGTTTTTAATGGTCAACCCTTAGATGAAGCTTTAACTGAAGTTAGTCGCTATACCACCATAAAGTTTGAAATCATTGATAGTAAACTCAACCAAACAAAAGTATCAGGCTACTTTAAAGCTAACGATATCGATGGGCTACTTGAATCTTTAAAAAACAACTTTAATGTTCAATTCGAAAAAGTAAATAATAACATCATTCGCTTAAGCCTAAACACCGAAGAAAATCACTAAAGCATTTATTGCTAAGCTGGCGCCGAATACCGTTTTTAAAAGTATTATCTCATTTACTAAAAAAGCAAAGTGCTAAGACTTTGCTTTTTTAGGTTTTAAGGTTGAGCATATTAAATTATTAATATTAGCTATCAGGGTCAAGACCCTGCTTAATTTTTTCTATTCGCTCTTGGTGCCTATGATGCGCTTTCAATGCATTAACAGAAAAGGCGCCAACAATAGCAATAATGGGTATTAATAATGCGAGTGTTGCCGGATTAAGTAGTGTTTCTAACCATCCCATCAGTAAGTCCTTTAAAATTATTAATTAAGCTTTAACGGTTATTCTTCGAAATAAGTCCCCCAACCATCATAATCAACTTTACAAAGGCTGGCTAACTCAAACATTTTTTTAGTCTCTTCGAAAATAATCTCTTCATCGAGCGGTTGTTCAGTAATAATATCAAAAGCAAAAACTTTATCACCATTTTCTAGCTCGGCTTCTTCAGGGTCTTCTATTTCTAAACCCATTTTAAAAGCGGTAATAGCCGCTTTTTCTAGCAGATCAAAATCTGTACTAGAAAAATGATGCTCAATAGTGTGATGTACCTCTTCGTTGGTACCATCTTCGATAAGGGCATTCACTAAATTATTGGTGTGATCTTGCCATTGTTGCAAATCTTCATCTATCATCATGATCTCTATTTTTAAACTTTATTTTTTAGGATTAGCTCGTTTCCAGACTCTTTACTGAGCTCAGCAATTTTCACAAGCATACTTTTATGGGCGGTGTTAGCGACTTCTCTAATACTTTCTTTAGCTTGGTTATTAAAATATATAGGCTCTAATAGCTCAATAATCAATTTACCGTTGTTCCAACGACCTAATTTTATCTTGCCGTGTAAATTACTAACACAAACAGGAATAATAGGTACATTTGCTTGTTGCGCTGTTCGAAATGCGCCAGTTTTAAAAGGCAGTAAACCTTTACCATTACTTCTAGTTCCTTCTGGAAATAACCACACAGACAACTCTTTTTCAGTAATCTTTTTTGCAGTTAACGCTATGGTATTAATGGCTTTACTTGAATTTGAACGATCAATTAAAATGTTACCCGTTAACCAATACATTTGGCCGAAAAAAGGGATCCACTTTAAACTTTTTTTGCCAACACTAACAGTAGAAGGCTGAACAGCTGCACTAACAGTAAAAATATCGTAGCTATTTTGGTGGTTACATATATAAACTGCTGGTCCAATATCTTTAATACTTTCTGGTATTCTAACCTCAATAGTTAGGCCTAAAAGTGTAGAGACCTTACTCAGATAATGTGAGGTATGATAGACATTATTACGATGAAAGGGTCGTAAAATACTATAAATACAAGCAGCACAACAAATAAAGACTAAAGCTAGTGTCATGACAATAAAGCGAATTATGGCTAACAAATTTACATCCTAATTATTATATATCGGCGCAGTATACCTTATAGATGTTCGACAACAAAATTCCTTTTTATTAACTAAAATGGGGGTAAACAGCTATTATTTATCTAATGGAAATTATCGGGCTATTTGAATTTCTCTATATTTCATATAAAGAACTTTTAAACGCTCATATCAATACTGCGTAAAAAAGTCAGTAATATCTCTTTATCACCACTGGCATCTAATTCATCAATAACGATTTGCAAGGCAAGCATATCAATTCCTACCCCAAAAGCATCACGTAACGAAGATGGGCCTAGTATAGGCAAAACTAAATAAGGTCCTGGGGCAATGCCCCATAAACCCAGTGTTTGACCAAAGTCTTCATTTTGTTTATCTAGACCTATTTTCGTTACTACATCAAATACACCAAAAATACCAAGAGTGGTATTTACCGCAAAACGACCAAGAGTTTCAACGCCAACACTAGGTTTACTTGTAAAAGTGCGTTGATAAAAACAGAAAGCTCTCCTACGTTTGTAAAAAAATACTAACCGCTCTTTCAACAAAGTCAGGTGTTATCGCTTTATAACCAGCAACAACAGGTAAAGTATGTATTCGTCTGTTTTTGCATAAAGTCATACATACGTCGATTGAACCCTTGCCAAGGATCGTCATATCGATTAGTAACCGCTATTTTTTGATAGGCTAAAGACAACTTCACTCGAGGCGCTTCGACATTACCTTCAATAAAAGACAAATAAATAGGGTCATTAAAGCCAATTATTTCACACTCAATATTTTATTAAGCTAAATATAACGCCTTTTTTTCAATACTTGCCTATAGTTAACATCTAGTAAAAGTTAATTAAAATAATAAAAACATTAATTTTTTGGAATAGGTTATCTCATGAAAATATTGATAAAATGGATGCTATCACTACTATTTACCTTAAGTGTATTACCTAATGCACAAGCCTACGACGATGAAAAAATAGTACCAAGCCCTATAGAGGGATCCTTAATTAGTGACTGGGCCAATTCGGCGGTAATTTTTGAGGCTTTAGATAAAGGTTATGATTTAGAAGCCATAGGGTTCCCTCTGACAAGCAAAGCCACTGCCCCATCTGAGACACGATTAATCAACAAATCTGAAACTCACCAAATAGCGATCGTTTTTGATAATAAAGCTTTTAGTGCCCAAAGTGGTTTTTCACACCAGGGGCTTGATCAAATTAATGAACAGACTTTTTTTATTCAAGGCAGTTACCGAGTACTACAACAAGAAAATTTTGCCTTACTTGTTACTGCAAAAATAGAGTCTTTAAGTGATCACTCAATCTACCAGTTTTACAGTAATGACTTTGTTTCAAGCGAAGTATCTTCCAGAGATATTAACGGCGCAAAATCCTATGCTAGGTTTGGTATTCTAGGTCAATATTCAATAAACAATAACTGGTATGTGAGCGGAGGGTTAACATCAACAGCTCATGAAGATTCTACAAACAATTTACCTATTAATAATATTCAAAAAGAACAAGTAGCGATATTTGGTACCACCTATATTTTTTAATCTTTGGTCGCAGTAAGATCAATAGAATTTCGTCACCACAAAAGAGGCGCTAAAACATCATTAGAATGGCAAAGGTCACTATAAGATCAATAGAATGACGTAATCAAAAAGGGTCGCTGTGAGATCAATAAAAAAGCGCTACCATAAAATGGTAGCGCTTTTTTTATCATGCTATTTAATGTTACTTTAGCTGACTAGAATAAGCTTTCATCAATATCAAACAAAGTATCACAACCAGCTTTTATCGACGCAGTCAATGACAAACGACGTGGTAACAAACGTGCGAAGTAGTAGCGTGCTGTTTTTATTTTACTTTCATAAAATTCATCGCTTGAACTTTCTTTAGCCAAAGCGGATTCAGCCATTTTAGCCCAAACAAATGCCATTGCTGTGTAACCAAATACATGCAGGTAATCGTTAGCCGATGTACCTAACTCTTCAATATTCCCTTGCGCTGCTTTAAGGATATGCTGAGTTAATTCAGCTAAATCAATATTGGCATCTTTTAAAGGTTGAATAAATTCTTGCATGTTATCGGCAGAAGTTTGTTCAATGTAAGTGTTCACTTCATTGATAAAAGTCTGCATTAACTCGCCCTTACTAGCGGCTACTTTTCTTGCTAATAAGTCCATCGCTTGAATGCCATTAGTGCCTTCGTATATTTGCGCGATACGAACATCACGAACCAGCTGCTCTTGTCCCCATTCACGGATATAACCATGACCACCTAAGACTTGTTGACCTGCAACGGTATTATCAAGACCTAAATCGGTAAAAAAGGCTTTCGCTAAAGGAGTCATTAAAGCTGATAAACTCTCACCCTTAGTTTTTAATTCGCCTTCGCCATAGGTTGCCATATCCAGTGTCATTGAAATGTACGTAGACAATGCGCGTGAACCTTCAGTTAATGCCTTCATGTTAAGTAACATACGACGTACATCACCATGAACAATGATAGGATCAGCTGCTTTCTCTGGATACTTAGCGCCTGACAATGAACGACCTTGTAAGCGTTCTTTTGCATATTCTAAAGCATTCTGGTAAGAACGTTCTGCCGCACCAATACCTTGAATACCAACACCAATACGTTCAAAATTCATCATAGTGAACATGCAGGCTAAGCCTTTATTCTCTTCGCCAACTAAGTAACCTTTTGAGCTATCAAAATTCATTACACAAGTTGCTGAAGCGTGAATACCCATTTTATGTTCAATGGAACCACAGCTCACATTATTAAAATCACCTAATGACTCATCGTCATTGACTTGATATTTAGGGACTAAAAATAATGAAATACCACGAGGGCCGGCTGGCGCACCGGGTAATTTCGCCAATACTAAATGGACAATATTTTCAGTGATATCGTGTTCGCCAGCAGTAATAAATATTTTTGTACCACTAATGGCAAAGCTACCATCGTCTTCAGGAACAGCTTTAGTGTAAATCAATCCTAAATCAGTACCAGAATGAGGCTCAGTTAAACACATGGTTGCCATCCAGTCGCCTGCATACAAACGTGTTAAATAGCGCTCTTTCAATTCGTCTGTCGCATGCTTAGCAATCGACAAGCCAGCGCCAGCGGTTAGCCCTGGATATAATGAAAAGGCGATATCTGCTGAACAGAGCATTTCTTCGTGTAATGCCGTGATCACTTTAGGCATACCCATACCACCAAAGTCAGGTTCGCCACCTAAGCCTGTCCAACCACCATCAGCGTAAGTTTTAAATGCTTCTTTATAACCTGGAGCGGTTGTTACTTTACCTTCATTGAAACTTACACCAATTTCATCACCTTGGCGTGAAAGCGGGGCAATTTCTTGCTCAGCTATTTTTGCACATTCTTGTAAGATGGCTTGCGCGGTCTCGCGATCGACATGCTCTGATAAGGTAGGCATTGACTGCCACATTGCTTCCATTGAAAAAACATCATATAACAAAAAATTCATATCTTTTAATGGTGCTTGATAATCAGCCACGGTATTCCCCTAATATTTTTAAATGTTACGACAAATAACATTGTAATTTAACTTTTGAAACAATCATTTCAAACATGCGTTTGAATATAGCAAAATCTGCTTAAAAGTAAAGCGTCAACGATAAATATTAAGTCATCTTTTGTTGATTGGTATGAAAAGTAAAAATGCGTTAATGTTAGCATAGGTAATATCTTTGCTAGTGGTTTGATTATTTTCGATGACTTCTCCTATGTTAACTAAATTTTTATGCATAACGCTTTGCTGTTTAATGCCCTCTTTGGCCTTAGCCGAACAACTCGCCTTTTCAAAAGTAGAAAAAGGAGATAATTACCAATTTAATTATCAATGGCTTGATTATCAGGGTGAAACACAAAGCCTACAATTTTTACTGGCTAAAAAAGCAATATTCGATCGTTTTAGAAACTTCAAAGTATTTAAAGCTGATATGGCAAAATATTCAATTAATAATGCCCTACAAAAGAAGTTACGTGCAGAGCCTATCCGCGGTGTAATGATTGATTTTAATAAAAATTCCACAAATGATGAAATTGTCATAAAAGGACGAAACAACCAAACAATCAATGCCGCCTACGCTAGAGTTTATGAGTTAAAGCAAGCGTTAAGTGATCAATATTTAGCAGATAATTACTATCATCAATTTATAACTCATGATCAAATTAACGCGGTAAAACCAGACCATGGACGATTTGCAAATATTGCCAGCATTGATTTAAAGCCGGTAAAGCCTATTATTCTTAAAAAGTTTTCAATAAAAAACATTCGAAAAGTTACCGACTATGTTTTAGGATTTATACAAAGTATTCCCTATGCAACTTTAGAATCAAGAGTAACCGCCTCTGGAACAGGTTTTAATCCACCATTAAAGTTATTATGGGAAAACCAAGGTGATTGCGACAGTAAAGTCACGTTAACAGCGGCAATTTTACGTAGCCTAATGCCACGTATAAAAATGATTCTAGTCTTTATTGATAATCACGCTTTACTCGGTATTCAAATGCCTGTGCAAGCAAATGATCAAACAGTTGTTATTGATGGCATATCGTATGTGCTAGCAGAGCCAACAGGGCCTAGGCTTTTACCTTTAGGGAAAATAGCTCCCGCTTCAGAGTTAGCGGTAGGTAACGGGCATTACACAGCAGAGCGGTTCCATAAAAAGGTAAAGCGAGCATTAAAAACAGACCTTAATAATACGACTGTAGTGGGTAAGGAACCATAACACCGAGCTGTTATTAATGTGAATAACTATGAGTTGTTGCAATTAATTAAGCACGTCTAAAATACTCGAAAGTAGTAATTCAGCACTGATAGGTTTTGCCATATGCTTATTCATACCCGCTGCTAAGCTTCTCTGCTTGTCTTCTTCACGGGCGTGCGCCGTCATCGCGATAATGGGTAAGTTATGAAATTCTTTTTGTTGGCGTATTTGTCTAGTCGCTGTTAAACCATCCATGATCGGCATTTGAATATCCATAAGCACAACATCAATATAGTGCTGCTTATCGGTCAATATTTCCAACGCTTCTTTACCATGACCCGCAATAATGACATTGGCTTGCATCGTTTTTAATAGCTCTTTTGCCACCAACTGATTAACTAAATTATCCTCAACCAATAAAACATTAATACCTTTTAAATTATCAATGTCTTGCGACTGGCTTTGCAAAGGAATCGATTCGTTAATGGCTGCTTCAGCCGCAAGCTCTCTAGCTGTTATGACTGAAAATAGCTTACTGATAAAGCTTCGATAAAGTGGTTTTTCTAGCAAGATATAAGAAAGTTTTAATGCCTCAATACGTTCAATGATTTCACTGGAAATACCTTTAGCCATTGGATGACTTATCGCTAATAAAATCTGGTTATCAAGACAGCTTTGATATATTTTTTCTGGATATTTATTAATGCTTTGTTCGTCAATAATCAGCACTACATTTTCATTGTTCTTATATTTGTCGAGTTCCGATAACGCCGTGATATTAACATGGCTTATTTGAGAACCCGCTAGATGACCTATTAACGATTCAGATAATTCTTGAGAATAACTGCACAAGGTCAGTGCTGATTTTTTGCTTGATGCTTTATTTTCAACAACGTTAAAAGGTAAAACAAAAGTAAAGCTAGTGCCTTTACCTAAGTCACTTTTCAAGGAAATGTCACCCGATAAAAGATTGATAATTTGCTGACAAATAGATAATCCTAATCCTGAACCACCATATTCGCGGGTCATCGATTCATCTGCTTGACGAAATGCTTCGAATAAGTGACCTTGTTTTTCTTGAGCTATACCTATACCTGTATCAGCAACGATAAAGCGTACTAAAACCTGTGAGTCATCAAAGGTGGTGCCTGCAGCATCATTGCCCGTATTAACTTTTTCAACTGTTAGTGAAATTTCACCTTGGTGGGTGAACTTCATTGCATTATTAAGTAAGTTTGTTAGTACTTGCACCAATCTCATATCATCAGTTAAGACAATATCTGGCACATCAACCGCAACATTTATCTTTAGAGATAATTGTTTTTCACTGATCATACCGATATTAAGTTTAACGGCTTGATCGACTATTTTGTCAATACTGGCGGGCATTTTTATAACAGACATATTGCCAGATTCTATTTTGGCTAAATCAAGCACTTCATCAACCAAATGTAAAAGGGACACAGAGGCACCTTCAGCATTTAATATATGTTGCTGCTGTTCATTCGTTAAACGTGTTCTCGCTAATAAAAATAGCATACCTTTAATCGCATTAATCGGCGTGCGTATTTCATGGCTCATATTAGCTAAAAACTGACTTTTTGCTTGGTTAGCATATTCAGCTTGGTTTTTTGCTTGTTCCAAAGCGACATTCGCCGAATACTGCGCGGTAACATCACGTACTAAATTGATAGTGCCAACAATTTCAGCGGTTTGACTATATAACTGGTTACTAAACACCTCATAAGTATTAGCCGGTGTTTCAACAACCTGTGCTAATCCTTGTTCTGTTGACCGTGTTAATGACGCTTCAGACATAGCGACTAATGACTGACCTAACTCGACACTGACTACTTCATTACTACACTTACCAATTAAATCTAGTGAGCCTGCTTGAACAAAGTTTTCAAACGCTTTGTTATACCCCATCATGGTGCCATCTAAGTCGTTAAAAATGATGTAATCAGGAATAGCATCCATCACCGAACGCAGCAAAGCATAGTCACGTTGGTGTTGTTCACTCTTAAGGCGTAACGCTTGGGTTTTTTCGTTAACACGCGTATCAAGAATCACATTTTGATCTTTCATTTGCTGCAATAAAGTACGATTTTGTCCAAAAATATCTTCAACAATTTTAAACCAATATGACCAGTCCGCTGGAGGTTTTACTTTACCTGGATCACCATGTGAGCAATGTTCAATATGATTAATAAATTCTTTAGTGGGCTTCATAAAGGTTTTGCGCGTTACGATATAGATGATACTCATAAAGGCAAATAGCCCGACAAAAAACAAAACCAGCATCAAGATAAATCGATTAAAAATAGAGGCAGTAAATTCTTGATAAGGTTGGTACTTAAGGAGAACCCAACCATTAATAGGTAGTTGATATTTTTGAATGAGCCAAGTGCCCTCTTTGTGACTGTCGGGTAATTGATTAATGCGCTGATAGGAATAACTTGCTAATTGCTTTGGTGCAATATCTTGCCAAGTCAGCTTGGTTGATAAGGCTTGATTATCAGCCGTTTTGTGGATGAGAATATTGTTCTTTTCATCAAGCAATATTAACGCTTGATTAGGTTTACTAATATCAGGCAAACCATCACTCAAACTTGATAAACTAAAGTCCATTAGCACCGCGCCAGCGAGTGATCGATTACGATAGACAGCTGTGCCTAACGAAGCACTCAAGCCTTTACCTGCTGAATCTAAATAAGGTGGTGACCAAAAGAAATTGTCGTCGCCAGGCAATAGCGTTTTAATGCTATTGATATTGTCATTATTTAAGTTATGTTCTGAGAACCGCCAACTATCACGCCCTATCCAAGGATATAGGCTAACAAATTGATTTAAAGAGATGTAATAAAACCAATTAGATTCTTTAATTGAATTTTTGGCAATAATAAATGCTGGCGTTAACGCATTTGCCATTGCCAGCTCTTGCTTTTGTAACTCATCAAAATCAGCAACCTGCCCGATACCCGTTATACTTCCTCGGTAATTTTTTCGATGAGCAAAAGAATCTCGGCTATTTTTCTTTAAATAGAATTCATTACCGTCTTGTTCAAGTGGCGGGGTTGTAGCAAGTAACTCTTCGGGGAAAGAAAGATGATAATTAGCAAATTTTTTAATGCCAGCAATACTTTTTAACCCCAAAACCAAGGTGTTTTCTAACTGCTTAGCACGTGTAGTTAAGGTGCGAAGTTCTCGTGCCTGATATGAATCTAACTCAATAAAATATCGGTAAGACGCTATCGACATAGCAATCAATGTTATTACGATAAACACAGCCAAAACAGAACGATTGTAACGACTAAACACCTGTTCTTTGGAGGACTTATCAAACACTGTTGCAACCTTATATTTATTCAGATAATTTTAATTTATAACAATTAATACATCTTACTTAAAATAGTCTTTGATAACTAGTCGCACGGCTAAGTCGGTCAATTATCAAAACTAAAGGCTCAAAAATGAGCCTTTAAATATTACCTATAAAATCAGCTGACCCTATAAGTTTTCCTCGGCGAAAGAGGCTAATCGACTTCTCACCACACCATTTAGATTAATAGTTGAGCTACCTGAAAAGTCTTTAAAACGTTCAACAATATAGGTTAGCCCTGACGTAACCGCCGTTAAATAATTACTATCAATTTGAGCAAGATTACCTGAACAAACCAGCTTAGTACCCTCACCGCAACGAGTGATAATTGTTTTTAATTGCGATGCCGTTAAGTTTTGACATTCGTCGAGCAAAACCAAAGAGTTTTGAATACTTCTGCCGCGCATAAAATTCACTGACTTAAACTGAATATTGGCTTTTTCCATTATGTAATCAAGGCTACCATTCATATTTTCATCTTGTTTATGCAACACTTCTAATGAATCGGTAATAGCCGCGAGCCAAGGCGCCATTTTTTCTTCTTCTGTTCCGGGTAAAAAGCCAATAGACTCAGCAATTTCTGGAGTACTGCGCGTAACGATGACTTTATCATAGAGGCCACGTTCTATTACTTGTTCAAGCGCTGACGCCAGCGCTAGCAGTGTTTTCCCACAACCTGCTGGCCCAGTAAGAATCACTAAATCTATGCTTGGGTCAAGTAAAGCATCCAATGCCATCCCCTGGTAAATGTTTTTTGGATGGATCCCCCACGCTTGTTTTGCCATTAAACGGTCTCGGCTTAAATCCATTATCGACAATTTTTCGTCATCCCAACCAGTAACTTTGCCGGCAAAGTTCTCACTATCATCAATAAGATATTCATTCATGTAAGTATTAGGAAGGACATCACGCTTAACATAGTGGGTGGTATTTCGGCCTTCAGTTTCACTTTCACACTCATTAACATGTTGCCAAAAGTCACCTTCAAACTTGTGATAGCCTTTCGTTAAAAATTTAATATCATCGATAAGCTGATCTGTACGGTAATCCTCAACATAAGCCAAACCTGCGCCTTTAGCTTTTAAGCGCATATTAATATCTTTAGTGACCAAGACAACTTTATTGGGCGCCTTTTTTTCCTGTAGGTATAAAGCCGCGTTAATAATACGATTGTCATTTTCATTAAAAGATAACCGGCCAGCTTTTTGCTCTAAGGTATAATCATTAAAGATTGATAAACAACCACTGGGATGTTCGTCATCATTTTGAGGTAATTTAACACCCGCAAGTACTTCTTCAGGAGTGGCATCGACAAGCATATCTTCAAGTGCACGTATCGCAACACGGGCATCTCGACTAACATCTTTGCGGCGGTCTTTAATGGAGTCTAATTCTTCAAGCACAGTCATGGGGACGACCACGTCGTGCTCTTTAAAAGAGAGAAAAGCGAAAGGTTCGTGTAATAAAATATTTGTGTCTAATACGTAAAGAATTTTTTCATCATTCATACAAAGATCTCCTATCTAAGTTAACGTGACACAGAAGAATCGTTAAGTAAGCTTAATCACTTAGTCTTCAACTGCGACTAAAAAATCAAAAACAGTAACTATACCTTTACCGATCACCTTATTACGTGAATGATAACTTTACTTTGCCAGCTAAATTTATCACTGGCAAGTGGCATCGAAAGATTATTTGTCCTCAGACAAACTTTATTGCCGCCTTTTGTAAATTCTCGGCATTTTTTGGTGATCCTAACTATGATTAACGTTACTATAGCGCCCTTTTTTAATGCCGTATTGGCGTGTTCTGTTGCACAAGTTTTTAAAAATCGTGCAAGGTTTTAATTTTTGGAGTTTTTATATGGTTTTTTACCCTGGTCAACGATGGATAAGTGACGGAGAGTCGGATCAAGGATTAGGCACGGTACTAACGGTTGAACACCGTTTTGTTTCTATTTTATTTACCGCTACCGGTGAATCGCGCCAATATGCCATAGCAAATGCACCATTAACACGTGTTATTTTCAACCAAGGGGATAGTATTCCTAGCCACGAAGGCTGGATGCTTATCGTTGAAGAGGTTGAAGATATTGACAACTTACTCACTTACCATGGTAAGCGCCAAGATACCGGTGAAGAAACGTCACTAAAAGAAGTGATGATTGACCACTTTATCAAATTTAATAAACCGCACGATCGATTGCTTAATGGTCAAGTTGACCGTCTCGACTGGTTTCGTTTACGCAAAGATAGCTTAAAACACCAGCATACTCAGCAGCAATCGCCATTAATGGGTTTAAGTGGTGGCAGAGTCAGTTTAATTCCCCATCAACTTTATATCGCTGAAGAAGTTGGCTGTAGATTTGCACCTCGCGTGTTACTTGCCGATGAAGTTGGTTTAGGTAAAACCATTGAAGCTGGCCTCATTATTCACCAGCAGCTTGTTACCGGTCGTGCACAACGTATTTTAATTATTGTGCCTGAATCACTTATGCATCAGTGGTTGGTAGAAATGTTACGCCGTTTTAACTTACATTTTAGTATTTTTGATAGTGAACGTTGCCAAGAAATAAAAAACTCAGGTGAACAAGAAAATCCATTTAGTACTGAACAACTTGTTTTGGTTAATCTAGATTTTGTTACCAAAAATCCAGAGTGGTATGAAGAGCTCATTGCTGAGGACTGGGATTTAATGGTAGTTGATGAAGCTCACCACTTAAATTGGCATCAAGACAACCCTAGCATTGAATATTTATGTATTGAGCAACTAGCCCAGACTATCCCTGGGGTTTTGTTATTAACAGCAACACCAGATCAACTTGGTCATGAAAGCCACTTTGCACGTTTACGCTTGCTTGACCCTGACCGTTTCTTTGATTATCAAAAATTTACAGAAGAAGAAAGCCATTATACTGAAGTCGCCAATGCCGCCAATGCTTTGGTTGCTAAAGATGCTTTGTCGCCAGCACAACAAGCAACATTGACTAAGCTATTAAAAGAAACTGATATCAGTCAACATTTAATAAACATCAATATAGCATTGCCCAGCGATAATGAAATACTCGCGCAAGATGCATCACGAGAACAAGTGCTAACACAACTACTCGACCGTCATGGCACTGGCCGTATTCTTTTTAGAAACAGCAGAAATACCATAAAAGGTTTCCCTGAGCGTGAATTGCATTCTACGCCTTTAGCTTTACCAGAGGCTTATCAAGAGCAAATCAATGAGTTTTTATTATCGGACACTAGTGAAAATTTAAAAACCTTGGCTCAAGCTAAACAAGTTTTTACGCCTGAAATTTTGTTTTCGTTAAACAGCCATGAAAATTGGACTGATATCGACCCTCGTGTTGACTACTTAATCGAACTTTTACAAACATTGAAAAAAGAAAAGTTATTGGTCATTTGTGCGCATGCACAAACTGCGATTGACTTAGAAGCGGCGTTACGCGTAAAAGAAGGTATTCGTGCAGCGGTCTTTCATGAAGGTTTGAGTATATTCGAACGCGACAAAGCCGCTGCTTATTTTGCCCAAGACGAAGACAGTGCACAATGTTTACTCTGTTCTGAAATAGGCAGTGAAGGTCGAAACTTCCAATTCGCCCATCACCTAGTGTTATTTGACTTACCGAGCAACCCTGATCTTTTAGAACAGCGTATTGGTCGTTTAGACCGTATTGGACAAACACAAACCATTCGTTTGCATGTCCCCTATTTTACTGACTCTGCACAAGGATTACTTTTTGACTGGTATCAAAATGGTTTAAACGCTTTTGAACATACTTGTATCACTGGCCGAGCAATTTTTGATAAGTTTGGTGATAAACTGTTTGATTTAGCCTTAACGGCGCAGTGGCAGTCGACAGCCGCAGAAAAGTTAATCAATGAAAGCCATGAAGAGCACTTAACCCTTAAAGCGGAATTAGAGTCAGGACGGGATAAATTACTAGAATTACGTTCTTCTGGTCAAGGCCGCTCTCACCAACTAGTTAAAGAAATTTCAGCACTGGACCAACAAATTGAATTACCACAATTTATGTTTCAAGTACTTGATGTTTTTGGTATCACTCAAGACGACAAGTCAGATAATGCCATCGCTTTACAGCCCAGTGAGCACATGCTTTGTGGTAATTTCCCTTGCCTGCCTGATGATGGTACAACCATTACTTTTAACCGAGATACTGCGCTAGCTTGTGAAGATTATCACTTATTAACTTGGGACCACCCTATGGTGCGCGGCGCAATGGATTTAGTGCTCAGTGATCAAACGGGTAACTCGAGCATAGGTTTATTGAAAAACCCAGCATTGCCGGCAGGAACATTTTTTATTGAATGTATTTTTACTATCGAAGCAACCGCTCCCAATCACTTACAGCTGGGTCGTTATTTACCGACGACACCCATACGTGTTTTGGTTGATAAGAATGGCACTGACTTGGCAGATAAAGTGGGTGAAAATGTTCTAGATCAACAGCTTGCACCAGTTAAAAAACAAGTAGCGCTACAATTGGTTAAAGCCTTGAAAGATCAAGTAACACCGTTAGTAGCAAAAGCTGAAGCACATGCTAAGCCCCAAGTTTTGAGCATTCAAGAAAAAGCCCTAGCCAATATGCATAAAACGCTAGATGCAGAATTTCAACGCTTAACAGCACTAAAAACTATCAACCCAAGTGTTCGCCAGCAAGAGCTCGACTTTATCAAAGTACAGCAAAGTGAATTAAGCCACTACATAGGTAAAGCACAGTTGAAATTTGAAGCGATACGTTTAATAGTGGTGAGTAACTAACGATGTCAAGCCAACACGAAAGTCCAAACGATCAGCAGGCACAACAAAAAGTTGTGCCTATGGCGCCAAACCCAGAGTTTGTTTATTGCCCGCCTATGTCGCCTTACCTTGATATAATTTATCGCGATAATGATATTGTGGTGCTCAACAAGCAAAGTGGTTTATTAACCGTGTCAGGTCGCTTACCCGCTCATAAAGATTGTTTACAAAGTCGAGTGAATAAAGTGCTGCCAACCGCAACGGTAGTTCATCGATTAGATATGGCAACATCTGGTATATTGATCATGGCGTTACATAAACCTGCACATGTCGCAATTAGTCGAATGTTTCAGCAACGCGAAACGAAAAAAAGCTATATTGCCCGTGTCTATGGTCATATGAAAGATGATAATGGTTCGGTCGATCAACCGCTTATTTGTGACTGGCCAAATCGTCCACGACAAATGGTTGACCATGAACGTGGTAAACAGTCGTTGACCCATTACCGAGTATTATCACGCGATACTGATGCTAACTCGGTGCCAAGTACCTTAGTTGAATTAACCCCGATAACAGGGCGTTCTCATCAACTACGTGTCCATATGTTATTTTTAGGCCACCCTATTTTGGGTGACAGATTATACTCACATGAGTCAGCGGTTACGGCAAGTGCACGGTTATTATTGCATGCGCAAATGTTAGAGCTCGCACATCCATGTATAGAAAAGACACTCACTTTCAAAGTTCCTTGCCCGTTTCTTTGATAAGCATTTTTTCTGGTTAAGAAAATAAAGTATTTGCCGATAATTGATCATACGTCCATTAAACAATTTTCGGTAAGTACTCACCGCCTATAATTTTAAGGAACATATGTCTTTACGTGTTTTAGCTTCATTAATCATTTTCTGTCTATTTAGCCTTGTTACTATTAACAGTTATGCATTGTTATACCAAGAAGAAAATAAAACCGAAAAGCCAAAAGTTCCAGAGCAGCAAGAGGCGACAAAAACAGCGGATGAATCCGGAGATGCCAGCAAAGTAGCTCCTAATAAACGTCCAGAAATTTTCGCCCCTATTAATTCGCTACTGCAACAAGAACAAGATCTGACTCATTACCTAACGGCTGAAAAAATAACGCCTATGTTAGCTGGCGCTCAAGACTTTATTACCATTATCAATGAAAATACCGCCAGTAATCAAAAAGGGGTAATGATATTGCTCCCTGACTGGGGAATGAGTGCAAAAAGTAGCAACGCTTTAAATTATCTACAAAAAGTACTGCCTAGCCAAGGTTGGACAACCATAGCTATTCAGCCACCAAGTATCCCTTTAGGTTACCCTTCTCGCGCATTAAAGCGATCGATTCAACTCGAAGACGATGATAAAACCTTACTGGCACACAAAGAACATTTGACCGAACTAATGACGGCGGTGATGGAAAAAGCTAAAGATTATCCTGGTATATTTGTCGTGGTATCAAAAGGCAGTCATGCCATATTACTGGCCAATTTATACAGTACCGGTAAACTACAATCGCCAAGTGCTATGGTCATGCTTAGTGGTTATATGAATACTACAGAGCAAAGCCTCTCATTTGCTAAAGTACTGGCGACCAGTGAGTTTCCTCTCTTAGATATCTATCTGTCAAGAGAGCAGCAATTAGCGACCTCTGCCGCTAAAATTCGTAAAGCACAAGCAGTTAAAGAAATGAAAGTCTATTATCGACAAACTGAACTGCACAATAATCAAATTGGCTATTACCCTGAAAAAGCGTTGTTAAGGTCAATAAATGGCTGGCTTAAATCTATTGGTTGGTAACATCTGCTATAAACTCAAACGCTGATCTCAATAAGTTACTACCCCGTTAGCTACAATCAACAAAAAGCCCCCGCTGAAGTTATCCTCAGCGGGGGCTTTTTAATCGTTAATACAAGTTAATTCATTAGCTAACCATTATCAGCAGAGCGATTAGCACTTATAGCTTAAACTCTTGCACTGACTGTTGTAATTCTTCAGCTAACTTAGCGACTTCATTACTTGATTGTGCCGTTTGCTGTGCACCTGCCGTTGTTTGTTCAGCAATGGCAACAATAGATTCTAAATTAACGCTAATCTCATGAGCGACGACACTTTGTTCTTCAGCAGCCGCGGCAATTTGAGTACTTTTATCAAATGCCTCGTGAACCGAATGAGTAATAGTTTGCAACGCTTTCTCAGCTTCTTCGCTCTGCTCTACACAATTTGCGGCTTGCTTCTTACCCGTATCCATAACGCCAACAGCTCGTTGAGCACCGGTTTGCAATACCTCAATCATGTTTTGTATTTCTTGTGTAGATACTTGTGTTCTACTAGCTAGCGTTCTTACTTCATCAGCAACTACGGCAAAACCACGACCTTGCTCTCCGGCACGAGCGGCTTCAATAGCTGCGTTTAATGCCAGTAAGTTAGTTTGCTCAGCTATGCCGCGAATGACATCAAGAATACCACCGATAGAAGCACTGTCTTGCTGTAGTTTATTGATAACTTGTGCTGCTTCTTCAACTTCGTCAGCAAGTAAGCCGATAGTTTGGCGATTACGTTCAGAAATAATTTTTATACGCTTGGCTTCGTCATCAGCTTGCTTTATTTCACCTAGTGTATCATTAGCACTAGATAGTACACTTTGAGAAGTACTGCTCATTTGCGTAGTCGCAGAAGCGGCTTGTTCAACTTGTGAACGTTGCTCTGCAATAGCAATGGTACCTTGTGCGGTTACCGCTGAAGTTTCTTCTGCGGCAGTTGCTAGTTGTGTAGAGCGACTAACAATACCTTGAATAAGCGTACGCAAACTATCAATTAATAAATTACAGTTACGTGATAATTCAGCAAATTCATCTTTACCCGTTTCATCTAACTTATGAGATAAATCACCAGAAGCAACGATGTTAAGCATTTTATTAACCAAAGACAGTGGTCGGGTGATACTAAGCAGTGTAAACCAAGCAATACCAATTGCGGCAACAATTGAAAAAATCATAATACCTATGGTTTGTGAATTACCATCGGCCACTTTTTCTTGAACAAGTTTACCCGCCGTCATCGCAGTTTGATTCGCTAAATCGACTTGTTTTTCTAAAATAGCATTGGCTTTTTTAATGTCGCGTTCTGCAGCATCTAAGTTTTCTGTTGCGACTTTAAGGGCAATCAGTTGTTTATCTTTGTGAGAAAAAATATCATTGTTAGAGTTAATTAATTCAGTTAATTCACTCAAAGCAACAGACAAATCATCAGCTACATCTTCGGCGCCTTGATTAGATAACTCGGATATAATATCGGTAAATGATTTATTTACATCAACAAAGCTATTGGATATTTGGTTACCCACTAAATCTGTTGACGACCTATCGATTAAACCTCGATATTCAAGTGCTGAGCTTACTAGCCCATTAAGTAAGGTTTCAATACTTTCACCTAAGCTAACCGCTCGCTGAAGCTTAGTGTCAGCTAAATCATGGTCGGCAAGGTCTAATAACATCGTAGCTGCATCATCAGCTTTTTCTTCAAGGTTGGCTATTTTTTCTCTTAAAATAAGCGCTTGGTTAATACTGGCTTGCCTATTACTAAAAACCAATCCTATTTCTTTTTCGAGTTCGGCATAAACTGAATCGACTTGACCTAGATTAGTTAATAAAGAGTTTTCATTTCGCACCACTTGCTTTAATTTTTTCAGCTCAGTAGAAAAGTCATCTTTATCTTGATTATATGCCGTAAGATTATTATTAAGTGGCGTTAATTCGGTTTGATAGTAAGCACGTAAAGTAAGGTTACCTATTTGCGTTAAGGTATTAGCAAGCTTGTTACTCCCTTTTAATGTCGGGATCGCTAACTCACTTTGTTGTACAGTAGAGCCTTTAATTATGTTCAAATTCCATAAAGATATAGCACTAGTTATTACTAGTAAAACTGCAATAATGGCAAAACCACCCATTATTTTCATTGCTACCGTTAAATTCATAAATGTCACCGTGTAAATAGATAGTATTGAGTACGAGTGTAAACTAAATTAATTGCTACTTCCTTGAATGCAGGCCTATATTTTCAAAGCCAATAATCATAGCTTATTTGTCATTATTGTCGATTAGATTATCGGTTAATATTGTTAAAAACTTAACCATTAATTTTATTATAACAAGCTTAAGCTATTTTTCACCTTTAGTTATTGCTTTATCATAAGTTTTTTTATTTTTGTTTTGCACTGTGGCAAGGCTCAGTAAACAACTGCTTGTCAGACCATCGTAATAACGTTAGATGTCCGCCCCAGACGCACCCTGTATCTAATGCATAAATATTGTCAACAGGACAGTGCCCCATTAATGAAGCCCAATGACCAAATATCCAACTATAATTTGTTTGTTTTTGTGTAAACTCAAACCAAGGTTTTATATGGGCAGGTGCTTGCTCAACTGCAAGCTTACATGAAAATTCTAAGCCATAATCGAGTTGGCAATAACGCATTCTGGTCAGTGAGTTAACGGTCACTCGAAATTTTTCATCAGCAGATTTTGCCAAAGACCATAGATTAGGTTCTTCACCATACATTATGGCTAACCAATCATTTCTTAGCGCTGATGCTAGCTTGATATTAACATCGTTTGCTTGTTCCATAGCTTCTGCAGGTGTCCAAAAGGGTGGCAAACCTGCATGACTCATATAAACATTTTCATTGGGTAACTTTTGGATAAGCGGTTGACTAGCAAGCCAATCCATTAACTCATCAACGTCTGCAGCAGCTAATAATTCATCGAAACAATCGCTAGCTTTTGCTTTTTTCAAGCCACCATAAATAGCTAATAAGTGCAGGTCATGATTACCTAAAACCACTCGAGCACTATTACCCAGTGCTTTTATATATCTCAGCGTTTTTAAGGAGTCTGGACCTCTAGCAACCAGATCACCCGCTAGCCAAAGCTGGTCAGTTTCAGGCGAAAAGGCAACTTGGTCTAGTAAGGCGCGTAGTTCGTGGTAACAGCCTTGAATATCTCCGACAAAATAGATAGCCATAAACGAAGCGTCGCAGTTAGTTAAGAATGTGTGGCTGAGCTAAACCAAAAACAGGTATCTCAACTTGTTGCAAGTCATTATCATCACTTAGCATTTGGTAATGGCCCTGCATAGTACCGACCGGGGTTTTTAAGATACAACCGCTGGTATAAGTGTACGTGTTGTCTGGCGCTATGATAGGCTGCTTACCGATAACACCTTCACCGGCAACGGTAGAGGTCTTATTGTCGCCATCGGTAATCAACCAATAACGAGACAATAATTTAACCGGTTTATTACTATTATTGGCAATACTAATCGTATAACTAAATACATAGTTCTTTTCGTTTTCAATCAATTGTGAGGCAATATACTCAGTTTTAACACTGACCGAAATATCATATCCCATAGAAATCGATTCGACTGTAGTTAATGTTGAATCGTCCTTCATAACTCAACCGGGTTATCAGTTAAGAAATTTGCCAGTTTGATATAATCTGTGATCGGTAAGTTCTCTGCACGAAGTCTTGCATCGATACCTAAAGCCGCTAATTGTTCAACCGTAAACAATTTTTTAAAACTATTGCGTATCGTTTTTCTACGTTGGTTAAATGCCGCCAAACAAACTTGGTTAAGCGATTTAATATCTTTTACTGGATTTTTAATCTCACCATGAGGGATTAATCTCACGATAGCAGAATCAACCTTAGGCGCTGGCTTAAAAGCTTCTGGGCCTATTTGCATAACAGGGATAACCTGACACTGATATTGCGTCATGATTGAAAGCCTACCGTAGGCTTTACAATTTTCACTAGCAGCCATGCGTTGAACAACTTCTTTTTGCAGCATAAAGTGCATATCTTTCACGCTATCTTTAAACGTTAAAAGATGAAAAATAAGTGGCGTAGAAATGTTGTAAGGTAAGTTGCCAAAAATTCTTAAAGGTCGTTCTGCGGTCGCTATTTCACTAAAATCAAATTTAAGGGCATCCGCTTCATAAATAGTAATTTTATCAGCAATAAAAGGATGATGGCGTAAACGATGGGCAAGATCTCTATCAAGTTCGACAACAGAAATGGCACCCGCTCGGTCAATAACCGGTTCGGTTAATGCGCCTAATCCAGGACCAATCTCGATAAGATTTTCTCCCGGCTCAGGGTCGATAGCATCAACAATTTTACTGATCACACCTTCGTCATGTAAAAAGTTTTGTCCAAAGCGTTTTTTGGCCTGGTGGCCTAGATGAGTTTTATTATTCATGATTGATTATTTGCTAATTTAATGGCTGTGGTGATTGCTTCAATAAAGCTTCCTGGGTCAGCTAAGTTGGTACCCGCTAATTCAAGTGCGGTACCGTGATCTACCGAGGTTCGAACAAAAGGTAAGCCTAAGGTAATATTAACCGAAGCGCCAAAGCCTTTATATTTCAAGACTGGCAAGCCTTGATCGTGATACATAGTTAAAATGGCATCAGCATCACTTAAGTACTTCTCCTGGAAGATAGTATCAGCAGGTAATGGCCCAATAAGCTTGATGCCTTCATCTCTGAGTACATTTAAGGCTGGGATCATCACATCGATTTCTTCTCGACCTAGATGCCCATCTTCTCCCGCATGAGGGTTTATGCCACATACGTAGATTTTAGGCTCTTTAATACCAAATTTATTAATAAGATCGGTATTTAAAATACGAGTGACTTTTTGTAAACGTTCTGCGGTGATCGCTTTAGAAACATAAGCTAAAGGAATATGCGTTGTCACTAATGCAACTCTTAAGCCTTCTGTCGCCAACATCATCACGACATCGGCACAGTTAGCTTGGCTAGCAAAATATTCTGTATGACCACTGAAAGCGATACCCGCTTTATTAATTAACCCTTTATGCACGGGGCCAGTGACAATAGCATCGATTTCACCAGAGATATTTTTTTCACTGGCAATTCTTAATGTTTCAATGACATAACTACCATTTTCAGCATTAAGCTCACCAGGAATACAAGCCTCAGCCATATCGACAGACAATATCGTTAGTGTCCCGGCTTTTTGAGGTTTAGCGGCTTTCGAAACATCATAATCAATAAATGTGAGTGGTAAACCTAAAACTTCAGCGCGCTCTTGCATTAACTTTTTACAAGCAATTACCACAAGCTCAACGGGCCAATCTTGCTGAGCAATGAAAATGGTTAAGTCTGGGCCAATTCCTGCAGGTTCGCCTGGCGTGATAGCTATACGCTTTGTCATTATTTTGTATCTCGACTAAAAATCTCTACATAGGCTTCATCACGAAGCTCTTTAATCCAACGCGCACTTTCTAAACCAAACTTTCTATTGAATAAAATGCGACGAGCTTTACTTTCATTCATTTGTTCTGTCGCATCAAGTGTTCTTCGCCCCGTTAATTGCGCTAAATGCCAACCAAATGAAGTTCTAAAAGGCTTATGCATTTCATCAACTTTTAATCGCGCTAAGGCCGCCTTAAAAGTAGGATCGTAAACATCAGGGTCTGACCAACCTAGATCACCACCTCGCACTGAAGTAGGTCCGTCTGAATACTCTTTAGCTAAGTCGCCAAAATCAGCTTCACCTGCGTTAACTCTGTCCATAAGGCCTAGCAGAATACTTTCAGCTTTGGCTTCACTCAAGATAACAGAAGGTTCAATCAATATGTGCCGTGCTTTCACTTCTTCTACTTCAACGATTTGCAAACCACGAATATCTATAATTTTTACAATACTAAAACCTAAACCGGTACGGATAGGTCCTAAAATTGATTCTTTTTTCTCACCATCAACAATTGATGAGAATAATGTCGGTAATTCATTGATATTTTTCCAACCTAAATCACCACCTTCTAAGGCATTTGAACCGCCTGAAGAAGCAATAGCAATTTTTGCAAAGTCACTGCCGTTATTAAGCAATTCAATTACTTTTTCAGCGCGAACTTTAGCGGCATTCATATCATCTTGTGTTGGATTCGCTGGGAACTCAATTAGTATGTGTCCCAGACGATATTCAACATCAGTATTAATTTTTTCTTCCATAGAAGAAATCAAATTAGCCACGTCTTGTGGTGAAACATAAATACGGCGACTAACACTATTGCGGCGTACCTCGCCAGAAATAAGTTCAGTTCTGACTAGTTCACGATACTTATCGTAATCTGTGCCATCTTTAACAAGATTCTGACGAAACTGGTCTAACGTTAATTTTTCTTCTTTCGCCATATTAGTTAGCGTTTCATCAAGTTGTGCATCACTCACTTGCACACCCATACGTTCGCCTAATTGAGTGATCAACGCATCGTTGATCAACTTTTCAGTGACCTGCGTTCTTAACGCTTTATCTGATGGTAAACTTTGATCATTTTTTAGTGCTTGTTTTTTTATGGTTGCGATTAGGTCTTTGATTTCAGATTCCAAAACAACACCACCATTTACAATGGCTGATACTCGATCAAGTTCAACTTGTTGTGCTTGTACTGGAAAAAAAGATGTTACCGTCAAAGCGCTTGTTAAAAGTAAAAATTTCAATGATTTTTTCATGTATCGTCTATTTCTTATATTTAATTATTGAGAAAGTAAGGGCGTTTGTAGCCAAATATACTTGAGTTGAACATATCTGTAATGTCTTTTGTTCTCATGCTAAATCTTAGCATAAAACCATTGTTGAATTCATCGCGATTTTTATTATTACTCGATGGTTCATCAAAGTTTGCTGTAATATAACGATGATAAGCAAAACTCAGTGACCAACAGCAACTTTGGTACTGTAAACCCGCATAAGTTTCTATGCTTCGATTTTGCTGTAAATCTTGAGTTACTCGGCTAATAACTTGCCAATTTTTATTTATGCTGACATTCCCCGCTAAAGATAGTTGCTCTAATGTTATACCTGAGACATCACGAGTGTATCGATGGTTCAATTGTATTGTTTGATTTTCACCAAAAAGATAATCAATACTGGTTTGACTCTTGTTGGTAACATCATCTTCTGTATTATATTGAATGTCGCTACTGAACTGCCAACTACTATTTATACGAGCGTAGACTTCTGCCGCTAATGCCGAAGCATCGGCTACAATTCCTTGGTTTTCTTCAAAGGTAAAATTACTGTCATTAAGATAAACAATTCGTCCTAAGCTGACCCTAAGTTGTTCTTGATTGGCACTGTCGAGTAAACGACTCGTTATTCCCCAAGAATATTGATTAGCTTGAGCTATCCTATCTAAACCACTAAAACGTTTATCACGAAATAGACCGTTATAGTCATCTTGTAGTGTGGTTGTATCATATAGCCCTATATTACTTTGATCTTTTTCAGGAATATAAAGATATTGCAGTTGCGGCTCTAAGGTTTGTGTAAAACTATTTCCCCAAAAATGACTTTGCCTATCAAAATTAACCCCACCATGAAAACGGACTTTAGGTAATGTTCTGCTTACACTTTCTTCAAGCTCACTTTCCAAAGGAATATTGTCTTGTTGGTAATGGGTTTGTAGTATTTTAAATTCTGAATTCAAAAACCAAGCTGGCGTAACCAAAGGGAAGGTTAAACCCGCTTCAACATGATAGCGCTGTGCGGTTACTTGAGTTTTATCGGCATTGTCAAAATTGGTGACTTCAGAATAGACATCGAATAACCCGTCTAAAACATCAATTTTTTGATGGCTGGCAAGTTCGAGTTGAGCAAGCGCTTTATAGTTTGTTTTATTATCGCCGAGTACTTCAAAGTCTTGTAATTTTACCTTGGCTTGCCAACTATCCGCAAAATAAGCTAATTCACCTGTTTGATATAAGTAAGCATCATTATCATTGTAGTGCTTACTACCAATATCAACTAAATAGTTATCATCACTAATTGTTGTGTAGTCAACGAAAGCGCGAAAGCGCTCTGAAAAGGTGCCAACATGTTGCATACGCACTAAATATCGTGCATCGGTGCTATTTTCTTGTTCATTGTCTTGATCTAGATATTCGAGATCAAATTGTCCTTGTTGTTCATCATGCAAATAACGAAATTCTGTCATTAATTGACTGCCACGCTTTAACATGTATTTTGGGGTAATCGTCGCATCAATATTAGGGGCAATATTCCAATAATAAGGAATTGACGTGGTAAAACCTGATTTACCTGAATTACCAATTTCAGGATATAAAAAACCAGATTGTCTATCATCACCAATAGGAATCGTAAAATAAGGTAGGTACAAGACCGGCACATTAAAAACTGAAAACCTTGCATTATAAGCTTCTAAATAACGTTCATCTTTAGAAATATTAATTTCGCTGGCATTCATTTGCCAATCAGGTGAAGCGCCATAACAAGTAGTAAAAGAAGAGTCAATTAATGACAAGGTACCTTCTCTAGACACAGAAATAATACCAGCACCACCGTGTCCTGCTATTCCCGCGAGTTGATACTGAGTATTTTTCAAGGTAGTCGCGCCAAGCGATTCACTTATGTTCAATTGGTCGGCAAAAATATCAATGCCTTTATTTTGAAAGTGAATATCGCCCGTGGCCTTAACCGATGAACTTTCTCTATTAAGCTCAATCTCATTAGCAAGAATTGTCTGCTGACTGTTAATCAACATTACATTGCCGGTAAATTTAGCGACTTTATTTTTATTAATACCCGATTTATCAGCTAAAATAGTGATCGCTTTACTCTTTTCAGTAGATTGAGTAGCGGTTAACTGTGGGTAAGTCGGTATAGGGCATTGAGCCATACCATCGAGAATATCGGTAACTTGTTGAGCAACACTATATTTAGCCATTGATAAACAAGTAATTATTAAAATTAAATAGCGCGGAAATGACATTAAAAGTCCGATAGATGAATGATTAAAGCAACAAAGATGAAAGCGAGCCACATTTTATACTCAAACACTTAGATAATATAGCAATTTTCTTTAGGGTGCTAATTCGGTATATTGGTAATATGGGTTGGCATTACTCATTTATGCCCTCACCTAAGATAACTATTAGTACCATTTACTTGAGGAATAGAAAACTTGCCAAGCTCTCGAATTCAAGCGTTACACCTATGGTTGGATAAACAATTTTCAGGCGAACATATTCAATTGACCCCCTTAACTGGCGATGCTGGCTTTCGCTGCTATTATCGTTTTTCGATAAAGGGTCGTTCATTTATCGCCGTTGATGCCCCTAAAGATAAATCTAATAACGCGGCTTTTGTTTTTATGCAAAAGAGTCTTAAGGATAATAATGTCTTAGTGCCTGAAATTATTGCGGCTGATTTATCACTAGGTTTTCTTTGCTTAGCTGATTTTGGTGAAACGCTATTAGCTGATATTTTATCGACTGAAAATATCATTATCACCTATCAAAAAGCTATCGATATTTTACCAAAAATTCAGTCTTCATTGCCCAAGAATACTCAAGCATTACCGCATTATGATCAAGCATTTGTTGAGCTTGAACTGAATATTTTCTCACAATGGTTATTAACTGAGCACCTATCAATTATATTAACTGCTGAAGAGCAACAGCAGTTAACAGATTGCTTTTCAATATTAACAGAAAATATGCTGAGCCAACCGCAAGTCTTAGTGCACCGAGATTACCATAGTAGAAATATTATGATCCTCGAGGATAATAATTTCGGCATTATTGACTTTCAAGACGCGGTCATTGGTCCTATCACTTACGATATCGTCTCGTTACTCCGTGACTGCTACCTGAAATGGCCGAACGAGTCTGTTTCATTGTTACTAAACCGCTATATAGATATGATGACAGAGCACTATTCATTAAACGATATCACTCGCCAGCAATGGCAGCGCTGGTTTGATTTAACTGGCTTACAACGCCACATTAAAGCGAGTGGTATATTTGCCCGTTTACATCATCGCGATAATAAAAGCGGCTACTTAAAAGATATTCCGCTAACACTTAGCTACCTTATTGAGATCAGTAAGCAATACCCTGAATTAGCCTCTTTACATCAGCTTTTATTAGTGAAAGTACTGCCTGCGATGCAAAATCTTAAAGCGGGAACATTAACATGAAAGCGATGATTTTAGCCGCTGGTCGTGGTGAACGTATGCGCCCCTTAACGGATCATTGCCCAAAACCTTTACTCAGAGTAGCTGGGATCCCGCTAATCGAATACCATATTAATAAACTCGCCCAGTGTGGCATCACAGATATTGTTATTAACTATGCCTGGTTAGGAGAGATGATCGTTGACTATTTAGGTGATGGTAAAAAATTCGGGGTTAATATAAGCTACAGTCCAGAAAATAGTGGTGCACTTGAAACGGCTGGCGGTATTATTCAAGCGCTACCTTTATTAAGCAATAATAACGATAATGAAGCCTTTATGCTGATAAACGGCGATATATTTACTGATGTTAACTTTGCTAACTTACCGACATTAGCCAAAGACCGGTTAGCGCATATCTGCTTAGTTAACAATCCTGATCATAATATAAAAGGTGATTTTATTTTTGATAACAATCAACTCACCAATATTGTAAATCAGTCAGAATCAACACAGAAAAATACTTACACCTTTAGTGGTATTAGTTTATTTCGCGCTGATTTTTTTAAAGATAAAAATGCCATGCCAGCATTAAAGCTTGGTCCGATGCTCAAAAGTGCGGTTAGCGACGGTACGGTTTCAGCCAGCATACTCGATTGTGCATGGACCGATGTTGGTACGCCAGAACGTTTAGCGTATCTAAATAGATAAGTTAATCAATTAATAACACAAACAGGTAATATTGATAATGAGAATATGGGGAAAACTTTTAGGCTTTATATTTGGTTTTATGCTGAGTAAAAACCTACTAGGTGCATTAATAGGCATGTTTATTGGTCATAACTTTGATAAAGGCAGAGGCCTTAATTTCAATAATCTTTCAGGCTCGAAAAGCTCAGAAAGTGAACGCCAGAGCGCATTCTTTTACACTTCTTTTTCAGTGATGGGCTACATGGCAAAAGCGAATGGCTTAGTGTCAAAGCATGAAATTGAATTCGCCAATGCTTACATGGACAAATTATCGTTGCAAGGAGAGTCAAGACAACAAGCCCAAGATGCCTTTAGAGAAGGTAAAATGGCGGGTTTTCCACTGAACGATAACCTTGCAAAATTTAAACAAGTTTGCGGAAATCGTCATGATTTATTATTACTCTTTTTAGAGATTCAAATTCAAGTCGCTTTTGCTGATGGTCACCTAGACAGTGATGAACGCCAAGCCTTACACACCATAGCGCAGCAATTAGGCTTTTCAAGTAAAGAGCTTGATAGACTATTAGAAATGATTATCGCTGGTGCACAATTTCATCAAGGTCAATCAGGTAAAAGCTCTCAATCTCAATTAGAGAATGCCTACAAAGTGTTAGGTGTTGCAGCAGACACACCTGAAAAGGATATTAAGAAAGCTTATCGAAAGTTAATGTCGCAACATCATCCTGATAAGTTGGTTGCTAAAGGTTTACCACCAGAAATGATGGAAATTGCCAAACAAAAAGCACAAGATATTCAAGGGGCATACGAATTAATCACTAAAAACAAATAACCGCTAATGCCTGTTATTACCAGCAGATATTAGTGCCTAGCTTGCTAGCCGCTCAATGAAAAACGCATACTAGCGTATGCGTTTTTTTCTTTAAGGTGTTTATTTTCGTTGATAAACACAAAAATCCACATCAAAACTATTTTTGTCATCGGCACTGAGTTTCACGCTACTGGTTAGTTGCCAATCTTCCACCGTATTATATTCAGGAAACTGAGTATCGCCATCGATATCGGCTTTAATATGAGTAATATAAAGACGGTTAGCGAGGGGTAAACAATGGCTGTAAATAGCACCACCACCAATGACCATCACTTCGTCTACTTCACCCGCTAGCAGTAAAGCTTGCTCGACTGACGTAGCACTGTCTACACCATCAGCTCGGTAGTTTTGGTCACGTGAAATAACAATATTTTGTCTACCTGGTAAAGGACGACCAATAGATTCATAGGTCTTTCGCCCCATAATAATCGGCTTACCTAACGTCGTTTTTTTAAAATAGGCTAAATCAGCCGGTAAGTGCCACGGCATATTATTATCTTTGCCAATAATACGGTTATCAGCATGGGCGACAATCATCGAAAGTAGGGTCATTAACATGGTCTCTCTAAAGGGAATAATTCACTATGTGCTTAATGAAATAACTCATTATTGTTTCACGGGCTTATTTAATATCACTCATCAGGGGATGATAGCGATTTACCCCCTAAAAAAAAAGCTCAAGTAAATTATACTTGGGCTTTTTTATAACAACTAACTAAATGAACAGTGAATAATTACTTACGATATTCAACTTCTACATCGTATTCATCTTCATCCCAGTCTTCGTCACCTAATTCGTCTTCAACGCCGGATACCGCTTCTTCGTGGTAAGTATCCCACTTGAACTCAACCGTTTTATCTTCAGGTGTTTCTTCGATTTCTGGAGGAAGCCCTTCGATAAAAGTCATCACGCCTTGCGTTAGGTCAGCGGTACCAAATTTATTGATAGCAGAGACACTTCGTACTTCGCCAGTCCAATTTAAGCCAGCAACAATACTATCTGTTAGCGCTTTCGCTTCATCTTCTAACATTAAATCAAGCTTGTTAAACACTAACCAGCGCGGTTTAGCAAAAAGTTTTGCTGAATGACGCTCTAATTCACTGATAATAGTTTTAGCGTTTTCAAGCGGATCAGAACCATCGGCAGGCATTACATCAACAAGATGTAATAAAATTCGACAACGCTCTAGATGCTTAAGAAACTGTGTACCTAAGCCTGCGCCTTCTGCTGCGCCTTCAATCAAACCAGGAATATCAGCAATAACAAAACTACGTTGCGTATCTAGGCGAACTACACCTAAGTTAGGCGCCAACGTAGTAAATGGATAATCTGCTACTTTAGGTCGAGCCGCTGAAACACTGCGTATCAAAGTAGACTTACCTGCATTAGGTAAACCTAACAAACCTACATCGGCGAGTAACAATAGCTCAAGCTTGAGACTACGTATTTCGCCCGGTGTGCCATCGGTTTTTTGACGAGGAGCGCGGTTAGTACTACTTTTAAAACGCGTATTGCCTAAACCATGCCAGCCGCCTTTAGCCACTAACATTTTTTGTTCATTGCGGGTTAAGTCACCTAATTGTTCACCGGTGTCTACATCCATAGCACGTGTACCAACAGGTACTTTCAAAATTAAATCTTCTGAACCTTTACCCGTACAATCACGACTTTGACCATTTTGACCGCGCTTAGCACGATGAAAACGCTCGAAGCGGTAATCAATTAAGGTATTCAGGCTTTCGTCAGCCATTAAATAAACGTCACCGCCGTCACCGCCGTCACCACCATTAGGTCCGCCGTATTCAATGTACTTTTCTTTTCGAAAACTTACACAACCGTTGCCGCCGTCTCCGGCCTCAACTCTAATTTCAACTTCATCAACGAATTTCATGGTGCTTTGAAACACTCCAAGATTAAACTATTGCCTTATTATAAGTTATTTTTTGCACTTACGAAAACAAAGTTATTTTTTATACAAAATGAATACCCTTTAAACTAATTAAAGTTACATCATTAAAAGTAAATAAATTTTCAACAACGAGGTGCTTGGTTAAGCAATAGCTGACTATTGGGATTGAAGCAACGAAGTTATTGACTATTTAGGTCATTTAAAAATGAGCCATTAATTAGTGCAATAAGTATTAGATACTCAAGTAATTAAGTATCAAAAAAAAACCCTGCTTAAAGCAGGGTCTTTATTAAGTTTGAGTAACGTTACTAAGCAACAATACTTACAAACTTACGGTTTTTAGGACCTTTAACATCAAATTGTACTTTACCATCAGTTAAAGCAAATAATGTGTGGTCTTTACCAATACCCATGTTTGTTCCAGCGTGGAATTTAGTACCACGTTGACGAACAATAATGTTTCCAGCTAATACAGCTTCGCCACCAAAACGCTTAACACCAAGGCGTTTAGCTTCTGAATCGCGACCATTTCGTGTACTACCTGCAGCTTTCTTATGTGCCATCTTAAATCGCTCCTAATTAGCCGTTAATGCCAGTAATTTTCACTTCAGTGAACCATTGACGATGGCCCGCTTCTTTACGTGAATGCTTACGACGTTTAAATTTAACAATTTTAACTTTATCAGCACGGCCTTGATTTACAATCTCAGCTACTACTTTACCGCCAGCAATGTAAGGCGCGCCTACATTAACTGCTTCGCCGTCAGCGATCATTAAAACGTTATCGAATTCTACTGTTGCACCAATTTCAAGCTCAAGCTTTTCAAGGCGAACTGTTTGTCCTTCAGTTACGCGGTGTTGTTTACCGCCACTTTGGAATACAGCGTACATACCTACTCCGTAAAGCGTCATTTTATTTAGACGCTAGATTTTAAAATATAGGGCGCGAATTCTACGCGAAGATTTTTATTCAGGCAAGTCTAATTCGCATCTATTTCTATTTAATTTACTTATCGATAAACTATTCCGCTACAGCCCTTTATTGCTAAATATTTTCGTGTAAACTCATGCTTCATAAAATCTCTCAAATACAACAACAAAGGTAGCTATAGCCTTCTATGGATATCAAACACATACAAGCCCTCGCTCAAAAAGATATGACAGCGGTAAATAATGTTATTTATTCGCAAATAAATTCTGATGTTGCGTTAATTAATCAGCTTGGCGTTTATATTGTCAATGCCGGTGGAAAACGCATGCGTCCCATGCTAACGGTTCTCGCCGCACGTGCTTTTGGTTATCAAGGTAATGATCATATCTCTATTGCCGCCATTATTGAGTTTATTCACACCGCGACCTTATTACATGATGATGTTGTTGATGAATCAAACATGCGTCGTGGTCGAGAAACTGCTAATGCCCTATTTGGCAATAGCGCCAGCGTACTCGTTGGTGACTTTCTTTATACTCGCTCTTTTCAGATGATGACCAAGTTAGGCAATATGAGAATAATGGATATATTGTCTGATACCACTAACATTGTTGCCGAAGGTGAAGTATTGCAGTTAATGAACTGTAATGACCCTAGCACCACCGAAGAAAGTTATTTTCAGGTTATCTACTGCAAAACAGCGAAACTGTTTGAGGCCGCAACACGTTTAGCAGCAGTTATTGCCGGGCAAGATGAAAAAATTGAAAAAGCGATGCAAGAATACGGTAAATACTTAGGCACGGCTTTTCAATTGGTTGACGATATTATGGACTACACCGCCGATGCTAAAGCGATGGGGAAGAATATTGGTGATGATTTAGCTGAAGGCAAGCCGACTTTACCATTACTTTATGCCATGAAGCACGGTAATGCGCAGCAAAAGCAGCTAATAAGCGACGCTATTGAACATTGCAATGGTATGGAGCATTTAGACGAGATACTCGCTGCAATGGAGCAAACAGGCTCTCTCGTGTACACACAAAAGCAAGCAGAGCGAGAAGCGGATAAAGCCATTGATGCGTTAAAAATATTACCCGAGTCTGAACATAAGCAAGCGCTGATATCTCTGGCCCATATTGCTGCAAATAGAAGCGTATAATCATGAAGACCCATTTCGGCTTTTATCTTAATCTTCTTGCTATTTTGTTATTTATTCCAGGGATATTATTACCGATGTTCTCTTTGAGCATGGATGTTAGCGCCACTATTGCCGGACCTGCGCTGACCTCAGAGTTAATTAACAAAGAGCTTTCCCTGTTAACTACAATTCAAGAGCTGTGGCAGAACGATCGTTTATTAGTGTCTGTGCTCATTTTTATTTTCTCTATTTGCATTCCTTTATTGAAAACGGCTTTAGTGGCTTGGTCTTATTTTAAGAGGAAGACTCAGCTAGAAAGAAAAATTATTAGCTTTGTTGGTGCGATTGGAAAATGGTCAATGGCTGACGTTTTTGTTGTGGCGATATTTTTAGCTGTTTTGTCTACTAACCATGCAGAAACAGCAAGCCAACAAACGTTAAGTATTATGGGCTTTAAACTCAATTTAATGATCAGCAGTGAAACACTGTCGGCTGTCGGCCCTGGTTTTTATTTCTTTTGTGCTTATTGTTTACTGTCATTAGTTGGTACGCAGCTGAGTCAAAGTGGTCTAAACAAAAGCCAGCTTAACGACTAGTCCTATAATCTGTTCATCGATATTATCTGCAACAGCATTATCATTGATTATTTTTAGAGATAAAAAAACCGCTAGTCTTTACAGAGCAGCGGTTTTTTTTTATTGCAAAAACATCAGCCAATAAATATAAATTTACTGCATGAAGCTAATGCTAACGTTCAACAAATTAACCTTTGATGAAGTTAATACCTTCAGTAATGTCAGCTTTCAATGTGTCTAACATATCAACTTTCGCTTTTTCTTCAAAAGCACTTAGTTTACCGTAAGATAAAATTTCGCTAACGCCATTTACGCCTAAACGTACCGGTTGTGCGAAAAATTGTGCATCTTCACCTGCGCCTTCAACGTAAGCGTAATCAACCACATCTTCGCCTTGTAAACCTTTAACTAAAGACATACAAAAACGAGCTGCAGCAGCGCCCATAGATAAAGTAGCAGAACCACCACCGGCTTTAGCGTTAACAACTTCAGTACCTGCGTTTTGAATGCGAGGTGTTAAAGCAGCAATTTCTTCATCAGTAAAAGTAACACCTTCAACTTGTGAAAGAAGTGGTAAAATAGTGGTACCTGAGTGGCCACCAATTACTGGAACTTTAACTTCAGCAACGTTTAAGCCTTTTAATTCAGCAACGAACGCTTCACTACGAATAACATCTAGCGTAGTAATACCAAAGACACGAGCTGCGTCGTAAGTACCTGCTTTTTTGAAGACTTCAGCAACGATAGGAACCGTGCCGTTAACTGGGTTAGTAATAATACCGACTAACGCTTTAGGACAGTTAGCAACAATGCCTTCTGCTAATGTTTTAATAATGCCCGCATTAACCGCGAACAAATCAGCACGATCCATACCTGGCTTACGTGGCATGCCTGCTGGAATTAAAACGATATCAGCGCCTGTTAATGCGTCGCCTAATGCGTCAGCACCAAAACCTTCAACGGTAACAGCTGTAGGTATGTGTGATAAATCAACAGCAACACCTGGAACAACTGGTGCTACGTCATACAAAGATAGCTCAGAACCCGCTGGTAATTGAGTTTTTAATAATAATGATAACGCTTGGCCAATTCCGCCAGCAGCGCCTAAAACAGCAACTTTCATTTGATGTCTCCGGTAGTTAAAGAATATTTGAGTAAATACGTAAATTTTCGTGCCCAAAAGATATAGCATCGGCCACTAAAAAACAATTAATATTAAACTATATATGGCATTAGGATACCGTATAATACTTTTAATGAAATAATACTTAGGTCTTACTTCCTCATCATTAAGAATTTAAGATTAAAAAAAGTGTAGTAGAAAAATAATAAAGAGTACCGTTAAATTATGACAGTTTCACAAAAACAAGAAGCATTAACACAAGCTTTTAAAGATTTATTAAAGCAAGAGCAGTTTGGTTCTCAAGGCGATATAGTTGATGCGTTGAAGAAACAAGGTTTTGATAATATCAGCCAGTCAAAGGTTTCACGTATGCTCAGTAAATATGGCGCAGTTCGCACCCGCAACGCTCGCCAAGAAATGGTTTATTGTTTACCAGCTGAACTAGGCGTTCCCACAGCGAAAAGCCCTTTACGCCAACTAGTGATAGATATTGAATACAATGAAGTCATGATTATTGTTAGAACAAGCCCCGGCGCTGCCCAGTTAATCGCTCGCTTACTTGATAGCTTAAGTAAAAGCGATGGAGTACTGGGTACGATTGCCGGTGATGATACTATTTTTATTGCCCCAACCCATGTTGGACAAATAAAAGAAACCATTGCTAAATTAGAGTTACTTTTTTCAAGAAACTTAAATTAAGCTGAGTTCGAAGACAGTGAGCCATAGTAACATCGCGATTTTACCGGTTTATTAAAGTGCCAACTTAGCTAAAAAATTCAAACTTGGTGCAAAAAAAGATGCGCCAGTTTCTGCTTGGGTATATTTAAGTAGATGATCAAAATGACCATGAGCATCACTTTGAATCATGGCTTTTAACATCATCTCAAATGGCTCAGGCGAGCGGCAATAAGAAACAAAAAACAAGCCCTGTAACTTCATATCACCATACGGCATACTTTGTCGTACTATTTCGATAGCGTTACCGTCTTCGTCTTTAAGGTTTACTCGCTTAGTATGCGCGGTCGCTGGTTTATTTTCATTGGAATATTCTTCATTATCCAGTTTTGTTCGTCCAAAAATATCTTCTTGGTCTTTAACCTTTAAGTTATCCCATAAGTTCAAGTTATGGCGATAACGTTGAATATGTAAATAACTGCCTGCTGCAAACTCTTCACTCTCTTCATTCGCAATTAGCGCAACTTTGCGGCGGTGTGAACCTTGTGGGTTTTCTGTGCCATCAACAAAGCCCGTTAAATCACGACCATCAAGAAACCTAAAGGCACGCACTTGCTCAGCCAGTTCAACGCTGTTGGCTAATAAAGCACAAACCTTGGTACTAACAATATGATTAACGTCTGCACGGTCGCTTCTTATTTCGATATAAAGATCATAACTATCAGCAGGAGCTGCGCGATCATCACATTCAAGCGCGGAAAAAGGCTTTAAATTTTTAGGTCTTCCTTGTGGATACAACTCATCCCAATAGTTAGCACCGATAGCAATAACACCAGCTAAGTTAGATTCTGAAAAACGATCTGCGTAATGATCGAATAAGGCAGGTAATCGAGAAAGTGCGTGACGAACATGAGCATTTTTATCATCTAAAACATTAAACATCAGATAATAACCGTGCAAACTAGGTTCTGCGCAAATACCGAATTGTTCTCTTGCCATCAAAATTCCCAAAAATGTAATGTATATTAATATTTCAATTTTACACAGTTTCTTAAAATTCACAGTAAATCATTTACGATAATAAAATAAGATAAAACCGTGTTGCTTTTTACAGCTATGCCAACGCACTTTTATTAGTATCGGCGCAAGTACTGATAATTTCTGTGCAGCTAAAAGTATTAGCCTTTATCTTGTACATAAAAAAACAGCCCTGAGGCTGTTTTATGATTTATCTTGTTAATATAGATAACACTAGTTGGTATTAAGTAAATTCAGGGTAAGCTTCCATACCACAATCTGATTTATCCATACCTTGATACTCTTCTTCTTCAGTTACACGAATACCCATAACTTTCTTAAGTACATACCAGACCACAAAACTTGCACTAAATACCCAGACAAAGATGGTTGCTGCACCGATTAATTGTCCACTAAAGCTTGAAGCAGGGTTAGTAAGAGGAACAAGCAGTAAACCAAACAAACCAACGACACCATGTACTGAGATAGCACCGACTGGATCATCTATTTTCAGTTTATCTAAACCAACCACTGACAAGACAACGATGACACCAGCGACCATACCAAACAAGGTTGCTTGCAATGCCGTGGGTGTTGAAGGCTCAGCAGTAATAGCGACTAATCCCGCTAATGCCCCGTTTAATGTCATGGTTAAATCTGCTTTTTTAAATAATAATTTCGCAAAAATTAACGCGGCAATAGCGCCACCAGCGGCCGCTGCATTGGTATTTAAAAAGACCATAGCAACTGAATGTGAACTGTTAATATCAGCAAGCTTTAAAACTGAACCACCGTTAAAGCCAAACCAACCCATCCATAAAATAAATGTGCCTAATGTCGCCATAGGTAAGTTAGCACCTGGAATGGCATTAATACGACCATCTGCTCCATATTTACCCTTACGTGCGCCAAGTAACAAGACACCCGCTAATGCTGCTGATGCACCTGCCATGTGGACAATACCCGAGCCAGCAAAATCAGAAAAACCTAAGTCACCTAGGGTATACAAACCAAAGACAGCATTACCGCCCCAAGTCCAGCTACCTTCAAGTGGATAAATAACGGCAGTTAACACAACGGTAAAAATAAGGAATGCCCATAATTTCATGCGTTCAGCGACGGCACCAGAAACAATCGACATCGCTGTTGCAACAAAGACCACTTGAAAGAAGAAATCAGACGCTTTGGAATATATAGCTCCGCCATTAAAACCATCTTCACGGCCAGAAAATTCTTTTAATACCGCATCAGCATCGATTGTTTCGATGCCAGATAAGAAGAAACCACCACCGTACATAATTTCGTAACCGCAGGCCAAATACATCATGCAAGCAATAGCATAAAGCGCGACGTTTTTAGTCAAAATTTCTGTGGTATTTTTTGCACGCACTAAACCGGCTTCTAACATAGAGAAACCCGCGGCCATCCACATAACAAGAGCACCACATATCAAGAAATAGAAAGTGTCCATTGCATACTGTAATTGAAAAATATTTTGTTCCATGATTTACCCCTTAAATAGCTTCAACATCTTGCTCACCAGTACGAATACGTACAGCTTGCTGTAAGTCATAGACAAATATTTTACCATCGCCAATTTTACCTGTGTGCGCCGACTCGGTAATTGCTTTGACTAAGCGTTCAACAACATCATCATTGACAGCAATTTCAAGTTTCACTTTCGGTAAAAAGTCCACTTGATACTCAGCACCACGATACAGTTCGGTATGACCTTTTTGTCGTCCAAAACCTTTTACTTCACTGACGGTTAGTCCTTCAACACCAATTTCAGAAATTGCTTCTCTGACATCATCCAGTTTGAAAGGTTTTATTATTGCGTTAACCATTTTCATTATGTTTAGCCTTATTTATGATTTGTACATAACAATACAAATGTTATGCCAAAGACTAAAACACTTAATATTCATAAACTTAAGGTAAATAATAAAAAAAAGGCTATTTAAAAGCACTTCGTTGGTGCATGAAATTTTATCAATGACAGTAATTGGTGCATGATTTAATGATCACCGCCACTTAAGTTGAGAATTCACGGCAACTTGAGAATTTATTTTGGAATTTTGTTTATGTTCAATGTTAAAATTTATATCGACACATACAAAGTGAAGCTAATTACACTGGGTAAATACTTCTAGATAGGCCCATATGTGGGTTCCTGTTTATTTCTAATTTTTTTGCTGCACGGTTAAGCTCTGCAAAAGTGTGTTTATTAAATAATGATAAAGATAAATCTAGAGATAATATAAGAAGCTAAGTGATCACATAGAAATAAGCTTAGACGTGCAAACCACCTTTGCTGTTGCCACAGACTGTGTGAATAGTTAACGTTCCGCGTTAGAGATATTATGACCGCAATATCGGAACTCCAGTCATAGACTTTTGATTTTTTAGCGGAAGTTCTGAGACCGAAGCGGTCAAAAATGGTGGCTAATATTCACCTCTATTTAAATCGGCTTAGATACGAAAGCGGAAGTTCCGCCATAGATAAAAATATAAGTCTTTTGATGATGACTTCTGTCATTGAGTCATTAAATCTGAATGAGAACAAAGCCACCATAGCAGAAACTCGACAGGAATTATTTTGGGGTTTAAAAAGAAAAAACATACTCAAGTAGTGCTAATTATTTAGTGACGATAGTCAGAAGTTTTTATTCACATGGCATAACAACGGATACTTAATCCTATGGTAGTGATTCTGAATGAAAACCACGGTTAATAAATCAATAGGTGTCGAAATTTTTTACCGTTAAAATATTACCAATCAGTAGAAACAAAAAAACACCAATCATTACAATTGATGTTCTCTAGAATCAGGTTTAAAAAACTATATTAAGATTGTTTCTTAAATCTACGTGATGCTAAACCAATCATTCCTAATGCAAATATGGCAAGTGTAGATGGTTCAGGCACAGCCACTGAGCTCGAAAATACCTGTATCTCACGGTAACTTGCCTTGCTGTTCTCGATGTTTGTTGATCTTAGTGTTAGGTAAGCGCTCGTGACGGGGGTGTTAAATGTAAGCCAGAAGGAATCGACGCCGTTATTCGTCCCTCCACTAGTCGTACTGACATTCCAAGCTCCTAGGGTTGTCCCCGTATCGTCAATTAGCTTATAACTACCATCGTCTCGATTGCTGTAACCGTTATAAATTGCGATTCCACCTAATAACGTGTCTGCACCGAATGCCAATCGAAGATCGCCATTAGAATGTAACGCATACAAGCCATCACTTGTAATACCGATGCCAATATCGCCGTCATTTAAATTGGAAAGAGCATAGTTTCCTCCGCTGTTTGGCGCTGTAGCCGTGTAAGCCAAAAGCGTGCCACCTAAACCGCCTGCGACATCCTGATTTGCTGTAGTATCCCCACCTGATTCAACCTGACTAGCACTTAATGTGATGTTTGATGTATTCGTAAAAATCAACCCTGCATTTGCAACATTAACTAAACAAGTGGCAGCCAAAAGCGATCCAGTCAAGCTTGATTTTAAAAATTTAAATTTCATTTGGTATTTCCATATCACGTTAATTGAAATGCCCATAAGAGGACAATTTATTCCTGAGGTAAGGACTTCAGATCAAAAAAACTCAACACGGGAAGCGCTTAGAATTAGAAAATAGGAAGAGACCGCTGTCTATTATGTGTATTAAAGCACGATTTATACCGTTATATAATTATATCTAAAATACAATACGTTAGTTGAAGTTACATTTATTTAATATGAGAAAGGGTAAAGAATTCTGACACTTTACTTGGATAAAAATACCAAAAACACATAACTTAAGGAGTAATTCACAATTTCAATAGTGTCAAATCAAAGTCAGTCAAGTCTCATTCATTCGTATAACCTCATCTCGCTGAAATTTGATGACACCCCTGACCGTCTGCTTATGGCTAGCAGTTGCGCTAAGGCTCAATTAATGCCTAACGACGGCAAAGATACGGTAGCGGACGTTAGCAGTAATTGATGTTTAAGCTGTTTATAGTGTTCAATCTATCCTGTTCCTGACAGAGAGATAAGCCATCATTGCCAACACTCGACGGGAATCATTTGGTGTTAAAATCATAATTTAGGCTTAAGCAGTGTTAATTATTTAAATGTAATCGTCAGAAGTCTTTGTTTATATGGCATAACAAAGGATACTTAATCCTATGGTGATGGTTTTACGATGAAACAACCTGATTTACCAACCACCAGAAACAAAAAAAACACCAATCATGACAATTGATGTTTTATCGCAAAAAGTTTTATAAAACTATATTAATATTGTTTCTTAAATCGACGTGATGCTAAACCAATCATTCCTAATGCAAAAATAGCAAGTGTCGAAGGTTCTGGGACATCTGTAATGTCTCGAACAAAAAATGCACCTACGGCTTCATGTCTTGTATATGTTACTCCCCACGAATCCCCATTTGTGTTTATGGCGGCTCTGCCCGACGTCTGTAGACGTGCCAAATACGCATTACCATCGTTATCGGCATCTGACTGTAATCCGTGGATGTCACTTCGCCCACCGAAATTAGCAGGTGACCCGCCTAGCATATTATACAAACGTTGTGACGCTAATTGGCTTGCTGCATTTGCGCTTGAGCTATCTCCTAAATCGTATATGTTATTGTAATCATTAATATACAAGATTCCGGCATTTTTATATAAATTAAATATTTCAACCGTAGATGCCAAACGGAAACCTGCATCGCTCCATTGATTCGTCCCACTCAACAGCTGGAGATTCATTCCCACGAATATGGATACATCTAGCCATTCTTGATTGCTGGTGGTGTCTATTGTGATGAGACCATCGTTCAGAGCGACGTAATCTTTCGTTATTAAACCTGCATTTGCAATATTTAAAAAACAACTAACCGAAAAAATTAAACCAGTAATTGCCGTTCTTAAAACCTTAAATTTCATTTTTATTTTCCTTTTAATCCATTTTCCATAAATTTATGGTCGGTAGTTAAAATTGTACATATTAGCGATACGTTCTTTAATACAACAATCATGCAAAAAAAAAAAACATCTAATATATCAACATGATGGTAATTTACGCAATATTTAATTTAGTAACACTGTAAAACAACCTGACACCAAAAACGCATCAACAAGTTGAATTTATTACAAAATTTTAAAAACATCAGTTTAAGTTGTTTTTAATATAAAAACATAATTAGAGGATTGAATTTCACCGTCAACTAGAGATAAATCATCGTAACAATCGGGTTTAAACCACCTAAAACGAGTGTTTTAGTAGTGTAATGGATTAAAACTGAGTGGTGCTAATTATTATAATTCACCACTTAAACCACACTACACAACAGTAATTTCAATACTTACCTACCACCTAGCAACTGACTTGTAATCAGTTGGTTTGAATTGTTATCCGTTGGTATTACTACAAACTCAATCTGTTGATTTTAAGTAATAAATCATTCTAAAGTATATTAATGAATTTCGAGTGAAACATGATAATAATATTTGATATATGCGTCTATCGGAGTTTTATCCGTTGTTAGTGAATTTAGGTATTAGTAAAGCGAACTTTGATTTATTATTTAGTTAACGGTAAATTTAGCCCCATAGTCAACATCTGGATTTAAACTCCACTATCGGCTTTGAATTTCAACAGCCTACAAACATGAAATACATATTAGTGAAAATTTTCCTTAATATGCTCATGACTTCACAAAAGCTAAAGTCAGCTATTGCCACAAAGAAGACATTAGCACTAAAAGGCTAAAGTTAATTTCGGATTAGTTTTTGTATCGATAACGCCCTACTAAGCGGCGATAAATTGTTGGCTAAAATTGCGAGGAACGAAGCTAGCCAACTGTTTAGCGTCCGTCTTGAGTAGCTTGTTAGGCAAATTATTCACCCATATTGATTTTAAAGCAGTTATCTCTATCTATTTCTAAATTGGAAAAATCGCCGTTAATCGATGCAGACGTAAAGTTTATAGAACTTAAGTTTGGCCTATTAGTAAATCCAATATTTAACTTTACCGTTCCTACGGCAAAACAAAGTACGTCATTTTCAATGTGATAAACTGTACCAGATTTACCTGCATTTTCAGGATCCGCAAAAATCAATTCATGCCCTGTAGTTCCGTCTTTATTTATGACTTGATAACCTAAACGCATAGGGTAATGTGAATTAACATCATGACTTCTATTTGCCAGTGTTTCACAATTAGAATCATCATAAACTGCCCACCCAATACCACTATAACCACCAGAATCAAATTCAATAACTACTTTATGATATTGGTCATCACTAGGATCCATATTCTCTAAGCATTGTTGATATTCTATAACTGAAGGAAAGATATTTTGGGCTAGTTTCTTAGATTCAGTATCTTCATCACAAGCACTTAAAATAATAATTAGTAAACACACAGCTACTCTATTCACACTGCATCCTTGTAAAGTTGCCTAACGCCCCATTAAGAGGCTTTTAATTATTGGTTAAAATGTGAAGCGAAGCGGAACCTAACCAACAGTTAAAAGTCCTGCTTGAATGGCTTGTTATGTACATTTTATTGACCCGAAAAATCTCTATGAACTGTTACGACTATTTGTCCATCAGTAACTACTGGATTAAAATTAATGCTATCATTTTTATCATACCAACTTTGTTCTTGAATAACTTTTGAAAGCATTGCGCCTAAATACATACTATTAGACTCATCTGCTGTCATTTTTAATTTACACGCTGTAGTTTTACAAGAAAGGGACTGTATATCAAATCCATACTTGTCATCATTCTGAACTAATTCTCTAACATTTTGTTCGTATTCATAAGCCCATTCATGGTCAACTTCTTCTTGTTCAAACTCTTCATCAACATCTTGGCGAGAGTCATAATTACTTTCATCAATAATTTTTTTTGAAAAAGCCTGTAAATTCACCATCTCATCCTCAGATAGAGATTCTTCTTTTACTAAAACATCAATAGCTTCGACTTTCTCAGAATCCTTTAAATCAGTTTTTGCTACGATTAGCATTCCTTTAAATAGAAGAAATTCATTCTGCAGATTACTGAGAAGTATATTTGACTGCTCTAATTTAATTGAGTTTTTTTTATTTAATTTTTTCAAATCATTGATTATTAAATTCAATTCGTTTTTTTCTTTTTCCAGTAATTTAACAGTAACTTTTTCTGACATTAAATCATTGTACAAATATCCACCTAAGCAAACTAAAGTACTTATAATTACTGCATATACAACATTAAGCTTTTCCATTAAACATCCTTATTAAATTTAGTATGATCAGATATCTTGTCACATTCACTATCAAGTGACTCATACGATATGTACATAACGCCCACTTAAGCGGACAAAAATTGTTGGTTAAAATGTGAAGCGAAGCGGAACCTAACCAACTGTTTTTGTTCCGTTTGAAGTGCTTGTTAGGTAAGTTTAACACCACACTTTTTGCATTTATCTATTTTCCAACCAGAACCAGCTAACTTATTACAGCTAGGACAAAAAGATTGATAATAAGCTAAAAAAATAAAAACTAAACCTATACTTTGAATAATAAGCGCAAAGTAATCTGTGCGTAAAGGAAGAATTGAAAAGGTTAAATCGTAATAATTGATTATTAAAGCAGGAATCCAAAACGCCATAGCAATTAATGAATACATGATTCTTTTTTTATGCTGAATGTGAAACTTTTCTACGAAATCCATTTACTTACCTAACGCCCCATTAAGAGGCAAATAATAGTTGGCTAAAATAAGCGACGAAGGAGCAAATAGCCAACTGTTATTTGTCCTGCTTGAATGGCTTGTTATGTGTATTTACTTTGGAGCATGAGCAAAAAGTAAATATTTAGGTGCATAACCTTTAAATGTGACACTACCGGATATGTGCAACATAAAACCGACAACAGTAAAACCTAAAATGAAACCAAATTCAAATTGTTCCGTAAACAATGCAAACGTAAGACCTATTCCTGCAATTAATGAGCAAATAAAAATAAAGCATGCCAAACATCTTACGAATAAGCCTAGTTTTATAACATCTAATTCAGTTGGATACTTCATATTATCGATACACATAACGCTCCATTAAGAGGCAAATGATAGTTGGCTAAAATAAGCGACGAAGGAGCAAATAGCCAACTGTTATTTGTCCTGCTTGAATGGCTTGTTACAAGGATTTACAACCACTAGAAACCAAATCAATAACTTTTAATAACTCTGATATTTTATCGTAATTTTCTGGTTCGCCGACTCCAATGGAAATATAATCAGTGTTATAGCTAGAAACTGACTCATCTGAATTTGAATTCATTAAAACAACTTTTTTTACAGGACTATTTTCAAATAAGTTTAAATCGATTACATCTCCCCAACTTTGATAGCTATGTCCATCCTCAGATGTTACGTGCGCAGAAGTAAAAGTTGTATTTTTAAAGTTATTTTTAAAATCAACTAAGACAAAAGTTTTTACGCTATAGAACCCTTTTCTCTTGCTTACTTCACTAGACCATTCTGAAATGAACTCAGCTTTACACGGTTCGATAATATTGAGAGTGATTTTCGAATTTTTTTGAAAGATAGTATGAGATAAAACTTGGTCTAATTTTTCAAAGTTTGTCGGAGTTTGTTGCTCCTCTGCTTTTGATGAAAAACACCCTAAAAGCATGATAGTTAGACTTAACAGGAAAACATTCTGCATACTTCGACGATCCTTGTAACAGTTTATTATGGAGACTTCTCAGTAATGTCCGTCCCATAAATATTATTTAATTGACATTAATATCCCATAATTTCATAGCTTTAGGAAATACAAATTTTATATTTTTGTCAGAACTTGGATATTACTGAGACTTCGCAGTAATATCCAATATAAAATTCGAGGTTATTACACATAAAATCAATGGATTAGGATATCATCTGGGTGTTTTTAGATTATTACTAAGACTTCTCAGTAATAAGACACGAATAATTGATTAGAAAATATATCGCAAATATTTTGAAGCTAACTTCCGCTTAGCGCCTTGAGTTCAAATGATGGATGCAACACATAGATTAAAATTCTCTGCTGGTGTTTCATATTCTAACGTCTTTCTTGGTCTTTCGTTAAGTCTTCTCGCAACACTGCTTAACTTTTGTTGGCTGT